>CAZTXW010000047.1:0-16014 GCA_964617345.1 uncultured Sphaerochaeta sp. | reverse complement strand
GAGGCACCACGATGATCTATCTTGATTACAATGCAACAACGCCCATCGACAAAGAGGTGGCCGAGGCTATGCTACCTTTCCTCTATGGGCACTATGGAAACCCTTCCAGTACCCATAGCTTGGGCATTACTGCCAAAGCTGCTGTTGAGCAGGCAAGGGCTCAGGTTGCTTCCCTGATAGGTTGCACAGCAGATGAAATAATCTTCACCAGTGGGGGAAGCGAATCAAACAACATGGTCCTCAAAGGTGTTGCCCATACCTTCAGGAACAAGGGCAAGCACATAGTAACGAGCAGGATCGAGCACCCTGCCATCCTCAAGCCCTGCAAGTACCTTGAGAGCCTGGGCTATGAAGTAAGCTATGTCCCTGTTGATTCCTATGGCATGGTGAAATCTTCTGCTATAGAGAGCCTCATCACCGACAAGACCGTACTGGTCACCATCATGCACTCCAACAACGAGGTGGGGACCCTGCAACCAATTGAGGAAATAGGTCGGGTATGTAAGAAACACGCGGTATTGTTTCATACCGATGCCTCCCAGTCAGTAGGGAAGGTCCCCCTCGATGTAACATCACTTGGCGTTGATTTCCTTACCATAGCCGGCCATAAGCTCTACGCCCCGAAAGGCGTTGGTGCCCTGTATATGAGAGAAGGCCTTCACATCGAGCCCCTGATCCATGGTGCTGATCATGAAAACGGGAGAAGGGCAGGGACAGAGATCATTCTTCTTGAAGTGGGATTGGGCAAAGCTTGTGAGGTTGCTATGACAGAGCTACAAAGCAGTGCTGTCAAAGGCCTCACAGAGTACTTCTACAGCAAACTACAAGAGAGTTTTGGCAAGACTATAGTTCTGAATGGCCATCCTGAAAAGAGGCTACCCAACACCCTCAATATCAGTTTTTTAGGATATGACGGACACAAGATCCTGGGCAACCTCAGTGATGTCGCTGCCTCTACAGGCTCTGCCTGTCATGCAGGGACCACTGCCATCTCTCCAGTATTGGCTGCCATGGGGGTTTCTGATAGGGTTGGACGAGGTGCTGTTCGGTTTAGCTTGGGCCGTCATACTACGAAAGAAGAGATTGATGCTGTCCTAGCGAGTTTGTTGAAGGTCATAAGGGAGTACTGATATGAAGCTTGGAATAATCATTGAGACAAAAGAGTATGAGAAAGCCTGGAATGCAATGAGATTTGCCGTGACTGCAAAGAAGAGCGGCCATGAGGTAAAGGTATTCCTTATGGGTGAAGCTGTGGAAATCGAGACCCTTACGCATGAGAAGTTCAACGTTGCTGAGCAAGTTGCAACCTTTCATGCCATCGATGGGGAGATACTAGCCTGTGGAACGTGCCTGCAATCGAGGATGATGGGCGAGACTGAGATCTGTCCCATCAGAACCATGATCGATTGTGTCCAGATGGTGGAGTGGGCTGATAAGACGGTGACATTCTGAAGAAAGCGATAGGATATATGCCCTGTATCCTCTGTGGGCATCCAACAAGAGCCATCACACACCCCAAACGGGGTGTGTACCACCTCTGTCCCCATTGTGAACTCATCACATTGGACCCCTCTTTTCATCCCAGTGAAGAACAAGCCTTTCTGGAGTACTCATTGCATGAGAACTCCTCTGACGATCCTCGTTATGTATCTTACTTCAGATCTTTCATAGAGGGTGCAGTCCTCCCTTTTGCAGGAAAAGGGAAGACTGCCCTTGATTTTGGCAGCGGACCTTCCCCGGTGTTGGCAAAGCTCCTGGAAGATGAGTATGGATACCGTGTTGATCGCTATGACCTGTATTTCAGCCCTGAGAAGATCTATACTGATGCATCCTATGACCTCATTACCTGCACAGAGGTCCTTGAGCATCTCCCTGACCCCTTATCTGCATTCAAACTTTTCTCTTCCCTGTTGGCACCTACAGGCGTCCTCTCGGTGATGACACTCCTGCATCATACTGACGAGGAACATTTTCTTGGCTGGCACTACATCCGGGAGAAGAGCCATGTCAGCTTCTATTCAGTAAAGACCTTGGAGTATCTTGGCTCGGTATCTGGCCTCCATTTGCTCCATTCTGATGGATTTCGATATGCGTGCTTTGGGAAGAAAGCTTGTCCTTGAAGCCTAATGGTAGTATCGTAATACGTGGGTATGTGCCTTGTGGGAGGCCTGCCAGGTGAGTACATGGACAGTACGAGAAAGAGTGATGGAAGTGATCTTTTTTCTGTGCGGATAGTGCTTTTCATGGTAAGTCAGAACCTCTCCCTCTTTGGATCCTCCGTAGTGGGGTTTTCCATCATCTGGTACATAACCATCGAGACCTCCAGCGGTATCTGGCTTATGTACGCCACCCTGGCAAATATGGTTCCCCACCTCTTCATATCGCTGTACAGCGGAGTGTGGGCTGACCGCTACCGCAAGAAATACCTGATCATGCTCAGCGATGGATTCATCGCCCTGGTCACCCTTATCCTGTTTATCCTCTTTCGCCTGGGCTTCCAACAGCTGTGGCTGCTCTTGCTTGTCTCGGTCATACGCTCCCTAGGCAGTGGCGTCCAGGGCCCTGCCGTAAGTGCCATCCTACCCCAGCTGGTTCCTTCGACACACCTGACACGCATCCAAGGCATTAACCAGAGCATATCCTCAGTTTTGTACATGCTCGCTCCTGCTGTGGGAGGGATGGTACTGGGTCTGATGGACATTTCCTGGACATTCCTTCTTGATGTGGTTACCGCCACAGTGGCTCTTGCTGTCTTCATCTTTATCAAGGTCGATTCAATCAAACGGGCAAAGAGGGATGTCCCTGTGGTGCATGCCATGTTCGAAGGGTTGCGCTATACCTTCAGTAATCCAGTACTGCGCAGTCTCATCATCTACTACTCGTTTGCCTTTTTCCTGCTTACCCCAGCAGCCATCCTTACCCCACTGCTGGTTGAACGCAGTTTTGGTCCCGAGGTATGGCGGCTGACTGTCAATGAGGTCTCTTGGACAATGGGAAACCTTATCGGAGGGATACTGGTCTCCTTGCGGGGTCACTTCAACGATAAGGTGAAGGCTATCGCCATCTCCCTTGTTGCCCTGGGCGTAGGGTTCGCCCTGCTGGGACTCGCCCCCTTCTTCTCCCTCTATCTCCTTATCATGACCATCGTGGGCATCTTCATGCCGATCCTTACCACAGCTGAGACTGTCATGATCCAGAAGATTACCCCGGCGAACAAGATGGGGAGGGTATTCTCCATTGTGCAGGTCCTCTCCGGGAGCACCATCCCGTTGGGTATGCTCTTCTATGGCCCCCTTGCAGACATCGTCTCCATTGAGAGCCTTCTTATCGTCTCAGGGGTTCTGATGGCCCTGGTGGGACTGCTGTACCAGAGGACCAACAAACGGATGAGAGAGCAAGGGGTATGGAAGGTGTGAGATTGAACATACATCCCTTCACGTAGGATCAGAGGAGAATCACCTTACATTCCCTTCTGAAGGGAAAATCCTTGCATCGCAGTGAAATCCAATACCCCAAAACAGATGTCATTGGCCTTGTACTGTCATACCCTTCTTGGTATAGTCAAATTCCTACCACACTGGTAGGAAGGAATAGCAATGAACTCACTACCTGACAAGCAAAAAGCAAAACTACTCACCCCAAGCATACTGCTCTTTCTTGTGAGTCAGAACCTCTCCATCTTCGGCTCTTCTGTGGTTGGCTATGCCATCATCTGGTATGTGACACTTGAGACCTCCAGTGGAACGTGGATGATGGGTGTCGCCCTTGCGACGATGGTCCCCGCCCTTCTCATCTCCCTGTACAGTGGGGTCTGGGCGGACAGGTATAGCCGCAAGCTTCTGATAATGCTCAGTGATGGCTTCATAGGGGCCGCTACCCTTGCCCTGTTCATCCTTTTCCGGATGGGATATAGGCATCTTGAACTCCTGCTTGCAGTTTCTGTCATTCGATCGCTGGGCTCAGGAGTCCAGAGCCCTGCTGTCAATGCTATCTTCCCCCAGCTGGTACCCAAGGAAAACCTTACCAGGATACAGGGCATCAACCAGAGCGTACGCTCAGTTCTGATGCTACTCTCTCCAGCTGTCGGAGGTCTGGTGCTTTCGGTGATGAACATCTCCTGGGCTTTCCTGCTCGATGTCATTACCGCTCTCCTTGCCATAGGGGCTTTTACCTCCATCAAGGTCGAGCAGATCAAGCATGCCAGTGCAACATTCTCTGTACGTAAGGAGATGAAGGAGGGCCTCTCCTACACTTTCGGCAATCCGGTGCTCAAGCGTCTTATCCTCTACTATGCAGTCGCCTTCTTCCTGGTCACCCCAGCTGCCATCCTGACTCCGCTGCTGGTCGAACGCTCCTTTGGATCTGAGATATGGAAGCTGACTGCCAATGAGATAGCCTGGACAGCAGGAAGCCTCCTTGGTGGTCTCTTCATCGCCCTGAAGGGGCAGTTCAGGGACAAGGTGCATACCATAGCTTGGGCATGGGTTGGCTTTGGGATCGGCTTTACCCTGCTGGGAGTTGCCAAGCCATTTTCCCTCTATCTGTTGGTTATGGGTTTTGTCGGCATCTTCATGCCGATCCTCGCAACTGCTGAGACAGTGCTGATCCAGGAGATTGTGGAGCCCGACAAGATGGGAAGGGTCTTCTCCATCGTTGACCTTATCTCAGGTTTCTCCCTGCCCCTAGGCATTCTCTTGTATGGCCCCCTTGCAGACATCGTCTCCATAGAGAGCCTGCTCATTGTCTCAGGCCTCCTGCTTGTTCTGGTGGGACTGAGTTATCAGAGGAGCAACCGTCGTATGGTTGGCAAAGCATTTCCCAGTAGGCAACACTAAGGACCCGGCCAGGGTTTGGAAAAACACCGTACTGGACTGTTATGAGAGCTCTGTTCTCCCATTTCGGGCTTTGTGTGCAGCATAGGCGTATCCATGCTCTTCATACGCCCTCCAAAATGCATCAGTCTCCCTGCTGGGACCGGTAGGAGCATACAGGCTGTGTTGGAGGCAATCGGTATGGGTGCTTTGGACGCATGCAAGTTGGTCTGAAACTAAGGCAAACAGAGCCTCACCCTTTCGGGTGTTAACCAATAGCAAGGAAATCCCCTCTGTATCATCGAACTGGGGAAGGGTATGCTCAATTCCCCAGAAGTCCCCGATGGTGATATCACTTGGACGGTCAAAATTTGAGAACTTGCACTCATAACAGCATGGGCGTAGCATGGTGCCATCGACAAACAGGGAGTAGAAGGAGGAGTCGGAAGCATCGATCGTCTTGCTATGCGAGGTAAAATCGAGCTTCATAACAAGATTCTTCCACCCTTGGCTCTTATCCCTAAACTTGCAATCGATCACAGGACTGCCTTCCTGCTGTTCCATCTGGCAAAGATAGTCCTTGAATACTTTTGGAGAAGGGACCCCATGGCAAATGAGGTCGACCAGCCACAAGTTTTCATACGCTTTCTGTAGGTAGGAGCGAAGCCCTGCAACTTGGCATGGGGTGCCGGTAAAGAGGACAGGAAGGTCATTCGTAAGGTCCTGTTCAACATCCTTGAACGTGGAGCTGAGATTGCTTTGCACATATTTGGAACCACAAAACGCATTGCATTGGTCAAGAGAGGTCGCACGCATATGACAAGCTGTCATTTCACTGTCATATCCGACGCCATACACTACACCTTGCCTAGCAAGAACAAGATGTGAAAGGGCGATGAAAGCACCTCCCGAAGAACTTTGTATTCTGGTTGCAGTGTCAGTATGCTTGGCAGCATAGACAAGAGTATCGGGGAACAGCTCAGATCCCAGGTTGGCAGCAGTGACATACGGGCAGACTTGCAGGCATGCCCCACAGTCGGTGCATTGGCTCTCATCAACGACTGGATAGAGAAACCCCTTGGCATCCTGTTTCATGCGTATGCATGAGACAGGACAGATGTGCTCGCATGCTGTGCATCCAAAACAATGTTCGCCAACGCGTGTGATATTCTCCATTTTCCCTCGCTTGATACTATGATACATCCTCTCTGTGATGGATATATGTTTCTTCCCTCTGTTGCATGGCTTGCATGTTACAGGTCGCCAGCTGTGCCCTGGTGGTCTTTCGAAAGCACCTTCTCCACAAAGAGGGGGACCAGTTCAGGATCGAACTGTGTACCTCTGCAGGCATAGAGTTCCTCAATTGCTTCCTGTGGGGTGAGGGCCTGTTTGTATGCCCTGTCGCTTATCATGGCAACATAGGAATCCACGATGGCGATCATCCTTGCAGGCTGGGGAATGTCAGGTCCTTTCAGTCTTTGGGGATAGCCTGTTCCGTCCCACTTCTCATGGTGGTAGAGCACATACTCTGCAAAGGGAGCATACTCTCCAACGGAGCGGAGTATCGTATACCCTATTTCTGGATGGCGCTTCAGCTCGAGCCATTGGGCTTGGGTGAGACCTTCCTTCTGGGAGAGGATGCTCTCGTCTATGGCAATCTTGCCCAGGTCATGGAGGCAGGCTCCCCGTTCGATCTGCCAGACCTCTTCCTTGGAAAAGCCCATCGCCTCGGCAAAGGCCTTGCTGAGTTGCCCGACCATGACACTATGCTCCTTCTCCCACTGGTTCAGTTCGAACTGCTTGACCAATAGGGTGTCGATGGCATGTTTCTTGAAAGCCGAGCTCTTGGAAAGCTTCTCGATGTACATGCCATCTTCAGCAAGCTTGAAGGTCTCTTCAAAGGTGACCGGTTCCCCTTTCTTCACTGAATACCCGAAGGATACAGAGACGCGCAGGCCCCGTATCTCTTCTGCAGAGAGGGCCTCATTGAGGCGGTCGACAATGATCTTGGCATTGGGTGCATCGGTTCTGGGCAGCAGGAGGATGAACTCATCACCGCCGAGCCTTGTGATGATATCCCCCTCCCTGCAGGTCTTGCGAAATACTGTTGCGACCTTTTTCAGCAGTTGATCCCCAGCATCATGACCGAATGCATCATTGGTAAGCTTGAGGCCATTCACATCCCCAAGGACAAGGGTTAGGGGGTAGTAGGGTTCACTGTCGACTGTCTGCTTGATCTGTTCGTAGTAGCGACGGTTGTAGAGCCCGGTCAATGAGTCGCGGTAGCTTAGCTGTAGGATCTTATCCTGTTCCATCTTTTTTTCTGTGCTGTCACGGAATACCAGTACCACGCCCTTGATCGTCTTGTCCCTATCCAGGATGGGGGAAGCGCTGTCATCGATGTAGCGTTCGACCCCATCACGTGCTATGAGGATGGTGTCGTGCAGCAAGGTGACGGCACTTCCCTGTTGCAGGACTTGTGATACGGGGTCTGGACACTTTGTACGTTCGGCGCCAGAGACAATCCTGAAGATCTCCGTGAATGGGCGGCCTTTTGCCTCGTCAGCTCTCCAGCCGGTTAGCTGTTCGGCCACCTTGTTCATGAAGAGGACATTTGCCTCTGCATCGGTTGAGATGACGCCATCACCAACGGAGAGCAGGGTGGTCTCAAAGAGTTCCTTCTCGTAGAATACCTGCTGTTCCAGTCTCTTGCGTTCAGTGATGTCTTCCATGATGGTGGCGAATTGGTTTGGGTGTGGGCAGTAGGTGGATGCGAAGAAGAACTTGTCCAACACCTTGCTGTACGCCTCATACGAGGTAGGTATTCCACTGAGGGCGACCTCACCGTTGCGAGTTATCCAGATATCTTCCACTTCAGGCATCACTTCACGCAGGGTCTTGCCGAGTAGGTAGGTATGGGGAACCTCAAGAAAGTGTTCGAACGTTGGATTTACCTTGATGAACCGAGCATCATACGGCTTGCCCTCCTCATCGAGGATGACTTCGCAGTGTGCGAGGCCTTGGATCATGGAATCGATGAGGAGGCGACTAGCCTCTTCACTCTTTTCCAGGGCGATCTGTGCTTCCTTGCGTCTGCTGATATTTGTATGGGTTCCTGTCATCAGGAGGGGCTTGCCCTCATCATCCCAGGAGATGACCTTTCCCTGGTCATGGACCCAGAGCCAGGAGCCATCCTTGCATTGCAGGCGTACGTCAAAGCTATAGACCTTCCGTTTTCCTGAGAACACCTCTTCGATCATCTTCTGGGACAGGGGATAGTCATCGGGGTGAATCCTATCATCCCATGTATTGAAGGAGATGGGTTGGAGTTCAGAAAGGGTGTAGCCCAGCATCTCTGCCCATTTCTCGTTGATGGAAATGGTTTTTTCCTGCACCTTCCACTCCCAGGTGCCTACATTTGCCCCTTCTATGACATTGCTGTACCGGTCACGACTATCTTTCAGTTGTTGCTGGTAGGCCTCCTGCTCCTTGCGATAGGAGGCAATCTTCAGCAGCGCAAACAATCCAGTCAGGAAGGTAACCAAAAGGATGATCATGGGACCAACAATGGTAAGGAGAGTATCGTAGCCATACCATCGCTGCATTGTCTCTTGTCGCTCTGACAGCTGGCGCTGCGCACGTTGCTCTATGCTATCGAGGATGGCAAGCTGTTCGGAGGTGTATGCCTCTGTTTGGTGAAATTTTTCCGTGAACTGGAGCCCCTGGATAAAGTCTGCAGGTGAGGCTTCCATCAGCGAGCGCATCTGAAGCATGGGGGCGATCACCTTGGTGTGCATGTTCTGGAATACCTGCATGAGTCTGGCAAGCTCTTGCTGTTGGAGCCCATTCTCTTGTGTCAGGGATGAGAGGCTCCTGTGATGCTGTACAAAGGAGTCGATGAAAAAGTCAATCTGCAGGATTTCATCATGCTCTCCTGTAAGCAGATAGGCCCGTTCATGGAGGATAATATTCTGATAGGCAATCTTCAATGAAGCTGACTCATGCAGTATTTCATGAGTCTTTTCCACGAGAGTATTCATATCCATCGCCTTGTTGTGCAGGGTGAACTTGAAGGTTCCAATGCCCAACATCGTGAGGCCTATGATGCTGATCCCCACGATAAAACGGCGTACAATGCTACCTTTATTCCTGATGATGGTCCTTCCTAGGTATGTGTCTCATAATACCTTCCTGCGGCTTTGATAACAAGGGGAGGGTTTGCCCAAACAGCGCTAAACATGAAACATGAGGATCCAAGAGGACAAGGAATATCCTAGTGAAACACTAATAGAAATGATTATCAATAAGTACTTGATATTATAAAATAGTCTTGCTATACTGAGGGTACAAGATAAATAATCCAATCTGTAAGGAGATGAAACAATGGAAGAAATTAGAACCAACACAAACCCAAGCCTGCCCCTCATCGGCGACAAGGCACCATCCTTTCACGCAGTGACAACCCAGGGCGATATCAATTTCCCCGAAGACTATGCAGGGAAATGGGTAATCCTATTCTCACACCCCGCTGACTTTACCCCGGTCTGTACCACTGAATTCATGACATTTGCCTCAATGGCAGATGAGTTCAAGGCACTAAACACTGAGTTGGTCGGACTCTCCATCGACTCCCTCTATGCCCACATTGCATGGCTGAGGAAGATTCAGGAGCTCGAATGGAATGGCATGAAGAACATCGAGGTCAAGTTCCCCCTCATCGAAGACATCAAGATGGATGTCTCCCGAAAGTATGGAATGGTACAGTCCCAATCCTCCACCCAGGCTGTCAGAGCCGTATTCGTCATAGACCCAGAGGGCATTGTACGGACCATCCTGTTCTACCCCGCTTCCACTGGAAGAAACTTCGATGAGATCAAGCGCGTAGTGCTGGCCCTGCAGAAGGCTGATAGGGACCATGTCGCCACTCCAGCCAACTGGATGCCTGGTGATGATGTCATCATTCCCACCGCTGGTTCCTGTGGTACTGCCAAGGAGCGCATGGAAAGCACTGATGCAGATCAGTACTGCCTGGACTGGTTCCTCTGCTTCAAGAAAGAGAAGAAGAGCTAACAGCTAAAAAACCTGAGGCTAGTGCCTGTCAGCACTTACTGGCAAGCACTAGGACCTTAGTTGGTAGGACGATCATAGGCAGATGATTGGACCAAGGAGAGGGAGCGCAAAACGCTCCCTCTTCCTGTTCCAGCTATGAGGGCCTTTGTCTCTATTCGGCCTCAAGCGAAATAAATGTAAACGTAGTGACATCAAAGAGACCCATATCGGTGAGCTTGAGTTCAGGAATCACCGCAAGTGACATGAAGCAGAGCGTCATGATAGGATCGACATCCTTACTGATACCTAGGTGAGTATAAGCTGTCTCATGAATGCTGGTAAGCTTCTTATCGACCCATTCTCCACTCTGGTCACTCATGACCCCTCCTACAGGCATGGGCATCGAATCCAGGACATCTCCATCCTTTACTAGGGTAATACCACCATTTTGGGCTATCAACGCCTCAACAGCACACGCCATATCGCTGTCGTTTGTTCCGACAACGATGATGTTATGTGAATCATGGGCGATTGAGAGCGCCACAGCCCCACACGTGATGCCATAGCCCCTGAGAAGTCCCAATGCAACATTCCCTGTATTCTGGTGGCGTTCCACAACAGCAACCTTGACGATGGAAAGTTCTGGATCATAGACAAATTCTCCCTTCGTGTTCCGTTTGATGTGTGCAATACTTTTTCCTGTTACGACACTCCCTGGAAGGATATCGATAACATGTACCTTATCAGAAGAGAGACTCAGCCTGAGCTTCTCTTGTGAAAAGTCTTTGACATGGAAGCTTCCACGGACTTGTGAAATATCATGCCTGTGGACAGGCAAAAGGTATTTTCCATTTTCAGCAACCAGTTCTCCCTTCAGGTACACCGCCCTGATAGTGAAATCGGTGAGATTGTCAAACAACACAAAGTCTGCCCTCAACCCTGGGGCAATAGCTCCTCGGTCAGTCAGGCGGAAACATTCGGCTGCATTCAGAGTTGCCATTTGGATAGCAATGATCGGATCAATGCCTTCCTCAACGCAGATTCTCAGATGATCATCAAGATGGCCACGCTCAAAGACTGTTTTTGGCTGACGGTCATCACTACATAGCAGACAACGTCGGCTATTGAGTGGCGTCAGTGCCTTCAGCAGGTGTCTGAGCTCATGGCATGCAGATCCTTCGCGTAGGAGAACATACATACCCCTAGAAATCCTATCCAGCATCTCATCAACTGTTGAACACTCATGGTCGGTATGGATCAGGGCCGCAGCATAGGCATTCAGGGCATTACCCTGAAGGCCCGGACTGTGCCCATCTATGAGCTTCCCCACATTTTTCGCAACCATCAGCTTGTCCAGGTCACCCTCAGCCGCTTGGACGACACCGGGGAAATTCATAAACTCCCCTAGGCCAAGGATTCGGTCATCCTTGATGGGAATTTCCATCTGTGAAGCATCAATTCTTGCTCCAGAATGTTCGAAGGGTGTAGCTGGAACACAAGAAGGCAACATGAACTTGATGTCCAAAGCCGTTTCTGAAGCAGCTCCAAGCATATAGTCCATACCATCCAATCCACACACATTAACAATTTCATGGGGGTCAGCGATGATGGTTGTAGCTCCATGGGGGACCAGCAAGCGTCCAATCTCTTCTGGGGTGACATAGGAAGATTCGATATGTATGTGACTGTCGATAAAGCCTGGAGCAAGGAACATCCCTTGGGCGTCAATTTCCTTTTTGCCTTGGTAGGATCCAATTCCAGCAATGACTTCTCCACAGACTGCAACATCCCCTTCGAGTATTGATGCCCCATAGACATCTACCACCTTACAGTTCCTTATGACGAGGTCAGCCGGGGTTCTTCCGGCTGCCACGTCGATCAATCTTTTCAATTGTTCTTTTTTCATGAAATCAACAGTACCTCTTCTCCATATTCGATATACAGCGCATCAATGAGATCTTGGCTTGCACGGGCAATAAAACCATTCTGGTCATTGGGCTTCAGTGGCTTTATTGTGATGTCCTTGACATCACGCCGACCCCTGACGAGAATTGTTTCATCCCACTCCTTGATGAGTGCATACTGGGCATCATCATCAATATAGATAGTTCGTTTTTCAGAAGCTGCTTCACTATAGGGCCTAAGGATTCTTACACATTTAACATCCATACTATACCTCTTCTTTAGACATAATCGTAACGGCGAGGAACATCCATGAGTCTGTTCTGACTCAGATGGGTGGCATAACAAATTGCACCAGCGAGAAGGTAGCCTACAGCATACGGGAAGTGCATGGTAGCAAAGCCAATCCCCAAGGCAGGGGCATGGATAAAGCCAAAGAATGAGAGTACTGCTGCTACAATGAAGGCCACAGCAGCTTTATCCATCCGTCGGTCAACGATGAAGGCTACAACTGTTCCCCAGATGATACTGACTAGGATAGAACCAAAGTGCAGTGAGGCAACTCCCTTCCAGACAACTCCATAGGTGAGCATAGCCTGGGATATTTCATCTGTGCTGTTCATAGTCAACGCATCCTCAAGATAAATCCCAAAGGCTCCTAAGGCATCACGGACATATGTGTATAGCACATCTGCAAGATGGGGAACCAAAGCAATTGCCAATGCCGCTCCATGACGACGGGGTACATCAGTGGTCGCTTGCACCAACATCAGCATAGCGCACCAGAGGAAGGTTATTGAGGCTACTACCGGTGGCATCAGGGAGTTCATGAATCCGTAGATACCAAATAGAGCTGAGACTGCATACAAGATTCCAGAAATCCAGGAGTAGGCTATTCCCGTATTGCTTTTCTTCAATCCAGCGTGTCCGAGCCAGACAGTGTTGGGAACAATTGAACCGAACAGGGCAGAGCCCATGGTGCAAAGCCCATCAATGAACTGTGACTGACCTACGTTGTACTCATCCCCTGCAGCTATAGCAGATTCAACGTTGTCCATAGTCTCAATAAAATTATAAATTTCTATGGGGATGATGATGCTGAGGAAAGGAATGATATACTTGAATCCCCCAATGACAGCAGAGATGGAAAGGATTGGAAGGGAGACTCCCAATGTGGAAGTATCCACTTGTACCCGTCCTAGAGCCAGTGCCCATACGATTCCAAACACGACTGAAACCAAAAGCATGGGTACCCTTCGCTTGAAAACATAGCCTCCTATAAGTCCTATGATGGCAATTATTACCACAGGCATTCCCAGGATTGGGTCATGATAGACTTCAAATAATCCTGCAGTCGCCATCCAGACAAGACCTATGCCAGCGACTGTCCCCAGCATGGCAACGCGTGGGATGAGCCTGCGAACATAGGGACCTATGAGTCCTCCCAAGCATTCTATGACTCCACCAAGGAAACATGCTGCGGTAGCTGCCATCCAACATGTCTCTGGATCCAAGCCAGAATAGTGCAGGGGGTAGATGACCCCATACAGGTATACGAATAGGGCAGGCGTCGATACTCCTGAGGGTAGGGCTGTCACATCAGACCTTCCCGTTTTCTTTTTCAGGCGGTATCCTTGCCAAGCATAGGAAAAACTTCCAAGCATGAGTCCGACGGCAAGCCCTGGGATGACCCTGCCATAAATGATGGTGGCGGGCCAACCGATACCTTCGAGTGCGAATGCAATAATAATGAAGTTAATGATATTCCCAAAATAGGAGTATACGACCCCCCCAATATCACCAGATCGAAAAATGGGATTAGATTTTGTTGTGATTGTCATATTGTTAGACCTTTATTTTTTTTCAAGGAGTTGAAGTATCGGATCAAATGTTGTTAATGCGATACAGTCGATAGGACCTACATCGGTGATGGCATAGTCTGGAATTGCTGTGATTGGCAAAAAGAACATGTACATCAAAGGTTCCGGAAGGTCACATCCCAGGCTGTTTGCTGCCTTTGACAACAGCACTTCCCTTTCTGCAATCTCTTGAGGCTCCTTGTCACTTACGATCCCTCCAACAGGGAGTGAGAGGAATTCAAGGATTTTCCCGTCGTTTACAACCACTTGGCCACCACCTTTTTTGATGAGATGGTTGACAGCCACCGCCATATCGGAAGGATTTGCTCCCAACACGATAATGTTGTTGTCATCAGGGGCTGCAGAAGAGGCCATAGCTCCTTTTTTCAGATTCCATCCAGAACAAAATGCCAGGGCCTTGTTCCCATTGCGTCCGAATCTTTCGAGTACTGATACCATAAGGACGTCCTGGTCTGTATCGGCAAGCACCACATGGTCCTTTACTGTAAGAAGGACATCCCTACGCTTTCTTACAAAGGGGCCCTTTACTTCCATGGAGAGTACTTTTGCTTCTCCTTGTGCAATATCTACCTTGTATTCAAAGTCTTCCTTGCTGACAGGCTTGCACTTGAGCGGACTGGTAAGGACTGGGCTCCTTTTGGGTGCATCCAAGGTATAGGTGAGTTCTCCCCTGTGGGCGACCAGTCGGCCATTGGAGATGACAGTTTCAACCTTGAAGCTTTTTGGGTCATCCACAAGGAGGATATCTGCAATCCTACCTGGTGAAATTGATCCAACCAGATGGTCAATCCGGTATGCCTCTGCACTGTTGATGGTTGCCATCTGTATGGCAATCATTGGGTCTACACCCTCGGCAATGGTCAATCTGACCAAGTTGTCGACATGTCCCTTTTCTATCAGGTCGGTGGCAGTAACGTCATCGGTGCAAAAGCTGATCCTACGGGCTAACGCTGGGTTTACTTCGGTAACGGAACGCATATTCTCCTTGAGGAAATGTGTTACAGAGGATTCCCTGATAAGCATATGCATACCTTTTCGAAGTTTCTCCACAACCTCCTGGTGGTCATAGCTCTCATGGTCTAGCCGTATCCCTGCACAAAGGTATCCATTCAGATCATTGCCTTGGGCCATAGGGGCACAACCAAAGACAGGGAGCCTGTTTTTAGCAGCTTCAGCAAGAGCTCCAAAGGTGTCATCATCGAGTTCTTGGATAGCTTCTCGAACTGTTTCCCAAACACCGAAGCATTCTGGCCACTGCTGCACCTCCTTATGCACTTCCTTGGTGAAGTTAAAGGCAATGGTTGAGGTGGGGAAGGTATAAGGTGTTTTGTAGGGGGCGCCCCAAAAGACTTTAAGGGGACTTGCTTTGATCTCTTGAAAGACCTCTTTCAGTCCTTCCAGGCCGGAAACCGAAATGTATTCGTCCAAACCTGAGATCATGCTGGTAGTTCCGCAAGGAACAATGGCTTTTGCAAAACTGGTGATGCTGAGCTTGCTGCATTCGCTATGGATGTGCCCATCGATCAGGCCAGGTACGAGATATTTTCCCGTAGCATCAATCTTTTCAGTAGCAGGACCTATGTAATCCTGTACATTACCGACAGCTACAATCATGTCATTGAAAATAGCTACATCGGCTGGGTAGTATTCACTTGTCATTACATTGACAAGAGTTCCGTTAAGTACCACTTTGTGAGCCGGAATAAGAGCCCGCCCTGCGCGAACCAATTCCTTCAAATTCTCAATTGTCCTATCCATACAGTCCTCCAATCGTTTCAAAATTCAGATACCCCGATCATTTCTGATGAACCAGGCTTCCCGTCCTGCATTGAGTATCCAGACGAATGATGTAAAGAACTGCTGGCTTAGCTTGCGTCCCGAAGGACAAGGCTTCCCGTCCTGCAGCAAGTTCTTTGGAATTTTGTGAGATTGGCGAAAACAAGCTATCAGGCGGCAAAAGGCCGCAACATACCTCCTATTATTCATATAGCTTAATTAATGTGGGTTTATGGGCACTACGGTGTCATATCGACGACATGGACCAGGCTTCCCGTCCTGCATAACCGAAGTCTCGGAATATCCTATTATTTATACGACTTTTTGGATTTGTAAAGCAAAAAAGACATTTATGGTACTATTTTGTTGTAATGAGAATGAATTTGTTAAGAAGACTTGGGGGTAATCCTGTATGCATGGCAAAGGGCTTTGTGTGTTACCCGCTATAAAAACCAATATACACACAAACCTGCCGAGGTAGTTTATGCATAGAATTATTTTGGATTACCTAGGGAATTTGATCGATACTTACCATGCTGCAGAAATGCATATAGATTGGACCAAGGAGAGGGAGCGCAAAACGCTCCCTCTTCCTG
>CAZTXW010000046.1:0-16034 GCA_964617345.1 uncultured Sphaerochaeta sp. | reverse complement strand
AAGAGGAGCTGACCATTCGATCAGCTCCTCTTCTACTCTACATAGTTTTTACACTGTAATTCAGCTACTTCTTCGCTCAGTACTTGCCGTACAGGGGCCCGAAGTTCTGACAAGCGCGGAAGTCAGCGCCTTCCTTGTCCATACCCAGCATAGACCAGGCGCTAGGACGGAAGATCTGCTCTTCTGGAACGTTGTGCATGCATACAGGGATGCGCAGCATCGAAGCCAGGGCCATCATGTCTGCACCGAAGTGCCCATAACCGAGCGCTCCATGGTTGGCTCCCCAGTTTGCCATGACTGAATAGACATCCTTGAAGGGACCATCCTTGCCATCAGTTCTGGGAACGAACCAGGTGGTGGGCCAGGTCTGGTCAGTTCTCTTGTTGATGATGTCAAAGACCTTTTCAGGAACTTCACAGGTCCAGCCTTCTGCTATCTGGATGACTGGTCCTACACCCTTCACCATATTGAGCCTGACCATGGTCAGGGGCATGTCCCCTTCACTGAGGAAGGTGGAGCTGAAACCACCACCACGGAAGTATCCGCAGTTGGCTACGCTGAAGCGAGTGTTGTCCAGAACATTCTTCACATCTTCATCGGTGATGTCCCAGAACTGCTTCATCTCACTCTTGCCATCCTTGTCCTTCATCTGACCATTGGCATCGAGGGTGGTTGCACCACTGTTGATGAGGTGGATGAAGCCATCCTTGGCAAGGCCTTCTGGTTTCCAGCCGGTGACTCGCTCGATGGAATCAGGGCTCCAGTAGGTTCTCACATCGCTGAAGATGGAGGCACGGTTTGTCAGGTGCTTGCTGAAAAGCATGCCAAGACCGTTGAGGTAGTCATTCTCTGTTGCCACAATGTAGGGCTCACGAATGCCGTTCCAGTCAAAGGAGGTGGTAAGCATCGTCTCCATGAAATCGCCGTTGGGCCAGTGGTCGGTCCACTGTCTCTGGCCTTGGAACCCTGATGCGATCGCATTGTGTCCCAATGCCTCTTCACCAAAGCCTGCCTTGGCGAGTTCCGGGTTGCCTATCATCAAATCACGTCCGATCATGACCATCTTGGTGCAATACTCCCAGTCCTTGTCCAGCTGCTCCTTGCTTCTGCGGTTTTCTGGGGCATTGACAGTATCTTCAGCCTGGATGCAGTTTTCCCGCACCCATTTGATGGCCAGTTCATATTCTTTCTTGTCGTAAATCCCCTCATTGATTCTTCTCTCGATCTCGCACATGTCAATGGCTTCTGTTCTCATGCCAAGATAATCCTGAAGGAAGTCCTGGTCGACAATGGAGCCGGCAATTCCCATCGAGCATCCGCCGATGGAGAGATAGCTCTTGCCACGGATGGTTGCCACAACGAGGGCTGCTCGTGCGAAGCGAAGAATCTTCTCGGAGACGTCGCTGGGGATGGAGGTATCGTCATTATCCTGGACATCCCGTCCGTAGATGCCGAAAGCGGGTAATCCCTTCTGTGTGTGTGCGGCAAGTACTGCAGCAAGATAGACTGCCCCTGGTCGCTCAGTACCATTGAAGCCCCAGACAGCCTTTACGGTGAGAGGGTCGAAATCGAAGGTCTCTGTCCCATAGCACCAGCAAGGTGTGACCGTCAGGGTGATGCTCACCCCTTCACGGGCAAACTTTTCAGCACAATCGGCACTTTCGCGTACCCCACCGATGGTGGAGTCAGCGATGACACACTCCACAGGTTCGCCTGTGCTGTGCCTTACATTCTCACTGATGAGCTTGGCTGCTGACTTAGCCATGTTCATGGTCTGCTCTTCCAGCGACTCCCTGACTCCCCTCTGCCTGCCATCGATAGTAGGCCTGATTCCAATTTTTGGAAGCGCTCCAGCGTAGCGTCTTTCCGCTTTGATCATTTTGTTATCAGAAACATTTGCCATATGGTCCCCCTTGGTATATCATGTGCAATGTAATCGTTTACATCTCTTGCAGTATCGCATGAGATTTGCTTTATTGCAATGAATTTTTCTTCAACAAGGAGTCTGACATGCTAAAGAACATTCCCTCTATTCTCAGTCCTGAACTTTTGAAGGTCCTTATGGAAATGGGTCATGGTGATGAACTGGTCATCGGGGACGGAAATTTTCCCGCCGCTTCCATGAATGATCGCGTCATCCGTCTCGACGGCCATGATGTGCCCTCAATCCTCGAAGCCATCCTTCACCTATTCCCCTTGGACACCTATGCTGACAATGCTGTGCTCATGGAAAAGGTCCCTGGCGACAAGGTGGAGACCCCCATCTGGGCAGAGTATGAGAAGATTGCCAAGAAAGGGGACCCCGCTTTCAAGGCATTCACCTTCATCGATCGCTACGCCTTCTATGAACGTTCCCAAAAGGCATATGCCATCGTGGCAACCGGTGAGAAAGCACTCTATGCCAATGTGTTGCTGAAGAAAGGGGTGGTGCTCTAGCTTATAGGTTCAGTCCAGAGCTTCTTGTACTGCTTGGGGCTCATACGCATGTGGGAACGGAACTGACGCGAGAAATAGTTCGCATCAGAGAAGCCGGTGGCTTCGGAGAGCTCCTCTACACTCATATCTCCCTTGAGGATGAGTGAACACGCATAGGCAATTCTCCTGTGGATGTGAAACTCCACAGGAGCCCAGCCCGTATACGCCTTGAACTGCCGGTTCAAGGTGCTTGCACTCATGTTTGCAACCGAGACCAGGTCTTCCAGGGTCAGAGCCCTATGCAGATTCTGCTCGATGAAGTGCATGACAGGAAGGAGCCTCTCTGCAGTAGTCCGTACGGAACTCTGAGGCTTTGGGTTGTTGATCCTGGCAATCTTTATGACCATCTGCAGGATCTTTGCATATGCCATAGCAGAGGAGCCCTTGCCAAAACCTGTGCGTTCACTCTCCGCCTTTATCTCCCGTAGCAGAAATATGGTCTCTGTCAGCTGATAGCTCGTCAGCTTGCAAATGGGAATATTATCTTCAGGTTGCATGAAAAATGTTTTGAAACCCGGCATTTCCAATAGGTCGGACATCTCCCTTGAAAACAAGTCACTACCAAGTAAAATGTTATATAATTTGAGGTTATCTATCTTGTCATACCCATGCAGGACCCCAGGTTTAATAAACAGGACCGATCCCTCTCCAATAGGGTGTTCCCCCTCTGTGGTAAGGTGTGAACCTCTGCCTGAAACTACTACCACAAGTTCATAAAATTCGTGGCAATGTAAGGAATAGGGTATTTCTGGGTCGCGAAGCATTACCTTCACTTTTAGGCTGTTTTCCTTAAAAAACACCCCTTCTTGGAGAATTTGGTATGACATGATAAAATCGTGCTATAATTTGATTATTCTGTCAAGGCAGAATTTCAAAAAGGTGTCAGACTTATGTATAGGAGATACTACCATGACTACCTATGAGATTGCACGAGAAGCATACGCCAAGTATGGCGTCGATACTGAAACTGTGTTGGAAGAATTGTCCTCTGTTCCCATAGCCATACACTGTTGGCAGGGTGATGATGTCGGCGGTTTTGAGAAACCCGATGCTACCCTGGGTGGAGGAGGAATCCAGACGACGGGAAACTATCCCGGTAAAGCCAGGAATGTCAGCGAGCTTCGCAGTGACCTTGAAAAGGTACTCTCCCTCGTTCCCGGAAAACACCGTCTGAACCTCCATGCAAGCTATGGTGAGTTCGGCCCAACCTTTGTAGACCGCGACCAGATTGAGGAGAAACACTTCCAAGGCTGGGTGGACTGGGCTAAGAAGAACAATGTCCATCTTGACTTCAACGGCACTTTCTTCAGTCATCCTCTTGCAGAAGATGGGTATACCCTAGCCAGCAAGGATGAGACGATTCGCAGGTTCTGGATTGAACATGAGAATCGTTGCAGAAGAATCGCCGCCTGGATCGGACGCGAGCAGAAGAGCCCCTGTATCCTCAATACCTGGATCCCGGACGGGGCCAAGAATCTGACAGTCGACAAGTTTGGCTATCGATCGATCCTCAAGGAGTCCCTTGACGAGATTTTTGCAACGGAATATCCAAAGGAGGAGATGGTCGACGCCCTGGAGACAAAGTTGTTCGGAATAGGCAGCGAGGCCTTCGTGGTAGGCTCGCATGAGTTCTACATGAACTATGCTATCCGCAACAAGAAGATGCTCTGCATTGATATGGGACACTTCCATCCTGAAGAGGACATCTCCGATAAGATTTCCGCCCTCCTGCTCTTTGATGATGAGATCCTGTTGCATATCAGCCGCCCCATGAGGTGGGACAGTGACCATGTCGTCCTGTTCAATGACAAGGTGAAGATGGTTGCTGAGGAGCTGGTGCGCAGCGGAAAGCTCGCCACCACCCATATCGGCCTAGATTTCTTCGATGCCTCCATCAACCGGGTGGGGGCTTGGGTAACCGGCACACGCTCGATGAGAAAGGCACTGCTCTTTGCGATGCTCCAGCCCTTGGACCTTCTTGTCCGCTACGAGGAGACAGACAATGGCTATGCCAAGATGGCCCTGCTCGAACAGCAGAGCGTGATGCCCTTCGGCTTTGTCTGGGATGAGTTCTGCCAAAGAAATGGCATTGCCCTAGATGGGGAACTCATCAAGGTGGTCGGTGAGTATGAAGCCTCAGTGCAAGGAGATCGCGAATGAGCATTGGACAGCTCCTCTGTGAATCACAGCGTTATGGAGGCGATGACCGTTTTGTCTTGCTTGGGGGAGGGAACACCTCCTATAAGAAGGATGGGGTTCTCTATGTGAAGGCATCTGGCAGTGCCTTGGCAACCATCACCGAGAAAGGGTTTGTGAAGATGGACCTTGCACGTATGGAGAACATCTGGAAGAAAACCTACTCAGAAGATGACGATGAACGCGAGGAAGAGGTGCTCGCCGATATGATGGCCTGTCGCCTGGAAGGGGAGACAGCCCGCCCTTCGGTAGAGGCTCTGTTGCATGCCCTGCTTCCCTTCACCTATGTGGTGCATCTCCATCCGGCTTTGGTCAATGGGATAACCTGCTCTCAGGAAGGCGAACGCGCTGTCACTCGGCTCTTCCCTGAAGCCCTCTGGATAGAATTGGTCAAGCCGGGCTTTATCCTTGCTAAGATAGTTCGCGAGCGTTTGGCACTACTGAAAAGGAAGAGTGGCAAGACTGCCTCCGTGATATTCCTGCAGAACCATGGGGTGTTTGTGGGAGGCGAGAGCCTTGCAGAGATTGCCTCCCAATACGATTCGATGCTCAGGACCATTGAGGGGCAGCTGGTGCGAAAGCCAGACTTTACCCCCCTTGTCATGGATGAGAAGAAGCGAGCATCCATTGCTTCCACCTTGGAGGAGCTTACAGGTGCGAAGATAGTCTCTGCTCTGAACGCTGAGATCTCACGTTACCTTGCCTCTAGCGAGGCATTTGCCCCTGTTGCTTCCTCCTTTACCCCCGATCACATTGTCTACAGTGGCTTCAAGCCCCTGTGGGTAGGAGAGGGAGAGTCTGTCAAGGCTGCCTTCGGTGAGTATGAGAAGCTCTACGGCAATGAGCCGAAGATCATCTGTGTGCAGAACACCGGCGTCTTCTCTGTTGGGGATAAACCTCTTCCCCTGTTCCTTGATACCGTAACCATCAGTGTCTACACCGAGAGCTTTGGTGGTCCCCTGTTCATGGACGAGGCAATGATCCTGTTCATACGGAACTGGGAAGTGGAGAAGTATCGCAGCACACTGGCCTCAAGCTAAGCTATCTGATCCGGATTTCCGGGTACACATAGATTTCGGATTTTCCGAAAAGAAGAAGAAAAGGAGAGTTTGTATGAAAAAGACACTGTTGATCGTTCTAATCATTGCCATGGCAATGGGAACCGTGTTTGCACAGGGCACAAAAGAAGATGCTTCTGCAAAAGGAAAAGAGATTGTCATTCTTGGAAAGAGCATGGGAAATGGATTCTTTGATGCCTGTTTCAAGGGAAGCGAAGAGGCTGCAGCCGAGATTGGTGGCATAAAGACCACCTACATGGCACCTCCGCAGGCAACTGCTGAGGGTCAGATTGAGATTATCGAGACCCTTATCGCACAGCGTGTTGATGGTATTGCCATCTCCGCCAACGATGCAGATGCACTTATCTCTGTTGCCAAGAAAGCCATGGCTGCTGGCATCAAGGTAATTTCCTTTGACTCCGGCATCAATGCCGGCGGACGTATTGTCGACCTTCTGCCCAGTAATGCTGAGCTCATCGGCCGCCAGCAGATTCAGCTTGCAGCTGAACTTACCGACTACACAGGTGAAGTTGCTGTCCTGTCCGCTTCTGCCCAGGCAACCAACCAGAACCTCTGGATTGACTGGATGAAGGAAGAGATCAAGGATGCCAAGTACTCAAAGATGAAGCTTGTGGAAGTGGTCTACGGCGATGACGCCCCAGACAAGAGCTACCGTGAAGCAGTATCCTTGATGCAGAAGTATCCCAAGCTCCAGGCCATCATTTGCCCGACCACAGTAGGTCTGCTCGCAACTGCACAGGCTGTGAAGGATGCTGGTAAGGTTGGTGTCGTGGAAGTAACCGGTCTTGGTCTTCCCTCAGAAATGAAGGGCTATATCCTTGATGGAACCTGCCGCCAGATGGCTCTGTGGAATCCCATTGATCTTGGGTACACCTCTACCTACATCCTCAATGCACTCATTGACGGAACCACCAAAGGCAATGTTGGTGATGTGATTCCTGCCGGGCGCATGAATAGTGTCAAGGTTGAGAAAAATGGTCTCATCTACATGAGCACCCCCTATGTATTCAACAAGGACAACATCGAGCAGTACGCTGCAATTTTCTAGAAGATATCCCAGCTTGCTCCCGCCTCTGATTGGGCGGGAGCAGTTTCTCTTATGAACAAGCGTATCGGCTGAAGGAGGCTCAATGCAAAAGGCATTGTTGGAAGTACATAATCTGACGAAGATATTCCCTGGCATCCGTGCACTGGACGATGTCCACCTGTCGATTCGCAGTGGAGAAGTGCATGCCCTCATTGGTGAGAATGGTGCAGGCAAGTCGACTCTCGTGAAGATTCTCACCGGAGTCTATATCCCTACCAGTGGGGTCATCGAACTGGAAGGAAAACCCATCGCATGTAAAAGTGCGATCGAAGCCCAGGAGGCTGGCATCGTAGCCATCCATCAGGAGGCTTCGATGTTTCCTGAACTCAGTGTCACTGAGAATATCTATATGGGACACCACCTGCGCAATGCGAAGACACGCAAGCTCGATTGGAAGGCAATGGCAGAGCACACTCGCGAATTGCTCTCCCAGATGAAGCTTGATATCGATCCTGATACCCTGGTAAAGAATCTCAGCGTAGCACAGCGACATATGGTTGAGATTAGCAAGGCCCTCTCCTTGGATGCAAAGCTGGTCATCATGGATGAACCGACCTCAGCATTGACAGGTAGGGAAGTGGAAGACCTGTTTAGGATTGTGCGGGAGCTTCGTGACAGTGGCAAGGCCATCTTGTTCATCTCCCATAAGTTCGCTGAAATATTTGAAATTTGTGACTATTTTACGGTTTTCCGTGATGGTCAGTACATAGGGGAAGGCAAGGTCGCCGAAACCAGTGAAGACTCCATCATCCAGATGATGATCGGTCGCAGTGTCGATCAGATGTACCCGGATCACAAGACCCATTCAGGGGAAAAAATCCTGGAGGTCAGAGGCCTCTCACAGTTGGGAGCCTTCAAGGACATAAGCTTCGATCTTCACCGTGGTGAGATCTTGGGGCTGTTCGGTCTGGTGGGAGCCGGTCGCACAGAGGTTGTGCGCACCATCTTTGGCATCGACAAGGCAAGTGGGGGCACCATGAGGGTCGAAGGCAAGCCTTATACTCCAAAAAGCCCCCAGGATGCCATGCAAAGAGGCATCGCCCTGGTCCCGGAGGACCGTCAGAAGCAAGGCCTTGTCCTTCGCATGTCCCTCACGCATAACATCTCCCTTCCCATGCTCACCAAGCTTTGTTGGAAGGGCCTGGTGACCAAGGGCAAGAGTGAGAAGTCCTATGTCGAGAAACAGGGCAACGAGATGGAGATAAAGGCAGCTGGCTACCATGTCGATGCCGAGACCCTCTCGGGTGGGAACCAGCAGAAGGTAGTGCTTGCCAAGTGGATAGGCACCGATCCGAAGATTCTTATCCTGGATGAACCGACAAAAGGTATCGATGTGGCGACCAAGGCGGCTGTGCATGAGTTTGTCTGTGAGATGGCCAGCCGTGGCGTAGCGGTCATCATCATATCGAGTGAGCTTCCTGAAGTCATCGGGATGGCTGACCGCGTCATGGTGATGCATGAAGGTATCCAGACAGGGTTCATCGACCGTGAGGATCTCAGTGCGGACCTGGTGATGCGCTACGCTATCAAAGAAGTAGAGGAGGGCATCCATGCCTGACAATAGCTTTTCCCAATTCATCCGACGGACACTGGCCCGACGTGAAGCGACCCTGATGGTCCTGCTTGTCGTATTGCTGGTTCCCATCAGCATACGATCGCCCCAGTTCCTCTCTCCCAAGAACATCAACACTATCCTCAATGATATGGCGATCCTGGTCATTGTCGCTATCGGTGAGTTCTATGTTATCCTTTCCAATGGCATCGACCTCTCTGTCGGTTCGGTCATAGCCTTCACCGGTATGGCCTGTGGCATGATCAACGAGAGTTTTCCCCAGTTCCCCGTCGGATTGCTCCTGCTTGTCGGTATGGCAATCGGTGCAGCTTTGGGGATGGTCAACGGAGTCCTGGTTGCCTATGGCAAGATTCCTCCGATCATAACGACGTTGGGGACTATGAGCATCTTCAGGGGGATGACCTTCCTGTTGAGCAAGGGAACCTGGGTCACTGCCCATGAGATGACAGACTCGTACATCGCCTTGCCCCGTACCACGTTCCTGGGGATATCATTTTTGCTCTGGATAGCCTTCGCTGTCATCGCAATCTTCTATTACTTCAGCCGGTATACCCGCACAGGCCGTGAAATCTACGCAATTGGGGGTAACCCCACTGCTGCAAAGTTTGTCGGTGTCAATGAAAGCAGGACCCGTCTGGTGGTGTTTCTCATCTCAGGGACCTTGTGTGGTCTTGCAGGCGCTCTGTGGACCGCCCGGTATGCCTCTGCCGTCAATGAGATGGCAACCGGATTTGAGATGCAGGCAGTCGCTGCCTGTGTGCTCGGGGGAGTGAGCTTCTCCGGCGGGGCAGGGGGTATCATCGGGGTGGCCTTGGGTACGCTCTTCCTGGGTGTGGTCACCAATGCCTTGCCGGTCATCTACCTCTCTGTCTTCTGGCAAACCTTTGTGCAGGGTCTGATCGTCTTGGTCGCCTTGGCCTTGAATACCATCAGTGACCAGAGAAAAACCAGAAAACTGCTAGAGCAGAGGAGATCGTAGAGCTATGAGTGAAAATAAACAGTTTGTGGCTCAAAGCCGCCTGATCGACGAGATGTCCCTGAAGAACCGTCTGATAGAGCTCATCACCAAGTGGGAGGTAATCCTCTCCTTCCTCTTTGTGGTGGTTTTCGTTTTCTTCTCCAACATGACCCCCTACTTCCTGGATTGGTTCAATCTGATGAACGCTACCTTCCAGTTCTCAGAGAAGGCGATCATGGCACTTCCTATGATCTTCATCATCATGTGTGGGGATATTGACATTTCCATAGCCTCAATCATCGCCCTGTGTGCCTATGTTATCGGCATCTCGGCAGAGGCGGGGATGGGCATCCCCTCCCTCATCCTGCTCTCCCTGCTTGTAGGTACCGTCGCTGGTCTGATAAACGGACTGCTCATCACAGTTTTGAACATGCCGGCCATTGCGGTGACGCTGGCAACACAGAGCATTTACCGTGGCATTGCCACAGGGATGCTCGGTGAGCATGCCTGTACCAGGTATCCCGAAGGGTTCGGCTTCTTTGGTCAGGAGTTTATCCCAGGCACCATCATCCCCTTCGCTTTTGTGCTCTATCTTTCCTTCATGCTGGTCTTTGCCTTTGTGTTGCATAAGACTGCCTATGGCAGGCGTCTCTATGCAATAGGAAACAGTGCGGAAGCCGCAAGGTTCTCAGGTGTCAACGTACAGAGGACCCGGGTCATCAACTATACGCTTACCGGCCTCTTCTGTGGCATTGCAGCAGTATTGCTCGCCAGTCGAATCCTTTCGGTCAGGTCGAACATTGCCACAGGATGGGACCTTGAGATCATCACACTGGTAGTGCTGGGCGGAGTTGCCATTACTGGAGGACGGGGCAGTGTCTTCGGAGTCTTCATCGGCTCCCTTCTGGTAGGGTATCTGAAGTTCGGCATGGGACTTCTCAAGTTCTCAGGCACAGTCATGACCATCGTCATCGGTTCGCTTTTGATAACAGCCGTCCTGCTTCCCAGGTTGCTTGATATCTATAAGGCAAACCGGAAGCTCAAGATGCAGCAAGGGGGACTCTGAGTATGGACACTAGGCAGGCATTTGTCATGAAGTTGAAAGAGGGTTGTAAAGAGGAGTATCAGAGGCGGCATGCCGCCATCTGGCCAGAGCTCAAGGCATTGCTCTCTGAAAGTGGGGTATACGACTACTCGATCTATTTTGATGAGAGGACCAACCTTCTCTTTGCTTTCCAACGGACAAAGAGAGAGGGTGGGTCCCAAAGCCTGGGAACAAATCCGATAGTACAGAGGTGGTGGGCCCATATGGCACCCCTTATGGAGACCCATGAGGACAACAGTCCGGTATCGATTCCCCTGGAAGAGGTTTTTCATATGGATTGAAAAGTATCTTTCATTTTCTCTTGATATTGTTGGAGATTAGTAATACAATCGAAAGTGATATGAAAGGGATTTGAAAGAGGAGTGATGCTAATGGTGGGAATTTCTCCCAGAGAAGCTAAAATCCTTGAGCTGCTTCGTAGTGGCAAGGAGTACCCGGTAACCAGACTCAGTGAAGAGCTGGGAGTATCGGCTGTTACCATCCGTGGGGATTTGCGCGATCTTGATTCCAAGGGTCTGGTCGTCCGTTCCCATGGGCGTGTGGTTGTGGCCTCCTCCCCCCAATCCTCCCTGCGTGATTCATCCAACACAGCCCAGAAAGAGCTCATCGCCAAAGCGGCGGCAGCCCTCGTCTCTGACGGGGACTTCATCATGATTTCCAATGGTTCCACCTGTTCGCTCATTGCCAGACACCTGTTTGGGCTCAAGAGCATCAAGGTGGTGACCAACTCAACACTCCTGCTCCCCTATGGGAGGGCCAACCCCATGTTGGACATTACCCTTGTGGGAGGGGAGTATCGCCCCCAGGCAGAAGCCCTGGTAGGGCCGGTAGCCATCAGCCAGATAGAGAACTACCATGTGTCGACGGCCTTCTTCGGAACCGACGGCATCACACTCGAACATGGTCTTACCACCTCCCTGATAGAGAATGCCCAGGTGTTGCAGCGCATGGGCGCACAGGCTACACGGCGGGTTCTCTGTGTCGACTCTTCCAAGGTCGGCAACAGGGGTTTTGTCAGGATCATGAGAGTACAGGATATAGATACCATTGTCACAGACAGTGGTTTTCCCCAAGACCTGGCTACCCAGCTTGAAGAGTTGGGTGTCGAGGTCATCATAGCCCGATAGAGGAGAACAGAGAGTATGGCGCAACAGGTCGTAATGCCCAAACAAGGAAACACAGTAGAGTCTTGCATTATAGTCGAATGGAATGTGAAGGTCGGGGACACCGTGTCCGTCGGCGATGTGCTCTGTTCGGCAGAGACAGACAAGTCAACCATCGATGTCGAGTCCACAGCAGAGGGTACCGTGCTGGCCCTGCTATTTGCAGAGGGTGATGAAGCCCCTGTCATGGAGGCTATTGCTGTTGTTGGCGAGAAGGGTGAGAAGGTTGAGGTACGCTCTCCTGCAGGCTCTGATGTACAAAAGCCTACAGATATACAAAAGGAGGAGACTCTTGCACAGGAGGCAAGACCTGCCCCTGTATCCTCAGAACCAAAGACAGTCCAGGCTGCAGTAGGCTCGAGCCCACGTGCCAGAAACCTTGCCTCTTCACTGGGTATTCCTGTCTCCTCCCTATCGGCAACAGGACCTAAGGGCCGGGTCATCGAGCGCGATGTGAAGAGTGCCTCTTCACAGCCCCTTACCCCTGCTGCCAAGGCTGCCGCCCTCAAGGATGGTATCCTTGCACCCAAGGTGGGAAGCGGCATAGGTGGACGGGTCCTTGCCTCCGATCTTGCTGCAATAGGATCACCTTCTGCATCATCTAGCTCTACAGCTGTTGTTGCTGAGGGGACAGTCACTGAAATCCCTGTGAAGGGTGTCAGGAAGGTTACTGCCCGCAGGATGATGGAATCCATTCATGGGACGTGTCAGCTTACGCTGCACGCCTTTGCCGATGCAACTGCCATGAAGAGGTTGCGCTCCGGCTTCAAGGCGAGCAACAGCGAGCTTGGGCTTACCAATGTGACCTTGAACGACCTGGTGCTGTTTGCAGTCTCCAGGACCCTCAAGCAGTTCCCTGCCTTCAATGCACACTTCCTTGGGGATAAGATTCTCCAGTTCTCCTCTGTCCATCTTGGTATGGCTACCGATGCTCCTCGAGGTCTGCTGGTCCCGGTCATTCGTGACAGCCAAGCCATGAGCCTGAGAGCCATTGCTGATGAGGCGAAGCGTCTGGTTGCCAAGTGCAAGGATGGATCTGCAACACCCGAAGAGCTCAGCGGCAGTACCTTTACGGTAAGCAATGTGGGCTCCTTCGGAATCGAGGCGTTCACCCCAGTACTCAATGTGCCCGAGGTTGCTATCCTCGGTGTCGGTACCATCGTACCCAAGCCTGTAGAGGCTAAGGATGGAGCCATCTCCTTTGTCCCGCATATCGGGCTCTCCCTTACCATGGACCATCAGGCGGTCGATGGTGCTGATGCAGCACGATTCCTAAAGGCCCTGATGGAGAACATCGCTTCGATCGACCTGTTGTTGGCATTGTAGGAGAAAAATAGTAATGGAAACATATGATCTTATAGTAATTGGTTCTGGGCCTGGGGGCTATGTTGCAGCAGAACGTGCTGGAGCGCTTGGGAAAAAGGTCCTGCTCATCGAGAAGGGCTTCCTAGGCGGTGTCTGCACCAACTGGGGCTGTATCCCCACCAAGAGTCTGCTCAATGGTGCAAAGCAGTACAAGCATGCCCTCGAAGGGAAGAAGCTTGGCATTGAGGCCCAAGAGGTGAGGTACAACCTTGAGACTGCCATGGCATGGAAGCAGGATACAGTGGAGACCCTTCGCGGTGGTATCGGCTTCTTGATGAAGGCAAGCAATGTGGAGACCGTCTTCGGTGAAGCCCAGTTTGTTGACGCACATACGGTCAGGGTGGAAGAGAAAGAGTACAAGGGCCACTACCTGATAGTTGCAACCGGATCCTCGCCGTTTGTCCCTCCCATTCCAGGGAGCAAACAGAGCCATGTGCTGACCAGTGACGAGATTCTCTCCGTTGAGAAGATACCCGAAAGCCTTACCATCATTGGAGGGGGTGTCATCGGGGTGGAGTTTGCCTCCTACTTCTCCATGATAGGGACGAAGGTCACTGTCATTGAGATGCTTGACGAGATCCTACCCATGATGGATGGGGATTTTGCCAAGATGATGAGGCGCGAACTCAAGGGAGTCGATTTCAAGCTTGGCTGTAAGGTGGAGGAGGTTACCCCAGAAGGGGTGCTCTTCACCGATGCTAAGGGCAAGAAGCAGAGCCTTGCTTCCGAGCTTGTATTGATGAGCGTTGGCCGTCGTCCCAATGTGGCAGGTCTTGAGAACCTGAAGCTTGATATTGCTCGTGGTGGGGTAGTCGTAAATGACCGCCTGCAGACCAATGTTGCCAATGTCTATGCCATCGGGGATGTCAATGGAAAATCCCTCCTGGCCCATAGTGCCTCTAGGATGGCAGAGGTCGCCATTTCCAATATCTTCGGATCGACCAAGCAGAGGATGCGCTACAACGCAATACCCTGGGCTGTCTATTCCGATCCTGAAGCTGCCGGCTGTGGCCTTACCGAGACTGAAGCGAAAAAACAGGGTATTGCCATCAAGAGCAAGACGGTGCAGATGCGCTCCAACGGGCGATTTCTTGCCGAACAGGGCAAGCGTGCCGGAGGTCTGGTGAAGGTTATTGCCAGTAGCGATACCAATGTCATATTGGGCGTCCACCTGCTGGGACCCTACAGCAGCGAAATAATCTGGGGAGCAGCGGCCATCATAGAGGCCGAGCTGCGAGTCCAGGACGTCAAGGAAATTGTATTCCCTCACCCAAGTGTCTCAGAGCTCATCAAGGATGCTTGTTTCGCACTCGAGCCCACACTGTAGGAACAACTATAAGGAGTTTATCCCATGGCCAGAAAATTACCATTTGATCCCAAAGAACTGAGGGAGAAGCAGTCTATCGCCATCCCATCCATTCCGGTTAACCAGTACCAGAGTGATTTCAAGAAAGAACTAAAGACCTACGGCAAGGAACGCCTTGTCAGGGCGTACTACGATATGCTGCTGATCCGTAAGTTTGAGACTATGCTCGACACCATCAAGAAAGAGGGTGTCTACCAAGGCATCCAGTACAACCACAAGGGACCTGCACACCTCTCTGCAGGACAGGAAAGTGCCGCAGTAGGGCAGTCCATGGTCCTCGACCCTGAAGACCAGATCTTCGGTTCCCACCGAAGCCATGGAGAGATCTTGGCGAAGAGTCTCTCTGCCATCTGGAAGATGGATGACAAGGCTCTTCTCTCTGTCATGGAAGATTTCATGGATGGGGGAACATATAAGGTTGTCAAGGAACATTTTGCAGGTAAGGATACCCGTGACCTGGCTGAGAACTTTGTCCTGTATGGGGCTCTGGCTGAGATCTACGCAAAGAAGACCGGTTTCTCTGCTGGCCTTGGTGGCTCGATGCATACCTTCTTCAAGCCTTTTGGCAGTATGCCCAACAATGCCATCGTCGGTGGTTCCTGCACGATTGCCGTAGGGGCATCCCTCTATAAGAAGATCAACCGCAAGAAGGGTATCGTTATTGCCAACATCGGTGATGGCGCTCTTGCCCGCGGTCCTGTCTGGGAAGGGTTGGTCCTCTCCTCCATGGACCAGTACAAGACTCTCTGGGACGACAATCCCGGCTATCCTCCCTTCATGCTCAACTGTTTTGACAACCTCTATGCCATGGGTGGCCAGCCGATTGGTGAGACCATGGGCTATGGTGTGGCAGCACGCATGGGAGCGGGCATCAATGAGCACTCCATGCACACCGAGCGAGTCGACGGCTTCAATCCCCTGGCTGTCGCTGAAGCGACTGCCAGAAAGAAAGAGTTGTTGCTCAAGGGAGAGGGCCCTGTCTTCATGGATACCCTTACCTATCGATACAGCGGACACAGTCCCTCAGATGCTATGACCTATCGTAGCAAGGAAGAGCTTGATGCCTTCAAAGCCCAGGATCCCATTGAGGCTTATGGTGCCTACCTGATCGAGAACAAGCTGGTCACCCAGAAGGAACTCGATGGCTTTGATGCCATCCTCGAGGAGAAAATGAGGAAGACCCTGGAGATCACCGTAGACCCGACTCTCAGCCCCATGGTTGATGCTTCCTTTGTCGAGTCCGTCATGTTCTCCAACGGAAACGTGGAGAAGATGGGAGAGGGTGAACCTGTCATGCTTGAGAAGCTTGAGGATAACGCCCGCGTCCAGCAGATCGCACGTCGTAGTCGCTATGCCTATGACGAGGGCGGCAAGGAGCTTCCTGCGGCAAGGCAGTACCAGTATCGTGATGCGGTCTTTGAAGCGATGGTCCATCGCTTCTCCATCGATCCGACCATGGTCGCCTACGGTGAGGACCATCGTGACTGGGGCGGAGCCTTTGCCTGTTACCGTGGCCTTACCGAGTTGCTTCCCCCTTCAAGGTTCTTCAACTCCCCGATCGCAGAGTCTGCAATCGTAGGTAGTGGAGTAGGGTATGCCATGGCCGGAGGGCGTGCAGTTGTCGAGTTGATGTACTGTGACTTCCTCGGCTGTGCAGGGGACGAGGT
>CAZTXW010000045.1:11770-16224 GCA_964617345.1 uncultured Sphaerochaeta sp. | reverse complement strand
GGGGTAGCTTGGGGGGTAGCTTGGGGGGTAGCTTGGGGGGTAGCTTGGGGGGTAGCTTGGGGGGTGAAAATCCTTGAGTTCCTAAATAAATTCACTCTGAAACTACCTCCGATTTCTTTCAATTCAGGTTCAGGAAGACCAGCTTCTTTACAGGATTTCAAGATTCGCGGAATTCCACTGCCCCATTGCTCAACAATCTTCATATAGGAAAAAGCATGAACGAGACTACGGTTTCTCGGCTTGCTACAGCCATTTTTCAGGTCTTCAATGGACAGTCCGCCAATGAGCAACCCTGGTGATGTTACTTCAAGTCGGTCATCAAAGATTGCAACCTGCATTTTTGATGGGTCAAGATACGACCGATGACTAACTCCATTGGCGATCAACTCACGAACACTATCGACAGGCAATTCATATATATCTTTTCGATACAACCCATTAATTTCGGATCCCATACGGATATTCCTGAGAACAAAAGAATAGGCCTCATCAATCTCTTCATACAGGGGACCATGATATTCTTTGCGATCGAGAAACACAGTTCTATCTGTACCCTTGAACACAGCGCATTGAATTGATGTTTCCAAGAATGGATTTTTCGTCAGTAACAGAAAGCCATTTGTAGGAAACACCTTTCCTTCTCTCTGAACTAACAATCCCCATGCAATCAGATTTTTTTCTTCCACCCGTTTGATTTGGAGTTTTTCAGCTGCGGATGTACAGTGACTCAGGGCATACTCATACATGGTGTTGCACAATGCTTCAATTTCTTCTTTTGTGACAGTCTGATTAGCCGGAACTGTTTGGTCATAGCTTTTGTTCTCACCTTGGAAAATCAATTCCCTTACTACAAAGTCATCAGCTTTCCGAGTTGTTCCTGAAATTCGAATATACGTACCATCCATCATACCTCTTGCCTTGATAAAATAAGGTCTTCGCATCCCAGGAAAAACCTGTACGATAATAATCGTTTTATCCTCAATGGTCTGATATTTGATCTCAAAGTCAGCCATCGGCTGGATGCTATCCACTATAGCATTAGTAATCCGATCGGCAGTGGCAAAAACAGCATCCTGCGGGATACCAATAATTTTGCAGGTTTCGTCTTCAATTCCAAAAACCAACCGGCCTCCGTTTCCATTAGCAAAAGCAATTACAGTTTTAAGATACTTTTCACTATTGGGTGGAACATCCTGCTTATATTCAACATTCTTAGATTCTCCTGCAAATAATGCTTCCATTGCCATAATCATTTTCCCCCTGGTAATAGACGTATCCTTTCTTCTCCATGGTACCATCCTTTCGGGGATAATAGTCAAGCTTCTTTATAAATAGTACCATCAGGGCAGTCCTTTCTGGATTACATTCCAGGTTTGGTTTGGGGTTTCTTATATTATTTTGACAAAGGCCATTTGTACTGTCATACTGGATTTTGTAGGGAGGCCTATATGAAAGAGATTCAGCTCTGTATGAGCGAAATGCGTGATTTTTTCCAAACAGGGACAACACTGAGTGTTGCATGGAGGAAAAAACAACTGAAAGCGCTGAGGGCGAGCATCTCCGAGCATGAAAGTGCCATCCTCAAAGCCCTGTATGACGACTTGGGCAAGTCTGACTTCGAAGGCTATGCCACCGAACTGGGCATTGTCTACAGCGAGATAGACCAACACCTCAAGCATCTTGATGCGTGGAGCAGACCCAAGCGGGTGCGCTCCACGATCCTATCCTTTCCTTCCCGTTCGTTCATCATAACCCAGCCCCTTGGGGTAGTCCTGATCATGAGCCCCTGGAACTACCCTTTCCAACTTGCCATAGCACCCTTGGTAGCAGCCCTGGCTGCTGGCAACTGTGCTGTGGTCAAACCCTCACGCTACAGCAGCCATACCTCACGTATCATCGTCGAGGTCCTTGCAAAGGTATTCCCATCTGACTATGTAACCACATTCGAAGGCGGAAGTGAGATGAACACCGCCCTATTGAACTACCGGTTTGACCATATTTTCTTCACAGGAAGCCCTACGGTGGGGAAGATTGTCATGCAGAAGGCTGCCCGTTTCCTCACCCCTGTCACTCTTGAACTGGGAGGAAAGAGCCCAGCCATCATCGATGAGGGTGCAAATCTCAAACAGGCGGCAAAAAGCATAGCCTGGGGCAAGTTCCTCAATGCCGGACAGACCTGCATTGCACCGGATTACATCCTAATTAAACGTGAACTTAAGCAACGGTTTATTGATGAGCTGAAAGAGGCTGTCCAAGGCATGTATGGCACCGACCCGCTGAACAACAGCGAGTTTCCGAAGATCATCAACCAAAAGCACTTTACCCGCCTTACTGAGCTGCTTGGTAAAGGAACACTTGCCTATGGGGGGCAGCTCGACCCCAAACTGATGAAGATTGCACCAACGGTCATTACTGAGCCTGACCTGCAATCCTCCCTGATGACCGATGAGATCTTTGGCCCTTTACTTCCCATCATTGCGTACGACCAGTTTGAAGAGGCTTTCTCGTTTGTCGAAAACAGGGATCACCCTCTCGCCCTCTACTACTTTGGGAAGAACAAGACAAACGAGAAGCGTGTGGTACACACCCTCCTCTATGGCGGGGGATGCATCAACGATACTGTGCTTCACCTTTCCAACCCACACCTTCCCTTTGGCGGTGTTGGGGCCAGCGGAATGGGCCGATACCATGCAAAAGAGGGCTTCAAGACCTTCAGCCATACAAAAAGCATCATAAAGAAATACACCTTCCTGGATGTGCCTCTCCGCTATGCCCCCTTCAAGGGGAAATTCTCGCTTCTCAAACGCCTTATGCACTAAAAGGAGTCTCATATGAAAAGAACTGTTGCCTTGCTCGCACTATTTCTGTTGCTGTTTTCCTCTTTGACTGCAGCGCCCGACTTCACCCAAGCTGACCTCCTTCTGGACCTGGAGGAGTTCTCCCGCTGTGAAACTGAGCTTATGCTGCAAAAAAGCCTTGCCACTACAAACCAGGAACAGGCTGAAGTGCTGTGGCGCCTCGCCCGCCTACAGGTTTCCATCGGTGATGAACTGCCTGATGATGACAAGGATGCCAAATACGTTGAGTACGAAAAGGGCGAAGCCTATGCCCTCGCTTCCATTGAGAAACATCCCAACGCCTTGGCCTACCTCTGGAAATCATCCAACAGCGGAAGATGGGGCCAGACCAAAGGGCCTCTGAATGCCCTAGGCAAGGCCAAGGGCATGCTCGAGGACCTTACCATGGTAGTAAACACATTCAACACCCTTGATTCCACAGAGACATGGTATGTACTTTCCAGCCTCTATGACGAGCTCCCTGGAGGAATCATCTCCTTCGGAAACAGTGTGTGGGCAGTAAGCTACATGCGCAAGGCAATGGAGACGCTCCCTGCAAAGTTACTCTACCCTGGCCACTACAAGAAGTTTGCCGAAGAACTCTACAACCGAAACTGGAGTGCATCCAAGCGGGTGAAGGAGTTCAAGAAAATGGAGAGCGACTGGAAAGGAGCAGCAACCAATCTAGAGAAATACCGCTATTATGAGGGTAAGGATGCAGGGGCTGTGAAGCCTTTCTACTCCTCTGTACTGCTTACCCAGATGAGCGACCGCCAAGAAGCCCTCATGGTCCTCACCTACATCAAGGCCAAGCACAAGGTATTCAACAACCTCCAGCCCAGTGATGCCGAGGAGATGGCTGAAATTGAGGAACTCTACAGCAAGTGGACCTAGGCTGCAGGTAGCATACTGAACGAGCACAATACTAGAGGAATGGATTGTTCAGGATGACCAAGGCAGTAGCCATGGTCATCCTGTTTTTGTCTATCAAGATCCTATTATATTTCCATATTGCTGTATAATACATGCATTATGGAAACAAAATAGCATATTTCCTATCTTGATTTTGAGATTTCTTTTTCCCCCTTGGCCTTTTTCGATTCATCTGGTGATGATTTGGGATGAACAGTTCGATAGGGACAATGAGTAGATGCATAGTATTATGAAAGAAAACAGGTAAAAAAACCCTTCAAGCATAAAGTGGCACGTTAGGTTTGTAGGGTTGTATAAGCATTGGAGAATATCCAGGGAAGGGCTTTTCCTCCCCTGTCTGCATCTGAAAAAATTGGTGTGTGAAACAAGGCGTATTTGCCATTCCTTTCACCTATATCCAGACCTTCTCCTGTTTTCAGGCTTGCCCGTAATAGGCATCTTTTCCATGCTTCCTCAAAAAATGCTTGTCCAGCAGCACCTTCTGCATATCCTCTTGGGTTTGGTTGTTGAGCATCATCGTATGCCAAGCCATCATGGCAATCTCTTCCAGGACTACGGCATTATGAACAGCTTCTGAGGCATCCTTGCCCCAGGAAAAAGGCCCATGGCTATGCACCAGCACCGAGGGAACCTGTACAGGATCGAGTGTAGCGAAGCGCTCGATGATAACCGAGCCAGTCTCCT
>CAZTXW010000045.1:0-11670 GCA_964617345.1 uncultured Sphaerochaeta sp. | reverse complement strand
GCAAGGTGAGTCGGGGTATCGGAGGAGGGCTTGTACGCTCCTTCCACCTTTTCTCCGGTACTCAGGTCGATGACGACCATATCCTCAGCCTTCATCAGGTCGTAGGTCACCCCCGAAGGCTTTATCACCATCAGGTTGGCCTGCCTGTCGACCGCTGAGACATTGCCCCAGGTGAAGGTCACCAGCTTGTACTGGGGAAGTTGTAGGTTAGCTTCATACACTTGCTGTTTCAGTTGTTCCAACATCGGTTATACCATCTCCTTTGTCTGTAGCCAAATCATGATTTGCCTAGCAGTTTCTACGCTTGTCCATAGAACTATAAATCAATCTTTTCACCGTTACCAGTCCCACTACCTGATCATTGTCCACAACTATCAGGATATTGCCTTTACTTTGCTGCATCACCTCAAGGGCGTCATACAGGTCAGCAGTACTGGGAATGGTTATATTTCTCCTGTTGACCAGAGGCTCTATAGGTGCGCTCTGCTCGGGCGTGGCGTTGTAGAGCTCCTTGTAGCTTATGGTTCCCAGCACATCCTTTCCATCGATGACAGGAAGTACGCCAAGGTTATGCCTATGCATAAGAGCCAGGGTCTCCTGCACACTGGTCGTTGATGAGCAGAAGACTATCTTTTTCTGCATTACCTGCTCTACGCTCAGCATCTTGAAGGTGGAGATTCTCTTGTCAAACTGGATGTTTATGCCCCGTCTTGTCAGCTTCTTCGTGTACATGGTCTCCTTGTACAGCAACTTGGCCACGAAATGGGAAAGTACCGCACCCAGCATGAGGGGAAGCATGATCTGATAGTTTCTGGTCATCTCAAAGATCATGATGATGGAGGTGAGCACCCCTCCGGTTACCCCTGCCACGACAGAGCCCATACCCACTATCGCATAGGCGGCAACGGACCCTGTGGAACCTGGGGCGATCATATTGGCAAGGATACCAATGGAGCCTCCGAGGGCGGCTCCCAAGAAGAGGGAGGGAGCAAAGATTCCTCCAGAGCCTCCCGAGCCCAGGGTAAGGGTGTTTGCCAGGACCTTCAGTACCATGAGGGACAACAACATGACCAAGGAATGCATCTCATTAGCCAGCACTCCATTGAGGAAATCATAGCCTACCCCGTAGACATAATAGGAACCGAAAGCCTTCAGGGAGATCAGGCCTATACAGCCGACAAGCGTACCTCCTACCAAAGCCTTGGCAAGGGAAGGGACCCTGATCTTGTGGAAAAGATCCTCCACGAAATAGACCAGATGGATAAAGGCTACGGAGAGAAGCCCTGCGGCCAATCCCAAGAAAGCATAGTTCAACAGCTCAAAGGAGGAGACCATCATATATTGTGGAATGACAAAAGCCGGATGAGTACCCAGGATCAGGGTGGATATGTAGGTGGAGACAATGGAGGATACTACCAGGGGCATGATGGTCATGATGCTGTACTCGGGCAAGATCAGCTCCAGGGCGAACATCACCCCGCCGATGGGTGCATTGAAGGTGGCACTGATGCCCCCTGCAGCTCCCGCTCCTACCAGTATGATGGTTTCCCGGGGAGTAAGCTTGAACAGTTGTCCCAGCGTCGAGCCGAAGGATGAACCAATCTGAACGATCGGCCCCTCCTTTCCCACCGAACCTCCGCTACCGATGGTAAGAGCCGATGCAAGGGTCTTTACCAGGGCCACCACCGGCCTGATCTTCCCCCCATTGTTTGCAACTGCCACCATCACCTCAGGAACCCCATGGCCTTTTGCCTCGGGTGCCCACTTCTCTGTGATGAAATTTGCCAGGGCAATACCAACAGCCGGGACCAGGACCACCAGTTTCCCCCATGGGGAGAGAGAGGGGTTATGCTTGAAGGAAAGCACCCCTGTAAACAGCAGGTTATGGAAAAAATCAATGAGGAATCGGAACCCGATGGAACCAAAGGCCGCTACGACACCAACCAGAACGCATAATAGGCTCAGGTAGATGGTTCTCCAAACCTGCCTGTTCCCCTCACTTACGATTCTCCTGTATGTCTGAGAATCAAACCGTAGCCCTTGTTCGTCCATCGTATCTACCCTCTCGTTGATCCTGCAAGAAAGAAATCCTCTTGCAGGTAGTATTTTTTGGTGAACCACCATTGTAAAATCAAACCCGACAAATGTCCATGAAAGGCAAAAACTTCATCAGGATAGCAGTTTGGCCACACAAACCGATATACCTACACCCCGATTACCGCTACTATATCCGCATGAAATCCTTGTTGAAACGACACCATGCCAACTCCCTGCTCTGGCTTGTCCGCTCCCTCATCCTGGGTCTTGCAGTGGGATCTGCCATCAGTGCACTGAGCCTCAGCATAGGGTGGGCATCCTCTGCCAGGGAGAACCACCCCCTATTGCTCTTCTTCATACCGGCGGGAGCTCTGCTGACAGCCCTGCTCTATGCAAAGGTAGGACCCTACCTCAAGGATGGGGCAAGCCAGGTCATCCAGATGATCAATTTGGGTATCATCGACATAGCCCACCCTTCCACCATGGGCTTCAAGCAGGACAGCCAATCACATTACAGCAAGATATCGACCAAGATGGCTCCCCTGCTTTTTGTAAACACCTTCATCACCCACCTGGTGGGAGCCTCTGGAGGGAAAGAGGGGGTTGGAGTGCAGATAGGCGCTTCCATAGGGGCAAACCTCAACCGCCTGGAACGCTATCTCTTCTACAGGACCAACGCTGGCCTTGATATGAAGCAACAGGGCATCTGGCTGATCAGCGGAGCTGGGGCTGCCTTCGGCGCCCTGTTCAACGCCCCGGTTGCAGGAACTCTCTTCGGCCTGCAGTTCTCCAGCCCACGGGAGAACCGCACCGATGCGCTCATTCCCTGTCTGGTCTCCTCTGTGACTGCATGCCTTCTGTCTCAGGCCCTGAAGGTGCATACCTTCAGGACCCTTGCAGTGGAGACGTTTCCCCTGACGCTCAAGACACTCGCATCACTTTCTGTATTGGCTATCGCCTTTGGCCTGTTCAGCAGGCTTTTCTGTCTGGTTGTAAACCACACGAAAAACCTGTTTGCAAGGATCAAGCGTAGCCTGCTCCTGCGTGCACTGGTTGCTAGCTCGTGCCTGCTCATTGCATCGCTCATCATCTATGCCTGTACCGGATCATTTCAGTACAACGGCCTTTCGACGGACCTCATCGCGCAGGCACAACAGGGAACGACCGGCCTGGCTGCCCCATTTCTGAAGCTGCTGCTCACGGCCCTTACCCTGGGAAGCGGGTTTGTGGGAGGGGAGGTCATCCCCATCCTGGTCATAGGGGCTACCGGTGGTGCGTTGTTTGCCAGTCTCACTGCAATTCCCGTATCGGCTATGGCGATGTTCGGCTCCATAGGGATGCTCAGCGGGTCGACAAAACTGCCCCTTGCATGTTTTGTCCTGGGGCTCGAGCTATTCGGCTATGCCAATCCCCTGCCGCTCTTCCTAGTCGCCAGCCTCTCCTTTGCAGCCTCAGGGAAGAGGGGTATCTATGAAAAGCAGATACTTCCGGAGGGTATCGATCTGGTATAGTCCTGAAGGGAACTCTACACGGGAATTTCTTGCTTGACGAGCAGGAGGATTCTCTGTAGGATATATTTGAATATAATCATATGTTGATATATAGGAGCATCACGACACAATGACACGTACATGGAAAACAGAAAACCTTGACTGTGCCCACTGCAGTTCCGAAATAGAGAGAAGACTTTCCCTGGAGCCAGGGGTCAAGGACGTGCGTCTGGACTTCATCACCAAGAGACTTACCATAGAGAGTGAGGAGGAACAGAAAAGCCATTTCTGGGATACCCTTGAGAGGGTGGCACAAGAGGCAAGCCCGGACCTGGTGTTACAGAGCCTGGAAACCAAGAGTACACGCCAGTGGACAGTAAGCGGTCTCGATTGCGCCTCCTGCGCAAACAAGGTCGAACGCTCCATTGCTGCTGTGGATGGGGTCTCCTTTGTTTCGCTTGACTTCATGAGAAAGACCCTCTCCGTCAAGACTGATGCGATGCAAGGTCCCTCATTCTGGACACAGGTGGAGGCAGTAGCACAAAAGGCTGAGCCTACGCTTGTCCTGCACAGCAAGAAAGCCCCTGTCTCCAAAAAACCCTCCCCCTGGATCAATGCCAACCTCGCCAGGCTTGTCCTATCCTTCTCGCTGCTTCTTGCAGGTTTCCTTGTAGGAGAAACACCCCTTTCGGTGATGTGTATCGTCGCCTCCTACCTGCTCAGTGGCTATGATGTGCTTCTGAAGGCAGCTAAGAATATCCTCAGGGGAAGGGTGTTCGACGAGAACTTCCTGATGAGCATAGCAAGCTTGGGAGCCATGGCAATAGGACAGTTCAGTGAAGGGGCCGCTGTCATGCTTTTCTACCAGACCGGGGAGTTTTTCCAACGTGCTGCTGTCGATACCTCCAGGAGATCCATCAGCGAGGCTATGGATTTGAAAAGTGAGTTTGCCCGTCTGGTCTCACAGGACAAGGCAGAGGTAAGGAAGGTAACACCTGAAGAGGTCACCGTGGGAGCAAGGATACGCGTCCTCAACGGGGAGAAGGTCCCCCTGGACGGGGTCCTTTTGGAAGGCAGTACCTCCCTTGACACCAAAAGTCTCACAGGAGAGAGTGTGCCTCGCTTCGTAGAGGCAGGCACAGTTGTGCTCAGCGGTTCGGTTAACCTGGGCTCTGTCGTCGATATCGAGGTTACCAAGCCCTATAGCGACAGCACGGTGTCGAAGATCATGGCTCTGGTGGAGGATGCCAGTTCTCACAAGGCACCCACTGAGCAGTTCATCACCTCATTCGCCCGGTACTACACCCCTATTGTAGTCGCCCTTGCCGCCATGATAGCCATCATACCCACCCTTGTTGTGGGGGATTTCTCCACCTGGCTCTATAGGGCTTTGGTGTTTCTGGTCATCAGCTGTCCCTGCGCTCTGGTGATATCGGTTCCCCTGGCCTACTTTGCCGGTATAGGCAAAAGTGCCAGGCATGGACTTCTCATTAAGGGAGGCAACTATCTCGAGGCTTTGAGTCGCCTGGATACCATCGTGTTTGACAAGACGGGGACCCTTACCAAAGGTGAGTTCAGTGTGGTGAGTGTCAGGGTTTCCGAAGAGACTCCAATTTCCGAAGGGGAAGCAGCAAGGCTCATGGCAATCCTGGAAAAGAGCAGCAACCACCCTATCGCCCAAGCGCTTGCCGCCTATGGGAAGGCTGACGGGAGTATCCATGCAGAATCGGTAACCGAGCTCTCGGGACGGGGTATTGTGGGGACTGTCGAGAATAAGGTTCTGGTGGCAGGCAATGCCCTTCTTCTGCAGCAGAGGGGAATCGCCCTCCCCCCTTCCTTTGAAGATAGCGGTGAAAGCTCGGTCCTTTTGGCTGTTGATGGAGAGTATGTCGCGCATTTTGTCGTTGAGGATACCCCTAAGGATGAGGCTAAGGAGGCCCTGAGGCAACTGAAGGGCCTGGGTATCAGCAGAACGGTGATGCTTAGCGGAGATGCAAGGGGTGTGGCCGAAACGATAGCACGGCAGTTGGGTCTGGACGAGTACCATGGGCAACTGCTTCCCTCCCAGAAAGTGGAAGCATTTGCAAAGCTGGAACGGGGCTCGGAACACACGGCCTTTGTAGGGGATGGCATCAACGATGCCCCTACCCTTGCCCGGGCAAAGGTGGGCATCGCGATGGGAGCGGCAGGCAGTGACGCTGCCATCGAGGCGGCTGATATTGTCATCATGACCGACGATATCCTAGCCATCCCGATGGCCTTGAGAATTGCCAGGAAGACCAAGCGGATCGTAGTGCAGAACATATCGTTTGCCCTGGGGGTAAAACTGGTCACCCTGATATTGGGAGCCTTGGGATTTGCAACCATGTGGTGGGCGGTTTTTGCTGATGTGGGTGTCGCATTCCTTGCAATACTGAACTCCTTGCGCATTCTTTTGGGAAATCCTTCGCGTTGATTAACCCGTCCAAATGTGATATATTAGCGCAGATTGTTGAAGGATAGAAACTATGAATGAGAAACTGACACGAAATATCGGAATTATGGCACACATTGATGCTGGGAAGACCACCACCACTGAGAGGATTCTCTTCTATACAGGGGAGAACCATCGCATAGGGGAGGTCGACAACGGTGAAGCCACGATGGACTTCTTGGAACAGGAGCAGGATAGGGGCATCACCATCGCAAGTGCAGCCACCACCTGTTTCTGGAAGGACCATCAGATAAACATCATCGATACCCCAGGACATGTGGACTTCACCGCTGAGGTCGAGCGTTCGCTGAGGGTGCTCGATGGGGCGGTCATGGTCATCTGTGCAGTGGGGGGTGTCGAACCCCAGACAGAGACCGTGTACAGGCAGGCCGATACCTACCGTGTCCCCCGCATCGCCTTTATCAACAAGATGGATCGCCTTGGTGCCAATTTTGAGGAGTCCCTCAAGGAACTGAGGGTCAAGCTTGGAGCCAACCCCATCCCCCTCTTCCTGCCTGTCGGTGCAGAGAACGAATTCAAGGGTATCATCAACCTGATGAGCATGAAGCTCATTACCTACGACAAAGGGGACCAGGGAAAGACCATCGTGGAGAATGAAATCCCCAAGGCCATGGCTGAGGAGGCCGAAGAGTGGAGGGAGAAACTCATAGACAGCGTAGCTTCCTTCAGCGATGAGATCACCGAACTCTACTTTGAGGGCGAGGATATTCCCCTGCCCCTGATCATGGAGACCTTGAAGAAGGCGACCATTGAAAGAAAGGCTCTTCCGGTCTTTGTAGGTTCCTCCTTGAAGGATATCGGGGTGCAGGCCTTGCTGGACGGGATCATCTCCCTGTTGCCCTCCCCTTCGGAAGTTCCTCCTCTGGTCGGCTTGAACCAGAAGTCAGGCAAGAGTGTAGAGGTGGTCTATGACAAGGAAAAACCCCCGCTAGCCCTTATCTTCAAGATTCAGGTGGACCGTGAGGCAGGACCCCTCAGCTTTGTGCGCGTCTACAACGGTACCATTCGCAAGGGTACCACCATCATGAACATCAGTAAGAAGAAACGCGAGCGGGTCAACAGGATCATGCGCATGCATGCCAACCGCCCAGAGGAGCTCAGCGAGCTTGAGGCTGGGGACATTGGGGTGATAGTTGGCTTCAAGGAGGGCAGGACCGGCGATACCATCGGAAGCGAGGGGGCCCAGGTCCTGCTGGAGGAGATGCACTTCCCCACCCCTGTGATCTCCGTTGCCATCGAACCGAACACCCTCAGCGATGGGGACAAGTTGCGCACAGCCCTAGCCACCCTCAGCCAGGAGGATCCCACCTTCACCCATCGAGACGATGCGGAGACAGGACAGCTGATCATCAGCGGCATGGGTGAGCTGCACCTCGATGTGCTGGTCACTCGCCTGACCAAGGAGATGAAGATCCAGGCACGGGTAGGAAAGCCACAGGTTACCTACCGTGAGTCCATCACAGCTACTGCGAGCGGCACCGAGCATTTCTCAAAGATCCTTGCAGGCAAGGAGAACAGTGCGGGCGTCGGCATAACCGTGCGTCCCCTGAGCAGGGGAAGCGGTACGAACTATCTCTGTTCCGCCAAGACCAGGGGTATTCCTGAGATATTTACCGAGGCTGTCAAGCGCGGCATCACCAACTCCTTCAAGGGAGGGATCCAGATGGGCTATGAGGTCTGTGACCTTGAGGTGGAGGTCACCTCCCTTGAGTACAATGAGCTGACCGCTTCTGAGTTTGCCTTCGAAGCCTGTGCTGCAATGTGCTTTGACAAGGTTGCCCAAAACGCCAGTCCGGTTCTCATGGAACCGATCATGCGCGTCACCATAGCTGTCCCATCCCTATTTGTCGGGGAGGCCATCTCCAGCCTGACCAGCAGAAGTGGCTTGGTGAACAGCATTGAGAGCAGGCCAAGCGGGGAATATATTCATGCCCAGGCACCATTGGCACAGCTTTTTGGCTACACCACCATACTAAGGTCTGCTACTCAGGGAAGAGGAACCTTCTCCATGGAGTTCAATCATTATGCACAGAAACAGTGATAATGTCTGAAAACCATGAAAAATAGCCGGGCTAACCCTTGCCTAATACGGGATTCCGTGTCTAAAATACAAGCAAGGTAATGACTTAGTAAAAAAAATATAGTTTTACTAAACACGTTTAGTAGCTAAGATATAGTGATTACTGAAAGAGGAGTACAACATGGCTAGAACTTACAACTTACAGGACATCTTTGCTAGAAACTTGAAAGAGCGACGACGGAAGCTTGCTTTGACTCAGGCTCAACTTGCTGAAAAGATTGGTGTTTCCACATCTTTTGTGACTGAGATCGAGACCTCGAGGAAGGCCCCTTCCTTTGCGACCATTGAGAAGATCAGCGCAGCTCTTGACGTTCCTTGCTGGACCCTGTTTTGTGAAGATGGAGACAAACTGCCCAATGACGTCACCGTTATGGACCAGTTCGCTTACAAGCTCAAACAGGACATCAACCACATCATCGATGCCAATGTGAGTTTTACAAGGTAACGTACCAATACATCTCTATACTTGAGACTTACCATGCACTGAGGCAGGCTTGTCGTTGCGCGATGAGTCTGCTTTCTATCTATATGGCCAAACAGCTGTTTCGAGACCTCAAGAGGCAACCTGATGAAGCTGAAACCCCTCTGTGTTGGGGATGAAGCCCCTCTGTTATGATGGTGCCATCAGCTATGAAACGACAACCAATGCAAAAACACATGCTCCTACTCCTCCTCCTTCCTCTTGTTTCTGCTGGAATGCTATTCTCAGTAGATATGGTGATGCTTCGTGATGGAACCATGCTTAGAGCTGAAGTATCCTCGTATTCGTCGATAGGGCACATCACCATGCTGCTCGAAGATGGATCCATCGCCTCCTTTCCCTCAAAGGAAGTCCTCTCCATTGAGAAAGCGGGGCTAGAAAGCCGGTCCTTCCTATCTGGGCCCTACATACAGTTCCATGAGGGGAGCAACAACATCTTTGGCTATATACCCCCTCGCTATACCTATCGGGGCAGGAGCTACAATGTGGAGACCGAATGGGGCATGGAGACTGATATCCCTGAGTTCTTTGCATATCTTAGTGAAGAACATCCAGGCCTTGATGGGAAAACCCTAGATCTGATACGCGAGCTTGAGAGAAGAGTGAGAAACCAGAACATCAGCATGATGATAGCAGGACTCTGTATCGGGGGCGGGACTATCATGACATTTCTTCCCTTGAACCTTGATGATATTGAAGCCACTCCCCCCTGGGCTATAGGTGTCTCCTTGGCGGGCTTCTCCCTCAATGTTGTTGGTTTGGGTGCGATGCTCTGCACTGCTTTCATCAACCATAGGGAGTATCCGCTTCTGATCGCTGAGTCCTTCAACGCCTATATAGCAGGGAAGATGTAAAGCCTTTTCACATATCTTCTGATATACCACTCCATTCCCTTGTAAATTAATCGCTGAGAGCAAATTTTCGAGCTCAGTTGTGTCTGCAACTCATCCTCAGAACATACGATTCTTCTGACCAACTTGTAATATGGGAGGGATTTGTTCCCAATTCCTCAGGGAGGTGTGTGTACGAAAGAATTCTTTTGACTTATAGGGTTCTGGGGCTTACCATTGGTTCATGCATTTTTTGTAGACACCGTGTGCTTTACGGTGATCAAAGGAGGAATTATGAGCGTTGTCAGCACAGACCTGAGGAATGTTGCCATCATCGGCCACAATGAAACCGGGAAAACTACTTTATTGGAACAGATGTTGTTCTATGCCAAGGTGATTTCCCGGGCAGAAACTGTAGAAAGTGGAAGAACCACCAGTGACTATACTGAAGAGGAAATCGCACACAAGATTTCCATTCACGCTTCCCTAGTCTCCTTCAATTGGGAAGGAAAGACCCTCAATATTCTCGATACTCCGGGAACAGCAGCATTTATCGGAGAGACCATCTGCGGATTTCGTTCTTGCGAATCAGCCCTGATGGTAGTGGACGGACGCGATGGGGCTCAGATAGAGACCATCAAGCTATGGCGTCATCTTGATGAGAGAAACAAACCGCGGGCGGTGTTCATAAACAAGATGAACCGTGACCGTGCTGACTATACTGCAGTGTTGGAAGACCTCAACAATTCCTTCAAGACAACATTCGTTCCAGTAGTCATCCCCATGGGTGCAGGAAAAGAGTTCAAGGGCGTCATCAACCTGATAGAGAACCAGTGCTATGTGCTTGGCGATGACGGCAAGGAGAAGATTGTCGATATTCCCGAGGATATGAAGGAATATGTCGAGGGATATCGCACCTCCCTTATTGAAAATGCAGCTGAGGGTGCTGATGACCTCATCGAGAGATACTTCGAGGTCGGGACCCTGGACAAGGATGAGATCAGGCGAGGTCTTCGCGAAGGTCTTGAGCAGAACCGTGTCGTTCCTGTTTTCTGCGGCGCCGGGGAACTTGGACTGGGTGTCACCAGCATCCTGAACTTCATACGCTACAACTTCCCCAAACCTTTGGGTCAGAATGAGTGGATCTATGACAAGGAAGGCAACGTGACTCCCTACCCCATCAAGGAAGAGGGTCCGGTAAGTGCGGTAGTGTTCAAGACAACCCTGGACCAGTTCAGCGGTAAGCTCAGCTTCGTCAAGGTCGTGTCAGGAACCCTCAAGGGTGAGACAGAGTTATACAACCCCTCCCTGGGTAAGAAGGAACGTGCGGGCAAGGTCTATCGGATGACAGGGAAAAAACTTACTGAGGTCGACTCCCTTGCTGCCGGTGATATTGGTATCATTGCAAAGAGCAATATTGCTGCAACCAACTCAACACTCCTGGAAAACCCTGATATGGACTTCAAGTTCAAGAAGGTTGCCTTCCCGAATCCAATCTATGCCCTGGCCATCACCGCTGAGGACAAGAAAAGTGAAGTGAAGATGAATGAAGCCCTGCATAAGGTTAAGGAAGAGGACCTCACCTTCATGATCCACTTCAATGAGGAGACCAAGGAGAGTGTTGTCTCCGGAATGGGAGAACTGCATATCAATATGATCCTCAACAAGATCAAGGATAAGCTGAAGATATCCATCCAGACAAGGCTTCCCCGTGTCGCCTACAGGGAGACGATCACCAAGAAGAGTGGTGTTGTCGAATACTCACACAAGAAGCAGAGCGGTGGACACGGCCAGTATGCAAGAGTCCTCATCGAGATAGAACCCATTGAGCGTGGCGAGCAGTACAGCTTTACCAACGCTATCAAGGGGGGTTCTGTCAGCAAGGGCTACGTGCCAGGCATCGAGAAAGGCCTGCATGAGCAGATGTTGGAAGGATTCTTGGCTGGCTATCCTATAGTTGACGTGGGCATAACCCTTGTCGATGGTAAGGAACACCCTGTAGACTCCAGTGAGATGGCTTTCAAGCTCGCTGCCAAGGGAGCGATGAAACTTGCCATGGAAAAGGCGGGTGCCGTCTTGCTTGAGCCCATTATGAAACTCGGGGTATTCATTGACAATGAGTACCTGGGGGACATTCTCTCAGACCTCTCCAGCAAACGGGGAAGAGTTCTGGGACAGGAGGATATCGGACATCTGCAACTGGTAAAGGCTTTGGTTCCTCAGTCAGAACTGTTGAACTATGCCATTGACCTCAAGTC
>CAZTXW010000044.1:0-16671 GCA_964617345.1 uncultured Sphaerochaeta sp. | reverse complement strand
ACCCCGTCAGGACCGGAAGGTAGCAGCGGTAAGTGACCTATGCATGAGACGCAGGTGATTTGTTGGCTGGGTTTTTTATATAAGCTTGTGCTGAGAGAACCCAGTACTCTGGGAAGCAGGGAGCCCATCGGTCTTTGCTGAGGGGCAAGTCACTGGCTGCGCTTCTCTTTTTTTTGTTGGTACATATGGCGGTCAGCACTTACGATCAGGCTGTTAAGCGTCGAATCCTCAAAAATATCAGTGCTCTCCATCCCGATGGTCACACTCAAAGGGTACGGCAACAACTCTTTTTGTGCCTTTTTGGCAAGATTTTGCTGGAAGCGATCGGAAAGCAGGGGCACAAAGCCTGAGGGAGCGTCGAGAGCCAGAACGATAAACTCATCCCCTCCCCACCTGCTGATAATATCAGTCTTCCTGAATGATTCGTTGAGGGTAGAGGCGACTAGCTTCAACACCTTGTCCCCTTCATCATGACCCAGGGTATCATTGATGCTCTTGAAATCATCCACATCAATGCTCAAAAGTATTGTCTCTGCATTGATGCGCTGGGCATGCCTGAGCTCCTGCTCTGCCAGGAGGCGGAAGCCCCTCCTGTTGTACAGCCCGGTAAGGTCGTCGGTGATGGCAAGGTTATGCAATCGCTCTTCCAGATGCTTGAAGGCAGTGATATCCCTGACAACTCCGAAGCTACCCTTGGGGCAGGTCCTGGGTATCTTGAGGGTGGGACGAACTTCTGCCCAGATGAGTGAACCGTCACAGCGCAACAACTGCACTTCAAACCTGATTGTGCCCAACTTCTTTTGGCTGTCATGCATAAGGACGCCCCTGATCTTCTCTGCATTCCCCTCATCAAGGAACTCATGGAGGTGCTTTCCTAGGATTTCGGAGGAATCTTCATATCCCAAAAGCTGGGCCAAACCCAGGTTGGCATACATGATCTTGCCTTGCGGGTTTACGAAATAGACTCCATCGGCTAGGTGGGCGACAAGGTTCTCGAAATTGATCTGCAGCTTCTGCTCCTGTCCCAAGACAATAACCCCCTCATCTTTACACGAAAACATGCAAGGAAAACGCAGGCTTTTCCTTGCAACACTGTAACGCTGTATATGAGTAAAAAATTCTAGCAGTACGTCACGCTCTTGGATTACTATAGACCAAAGCTTTCCATGAATCAATGGAAAAATAACTATTGTGGTTAGTGTTACTTAGCATGCATATCTTTGCGGCATCTCCTTACGAAAGCAAGAGACCCAGGGCCAATATGACCAGAGGGTGAACCTATGCAATGCTCATTTCCTGTCGGTGTTTTTTCCCTGTGTTACTGTCTCTTCAATTGGTACCCGTTCATGATGATTTGTGCTATACTTGTCCAGTACATTTTCAAGGGAGAGCCAATGGCATATGAAGTAACGGCTACGAGGAAAAGGCCCCAACTGTTTGACAACCTTGTGGGTCAGGAGTTTGTAGTCTCAACCATCAAGAATGCGATCGAGCAAAAGCGAATCGCACACGCATATCTCTTCAGCGGTCCACGCGGAGTCGGAAAGACATCCTCAGCCCGTATCCTCGCACGTGCGCTCAACTGCGAGACAGGGCCCACCGCGGTCCCTTGTGGGGTCTGTCCCAACTGCAAGGAGATAACACGAGGCAACAGTGTCGATGTCATTGAGATAGACGGAGCAAGCAACACCAGCGTCAATGATATTCGCCAGATCAAGGATGAGGTCCTTTTTCCACCCCAGACAAGCCGCTACAAGATATATATCATAGACGAGGTCCACATGCTCTCCACCAGTGCGTTCAACGCACTGCTGAAGACCATCGAGGAACCCCCTGCCTATATCATATTCATCTTCGCCACCACCGAGCCGCAGAAGGTTCCTGCAACCATCCGCTCACGATGCCAGCAATTCCACTTCCAGCTCATCGACCTGCATACGATCAAGGCCTGTCTGGCAGAGGCAGCCCAGGAGATGGAGGTTGCCGCTGATGATGACGCCCTCTTCTGGATAGCCAAGGAGTCTACAGGCTCGATGCGTGATGCCTACACCCTGTTCGACCAGGTGCTCTCCTTCTCCAACGACCACATAACCCTGGCTCAGATCAGCGACAAGCTGGGCCTGGTCGGTATCGAGCAGATCAACGAGATCGTGGAATTCCTGCTTTCAGGGGCGAACGATAAAGCCCTCATGTCTGTACAGAGCTTGCTTGACAACGGGATATCCATCGAGCAGTGCATCAAGGACTTTACCCAATTCTTCAGGAGCCTGCTTCTCATGAAGGAAGGCATCACTGAAGAGGCAATCCTGGGAATACAGACCGACCGCATCCCGCTGGTTGTACGAGGAGCATACACCAAGGAACAGCTGGAGGCGGCCCTTGAGATGTTCCTCAAGCTCTATAGGGACATCCGTTTTTCCCTGAACCCCCGCTTTGAACTTGAACTGGCGATAAGCCGCCTCGCATCGCTACCCTACCTTGCCTCGGCTACAGAGCTGGTACGCAAGCTTGCCTCCCTCAAGGAGGACCTGCTCAGTGGGAAGGTACGTCAGAGTGTGGCTCCTGCTCGTCCAGCTATGGCAGCACCACAACAGCAGCAACAGAGCTTTCCCCAACCAAAACCTGTACAACAGGGTGCTGGATCAGATCCTGTCCAAAAGGGTACCGAACCACCACAGCAAAAGTCCCCTGAACCAGTTACCGGACCAACTTCAGGACAGGAAAAGGTTCCACCCAAACAATCCGGGACACCAAGTGTTAGGGCTTTCACCAAGGGGGATGTACCTGCCTTGGTAGCCAAGCTTACCAAGACTCCCATCCTCAGCCAGGTAGCCCTCTCCATACAAGAGGTCTCACAGGAGAATAATAGCCTGAAACTCACGTTCTCTACAGGATTCTGTAGGGATACTGCCCAGGAGAACATTGAATTACTGGGGAGTCTGATCAAAGAAATTTCTGGTTTCACCGGAAAGATCACCGTCCTTTGCGCTGAAGCGGGACAACCGATGCACAAGGGAGTCGAGGATCCTGTCCTCAGCTCCATCGCCTCCCTGTTTCGTGGCGAAATACAAAACTGACCAACCGTAAGGAATATACGTAGGAGTATTGCATGGATATGAATCCGTTTGAACTGATGAAGAATATGAAGGGTCTCCAAGAGAATATGCAGAAGATGCAGGAGAACCTTCCCAAGATAACCGCAACAGGAAGCGCTGGAGCGGGGATGGTGGATGTCACCATCAATGGCAAGTTTGTTGTCACTGAAGTAAAGATCTCACAGGAGATAATCGACCCCGAGGATGTCGGGACCCTCCAGGTCCTCGTTGCCTCTGCCTTCAATGACGCTTCGAACAAGATCCAGGAGAAGATCAAGAACGAAGGCATCAAGTATGCCGGGCCCCTTGGCTCTCTCATGCCGCAGAGCTGATCATGACAGCACTTGAACAACTGATCCAGACCCTTTCAAGGCTCCCAGGCATAGGGCCCAAGAGTGCTTCGAGAATCACCTACCACCTGATAAAGACAGACCCTGCCTACAACAGGCTCCTGGGCGATACCATAGCGACCATACAGGAACGTATCTTTCCCTGTTCGATCTGCGGAAGCTTCACCGAGGTCGATCCCTGCCCCATCTGCAGTGACTCCTCACGGGACAGGAATCTGCTCTGTATCGTCGAACATCCCCAGGACATTGTGACATTGCAGTCCAGCGGGGCCTATAACGGGCTCTACCATGTACTTGGGGGTGCGATAAGTCCTTTGGATGGGGTGGGTCCTGAACATCTCTCGTTCGCCAAGATGCTCAAACGTATCGAGCAGGGTGCATTCACCGAACTCATCATCGCTACAAACCCGACAGAAGAGGGTGATACCACCGCCCTCTACATCAGGCACATCCTCAAGAACCACCCTGAGCTTGCGATCACCCGACTGGCCAGTGGCCTTCCTATCGGAGGGGACCTTGAGTATGCCGACCGCATAACCCTGGCAAGGTCGCTACGGGGGCGGGTGGTATTCTAGGTTCATCGTTCAAAGAAGCACAGTTCAGATATGGGGGGGGACATGTCATACGGAGGTTTTGATTTCAGGGGAAAGGGTGGCTCATATTTTTGGTTGCTCGTCTGGACAACAGTGTTGAACATCATCACCTTCTCGTTATTCTATCCTTGGTCAGCTTGTTCAATTGAAAAATGGAAAGCAAACCATACATATGTTGATGACAACCAGTTGGTATTTACGGGAACAGGAGCAGGGTTCTTTGGGACCTGGTTGCTCATTATCATCCTTACATGCATCACCCTAGGGCTGTATGCACCCTGGGGAGCTTGCAGGCTTCAACGCTGGAAAACAAATAATCTGCACTTCGCTTCCCCTGGAGAATATGGGGATCTTACCTGATTTGCTTTGGGAAGAATATGAAAGGGATCAATTCGGATGAACTGATCCCTTCTGTATTGGCCTTGTGTCTGTACATTCCCTTCCTGGGTGGGAAGCGAACCGATCTGCTGGCTTGCAATAGTGCTTCTTTCCCTTGAAGAGCCCCTAGCGCATGCCCCTCTCCTGCTTGATCGAATCATACGCACCCTGGATCTCCCTGAACTTGGCGGTGGCATGGGTGAGGAACTCATCGCCCATCCCCTTTGCTGCCAGGGTATCAGGATGGAACTCTATGCTCATCTTCCTGTAGGCACGTTTCACCTCTTCGTTGGTGGCAGCCTTGGTGAGGCCTAGGATTGCATAGGAGCGCTCCCCAGCAGAGGCGAAACCACCATAGTTGCGGCTCAAGGCATCAACGAAGGAAGCCGGGAGCCGGAAGATGAGGGCTGCCCGACGTATGAGGGCCTCTTCACTTGAGATGACCCTTCCGTCAGCGGCAGCAACCCTGTAGAAAATATCCACCATAAGCTGAAGGATGTTCGGAGCATGGGCAAAATTCTGGTAGAACTGGGAAGCGAACTGTTCGAACGTCCCCTCCCCGATTAGGGCTGCATCAAACACCTTCCATGCAGCCTCCTCTTCACGCAAGCCCAAACGAAGATCGCCCCTGATGAACTCCTGCACCTTCTGTCGCTCATTTGCAGTAACTGCGCCATCGACAGAGGCAATGCGGGCAAGCATAGAAAATGCTCCCACAAAGAACATCATCTGCGACTGATCCTGGGAAGCATGGTACTGATCCCCAGGTACGAGCGAACCAGCCTTATCAAACATATGCCCGAAGGCAATTCCAGCAATCATTCCCAGCGGTCCACCAAACATGAACCCCAGGCTTCCTCCGAAGAGTTTTCCCATCCAAGCCATATTTTTTACAACTTATCTATCAGCATGGAGCATTTTCCGGAAGGAATGGGAAGAGTTTTCTTCTTATTCTCGCCGAGGATCTCAATGGTGAAATAGTAGAGCTTTTCTGACTCAAGGCGAATTTCCCAGCCACGTTCGGTCTTGTTGCTGAGAATCGTGATCATATTCCGTTTCAGTGAGAGATTCTCGATACCCATCGCCTCAAGGGAAGGCATGACCCAGTTGACCGTCTTGCGAGGAAGGGAGATATCGAGGCCGATGATATTCTCGATCATCAGGGTGATGGTCACCAGACCTGCAAAAGGCATCAGGCGCCTGCGGGGGAATCCGGGAATATCCTTGGTGGTGGAGTACCCCTCCTTATTGGGAAGATAGGCCTCCCAGACATCACCGATGGTCTCGGCATCAGGATGGAGGGTATCAAGCAGGTAGTACATGTGCCTGATGGCACACTCCCTTGCAAAGATAAACTGATTGAACTTCTCCAGAGCCTTGATGACGATAAAGGTATTTACCGGCAGGACCCCGCCACAGTGCCCATTTCCTTTCTCGCTGAAAGCGGATGAGGATACAGGGACTCCGGGGAACGGGTTGTCCGTCCCGAACTCCTTCGGGTTGTGCAGGTCCTCTATCATGTGGGCTGCACGCTCGTCATTGGGAATCTCGGCAAGCATCGCCCAGTAGGCACCGATGAACTTGTTCTTGACCCTGTTCTCCTTGATATCGAGATCAAAGTAGAAATTCTTGTCAGGATCCCACATCAGTGAGTTGATCCTGGTCTTCAGGGAAAAGTACAGTCTCTTGTACCGAAAGCTCAACTCCTTGTCGTTGAGAATATCACCTATCGCCGACATGTAGAGGGCATTCACCGCAAGCTGTGCGTTGAAGTCCAGAGGATAGTAGACCCTCTCCCGGGGGGTATTTCCACTTTCACATGAGGAGATGGGGACTGAATACAGTCCGTTGGGTTTCTGAAAGGTGGTCTGGATCCAGGAGAAGTACTTCTCCAGAATGGGAACAATCTCTTTCAGCCTCTTCTTATTTCCTACCTTATGGTAGAATCCGTATTCAACGTACGCAAACAGAGGAGGTGAGATTCCTTCGGGGTTCGACGCGGTAAAAACCGGGGAACCATTCTCGAGGGAGTAATCACCTCTGATCGCTCCGTTTTCTTCTTGTTTCTGGTAAAAAAAATCCATCAACGGGAACGGTGAGTTGTTCTGGTTGCTGTATACAAGAAATAGAGCGGAAAAACAGGACAAGTACTGATTGAATGTGGTCTGGTCGGGATAGGAAAGATAGGACCCTGAAAAGCCGTTTTCTTCAGTGCCTTGTTTCCAAAGTTCGTCAATCCATACCCAAGACCTGTCATACATATCGACAAAATCCTGATCATAAAAATGAACGAACGGTACCAAATCCTTTATCAACTGGGAACTCCTTACTATATGTGCCATTGCTGGTAAAACTACAAAAGACGCGCATTTTTTAGAATATACTCTCTTTTCTGAGAAGTCAACCGGATTTGATCGATCACAGGCAAAGCTTTACATATATAAAACCGAGAAAACGTATTCTCGGAAACTAATTCTAATCATATATAATATAGTCAATTGAAACCCAAAAGGAAAGAACTTTTATACGATAAAACATCAACAAACAGGACATTTTGGGATCTTTATAGGTACCCACTAGACATACTTTTGCCTTATTGCACAAAAACAGGGAGGGCTGCAGGCAATATCTCTGTAGAAAACTGCATGCATCCCTTGGATATTTCCTCTCCATCGACATGCACTGGCATGGGATTGTTTTCGGAAACCAACTTGATGCTTTTCGCCCTGATCACAGTGAAGGAGGGAAGCTTCACCTGACTTCCCTTGAAAAACTTCAGGGCAATACCCAGCAAGCGGGAGTTCTTGATCGGTCGGTTGGCATATACCACATCAAAGAGCCCATCATCAAAGAGGGCATCGGGGCCCATGATGAAGGCGCTTCCCATACGACGACCGTTACAGATGCTCAGCTGTTGGGTCTCCAGCTGCTCTGTCTTACCATCGAGGGTTAGCTCCACCCTGAAGGGTTCTGGATGAGCGATGAGGATCTTGATCAGGGCAAGCACATAGCTCAGGGTTCCCGAGACATGCTTGAAATCGCTGGCTATGAAATTTACCAGAGGCTCAAATCCCATCCCCTGTCCGTTTATGAAGTACCTTCCCTGGGGATAGTGCCCACCATAGGTAATGCCGGCATCAATGGTGCGGGTCCTTCCTCCAATGATGAGCTCGCTTGCCTTTGTAAGGTCCCGAGGGATCCCCATACCCCAGGCAAAATCATTTCCCCTCCCGACAGGGAGGACTCCCAGACTAGGGGCAGGGATCTGCTTATCAGCGACTGCGCGCAAGATTCCGTCAACAACCTCGTTGACTGTACCATCCCCACCAGCTGCAATGATCGTGGACCAGCCCTGTACCGTCGCCTGGTAGGCAAGATCAGAAGCTCCGATGCCCTTCTCGGTCATGACTACTGTCGCCTCAAAGCCCCCTTTGCTGAACAGGCTCATGATCTCTTTCTTACGAACGAGGGCTTTGCCTTTTGCTGCATGGGGATTCAATAGTATGAAGAGTTTCTTGTCAGACATGTAAAGCTCCTTTCATCGTAAAAAAGTATCCTATTTACACCCTGTAGGCAATAGCATAGTATGGCGGTGTGAAGCACCAACAACAACCACCAAGAATCGCGTTTCTTCCTACAACCAGGGCAGATATGCAAGAGAGGTCATGGGACCAACTGGACATAGCATTCATCTCAGCTGACGCTTACGTTGACCACCCTTCATTCGGCACCGCGCTATTGGCACGACTGCTGGAGAGCAAGGGCTATCGTGTAGGTATTATTGCACAACCACGGTGGGATTCAACTGAAGATTTCCTAAAAATGGGAAAACCTCGTCTTGCTTGCATGATAAGTGGGGGAAATATCGACAGTATGGTCTCCCACTACACAGCAAATGCCAAACCCAGGAGCGAAGACGAGTACAGCCCTGGAGGAAAAGCAGGGTTCCGTCCCGACAGGGCCACCCTATCCTATACGAACAGGGCACGCCAAGCATATGGTAAGGATACACCCATCATCATAGGGGGTCTTGAGGCATCGCTGAGGCGCTTGAGCCACTATGACTACTGGACAGACAAGGTGCGCAAACCCATCCTCCTCGATGCGAAGGCAGACCTGCTCATCTACGGTATGGGAGAGATGCAGACCCTGGAGATACTCTCACGCCTTGAAAAAGGTGAGAGTGTCAAGGATATGCAAAATATCCGTGGCACGGTATTCGCCCTTTCAGAAAAGGCTGTCGGTGGGTTGGACACACGGTACCGCACGATCACCCTCCCCTCCTTTGAAGAGGTGAGCGAACGGGACACAAGATCGAATACCCCTACAGAAAAGGGCAAGATGGCCTACAGCAGAGCCTTCAACATCCAGATGACCCATGAGAACCCGATCCTGGGTGAAAGAATCCTACAGAAGTGCATGGACAGGGTGGTGGTGCAGAACCCCCCTGCCCATCCACTTACCGATGTGCAGTTTGACGAACTGTACTCCTTCCCCTTTACCCTGAACGCCCATCCTGACTACCAGAAGATGGGAGGTATCCCAGCCCTGGAAGAGGTTCGCTTCTCCATTACCAGCAACAGAGGTTGCTATGGCTCGTGCTCCTTCTGTGCAATAACCAGTCATCAGGGCAGGATGATACAGACTCGCAGCAAGGCTTCTCTTGTGCTGGAGGCCCAGAGAATGGTAGCCCACCCCTCCTTCAAGGGATATATCCATGACCTTGGGGGACCGACTGCTAACTTCCAGGGCAGGGCGTGTGACAGGCAGGAGACCTATGGTCCCTGCCCCTCCAAGGAGTGCCTCTACCCCGCTCCTTGTGAGAACCTGAAGGACTCGCATGAACACTACCTCGATATCCTTGAAGCCCTCGAGGCTGTGCCGGGAGTAAAGAAGGTATTCATCCGTTCGGGCATCCGCTACGACTACCTCCTGGAGGTAGCAAGTGAGAAAACACGAAGGCGGTTCATGAACCACCTGGTGCTCAAGAATGTAAGCGGACAGCTCAAGGTAGCTCCAGAACATGTCGATCCCCAGGTCCTCGATGCAATGGGAAAACCCAAGGCAAAGCTGTATGACAGGTTCAGTGCCCTCTATAAGGAAACCAATGAGGAATTGGGAAAAAGGCAGTTTTTGATCCCCTACTTCATCGCTGCCCACCCCGGAAGCACCCTGGACAGTGCCATAGAGCTGGCACTCTACATGCATAGGAGTGGCTTTGTCCCAGACCAGGTGCAGGAGTTCTACCCTACTCCCGGTACTGTCTCCACCTGCATGTACTATACGGGACTAGACCCAAGGCCCCAAAAAAACTATGCTCCCATCTACATTCCCAAAGGTCGGGAACGGCACCTGCAGAGAGCACTTCTGCAGTACAATAAGGTTGAAAACCGCTCGATGGTTGTCGAAGCCTTGGAAAAAGCTAACAGAAAGGAGTTGTCAAGGGTGCTTTTGGCAAGACGGTAAGCAACGTGAAACCTCAATTAGATAACCGTAAGGATTTTACCAGGAGGATGTTCTCCATAGCTCTTCCGGTGGTATTCCAAGGGCTCCTGACAAACTCCCTCTCATTTGTCGATACCCTGATGATAGGACAGCTCGGGCAAGAGGCCATCGCAGCAGTCGGTCTGGCAAACCAGATGTTCTTCCTGATAAGCCTGCTCTTCTTTGGAATCTCAAGCGGCTCCTCCATCTTCCTTTCCCAGTTCTGGGGTGCAGGAAACGAGAAGAACATCAAACGCGTCATCGGCCTCTCGGTGTCGGTAGCTTTTATAGGGGCCGCTTTCGCAGCAGGGGCCTCTTTCTTCATTCCTGAGCAGCTGATGCATATCTTCACCTATGAAGAGCGGGTTGTCAGCTATGGGGTAACCTACCTCAAGATTGTGGCGATAAGCTATGTATTCACTGCGATAAGCCAGGTTCTCTCTACGGCCCTTCGGGTTATTGGGCATGCAAGGATCCCCCTGGGGGTTGCCCTCTTCTCCCTCTCCTTGAATGCAATCGGCAACTACCTGCTTATCTTCGGTGTCGGGCCTTTCCCTGAACTGGGCGTTGCAGGGGCTGCCATAGCCACAGCCATCAGTCGCCTTGCTGAAGTTGCACTGCTGTTGCACATCACCTATAGCAAGCACCCCGTGCTGGCGATCAGGGAGAAGGGGTCCTTCCGGTGGGACAAGGCTTTCCTCCGACTTGTCATACCCACCAGCCTGCCGGTAATCCTCAACGAGATATTCTGGTCCTTGGGGATGACTACCTATAAAGTTGCCTTCAGCAGGATCGGTATCAGCGCCCTGGCTGCAGTCAATGTCAATGAAGCTATCGCAAACCTCTTCTTTGTCGCAATGATGGGAGTCAGCAACGCGACACTCATCATGATCGGGATCAAGATAGGGGAAGGCAGGACCGACCTGGCAAAGCTCTATGCCAAGAGGTTTACCATCATAGCCCTTGGAACAGGCATCGGGGCAGGCATGTTGCAGGCACTGTTGGCTCCCTGGTTTGCAAACCTCTTCAATATCCCCGAGGAGGTGAGGAGAATGGCGGTCTACTGCCTGTTGGTCAATGCTGCCATGCTCCCCATCAAGAGCATCAACATGGCAGTCATTGTCGGCATTCTCCGAGCAGGAGGGGATACCCGGTTCTCGATGTTTGCCGAAATGTTCGGAGTCTGGGCTGTAGGGGTGCCCCTGGCATTTTTTGGTGTCCTGGTCCTTGACCTGAACATCTGGCAGGTCTATCTGCTGCTGGGGATGGAAGAGCTGACCAAACTGGTGATAAGCCTGGTGCGGATGCTACGTGGCAAATGGATCACCGACCTGACTGCTGTTCATTGACCTAATGTGGATATGAACGTATATTTAAGGCAAGAGAGGTCAGAGAATGGGTATACGAACAGTTCTCACTAATGGCACAGTAGTTACAGGATATGCAAAACTCAAGAATTGCGCCTTGTATATCAACGAAGATGGACTCATTGGCGATATCTTCAACATGCGACGCTTCGAGGAGAAGAAATTCCCCCCGGATACCCTTATGATAGACATGGGCGGCAGTTACGTGATGCCGGGATTCATTGACTCCCACCTGCATGGGATCGGGGGCTACGGGACAGAGGATTGCGATCCCAACTCCATTCTTGCAATGAGCGAAAGACTTGCTGATTTCGGAGTCTCCGCCTTCATGCCCACCGTCTATACCGATGAGCTGCCGACCATGCTCGAGAGTACCAAGGCCATTGCCAAAGCAATGGGCAGGGAGAAGGGTGCGAAGATCATGGGGATAAACATAGAGGGCCCCTTCATCTCCTTTGCCCGCATCGGAGCCCAGAATCCCAAGGGTGTGCAGCCTGTAAACCTGGATATCTTCAACCAACTCATTGATGCAGGAGAAGGCAAGGTGCTGTGCATGACAGTGGCCCCGGAGCTCAAGCATATGCGCGAACTTGCCTTGTTGGCCCGCGAGAGGAACATCGTTCTGCTTGCCGGGCACACCGATGCAACCTATGAGAACATCATGGAAGGCATGCAGTGCGGTATCTTCCACTCCACCCACTTCTTCAATGCAATGAGCAGGCTCCACCACCGTAACCCTGGGACCGTAGGAGCGATCCTGATCCAGAGGGACATGCAGTGTGAGATCATCTGTGACGGCATACATGTCCACCAGGAGTTGGTCAAGATGCTGCTCAGGGAAAAACCGCTGGACAACATCGTCATGATAACCGACTCGCTCAGGCCGACCAAACAACGCTCGGGACCCAAGACCGCCAATGGAATTCCCTGTATCGTAGGCCCTGAGGGATCTTTTGTCAGCATAGAGGATCCTACGCTGTTCCTGGGATCTGCACTGACCATGCTGCAGGGATTCAGAAACGTCGTGGAGTGGGAGATTCCCATCCAACAGGCCTCACAGATGTCCTCAACCAACCCGGCTAGGATATACTCATTTACCAAACAGGGAATGCTTGTTCCTGGCTACAAGGCAGACATTGTCGTCCTGGACCAGAACCTGCAGATGAAGGGCCTGTTCATCGATGGAGAACTCATCCGCGACCGTTTCGCATAAACCAAGGAGCCATATGCATGCAACCACTATTTGAAGGATTGAAGAACCAGAACCTGTGGAACTACTTTTATCAACTCTCCCAGATACCCAGGGAGTCTGGGAATGAGGAGGGAGTGCGCCAGTTCCTTCTGGCTTTTGCGCAAGAGCACAATCTTGAAGCCATCGTCGATACCATAGGGAATGTAATTCTGCGCAAGAAAGCCTACCCAGGCTATGAGGGCCGTCCTTCAGTGGCTTTACAGGGACATATGGATATGGTCTGCGTCAAGACAGAAGAGAGCGACCACGACTTCGCCACCGACCCCATCATCCTGGTAAGGGAGGGTGACATCCTGCGTGCCAAGGATACCACCCTCGGTGGCGACAATGGCATTGCCGTGGCTATGGCCATGGACATACTGGCAGACAAAGAGGCCAAGCACGGGCCTTTGGAGGCTATCTTCACTGTCAGTGAGGAGACAGGTCTCACCGGCGCCTTCAATATTGAGAAAGAGCATATCCAGAGTCGACTTCTGATCAACTTGGACAGTGAAGAGGAAGGGGTGCTCTACATAGGGTGTGCAGGAGGTCTTGAAGTCGATGCAAAGCTTCCCTCTGAATTGCAGGCTATCCCAGCAGGCTATGAGGGCTTTACCCTTACTGCCAGCGGTTTGCTCGGCGGGCATAGCGGTGGAGAGATCCACAAGCAGAGGGCCAATGCCATCAAGGCTGTGGCCAGGGCCCTTTCTGCTGTAGGGACAAAGATGCTCTTTTTTGCTTCCGGGGGAAGCAAGCGTAATGTCATCCCCTCCCTCTGCACCGTAGGCTTCGCCTCCCCTTCCTCTGATGCAACAGCCATTGAACAGGCTATCGACAAGTGTGAGAAGGAACTGCAGGAAGAGTATGCCATCAGTGATCCCGGGATCACCCTTGCCTTAGGGAAGACCGACCTTCCGCCGAAAGCCGCTTCTGCCAAGCAGAGCGAGGCTTTCATCAGAAGCCTCTATATCGCCCCCCATGGGGTCGATGCCATGAGCATGACCATCAAGGGGATCGTGGAGACCTCCTCCAACCTTGCAATACTTGCTTTTTCTGATGGGGTTTTCTCGGTGACCAGCAGCCACCGATCCTCAATCCTCTCCTCGCGTGATGACATCGCCCATCGCATGGGAGAGGCGATGAAGAGTGGGGGCGCGACTGTAGAGTATGTTGGTGCGTATCCTTCCTGGAAGCCCAATCCTGACTCGGAGCTCACCAAGTTCTGTGCCAAGGCATATGAGGAATATGCAGGGAAGAAACCAAAGATCACAGCCATCCATGCAGGGCTCGAGTGTGGCATCATAAACAGCAGGGTCCCTGGTATGGACTCCGTCTCGTTCGGACCTGACATGTACGACGTGCACTCGGTAAAGGAGAGGCTCTCCCTCTCTTCCGTTGAGAACATCATGGGCTTTACCCGCCACCTGCTTGAGATCATTGAGTAGACAAAAGGTGGTAATTGGGATTGCAGGGACGCTCACAGCGCCCCCTCTATCCTCTGCCTTCAGGGAGATAAGGCGTGACTTCACCAATGAGGCGTACACCGCATCACTTGCTGAGGCAGGCGCTCTGCCGATTCTCCTCCCTTCTCTCCTGTCGGAGGTGGAGGACCTTCTCGCCTTGTGTGACGGCATCCTGCTTCCCGGTGGGTTTGACATCGAGCCCGATCTCTATGGGCAGGAGAAATCTCCTCTCTGCATGAAAACAGAAAGGGCCTCCGACCTGTTCCAGCTGGAACTTCTCAGATTGGCCTACAAAAAAGGAAGACCCATCCTTGGTATCTGCAGGGGATGTCAGCTCATCAATGTGTTTTTTGGAGGGACGCTCTACCAGGACATATCCCTGTGTGGGGACAAGAAGGAGGTCCATTCCCAGGGGAAAAAGGATACTCCTTTCACCCATGCGGTAACCCTGCAGAAGGATTCCAAGCTCTCCGAGATCTTCGGCTCCTCTTCCCTGGAGGTGAACTCCTTTCACCACCAGGGCGTTGACAGGTTGGGCAGGAACCTGGTAGCCACTGCCCTATGCCCTGATGGTTTCATTGAGGGCATCGAACAGAAAGGCGAATCCTGGTGCGTAGGAGTGCAGTGGCACCCAGAGGTCATGATGATGGCCTCAAAGGGGATGTTGCCACTGTTCTCAGCATTCGTTGAGGCTTCTAGGCCTCTTTGATCTGCCTCGCCATCTCCTTGGCCATCTCATACGCACGTCTCTTGTCCTCGTCTGAGGCAGAGCCCTGATACTCGACAACCCCCACACACTCAAGCTTCATCGCTTCGGAGAAGACATCAAACTGTTTCTGTGCCCCGCCGGACCAACCAAAGGATCCGAAGCGCATGGTCTTGCGTTTCTTCACATGGCTGCGTTCCAGGATGTCCATGATGTGGTACATAGGAGGGAACATCTTGTACTCATAGGTAGGCATGCCTATGACCATGCCTTCTGAACGCCAGACCTTCTCAAGGACAAAGGACTCATGGGTCTGGGGAATCTCCAGGACGTGGACAGGAAGGCCTTCGCTTTCAATACCCTCAACGATGTAGGGGACCAAGGCTGCCGTATTGCCGTACATGCTGGACCAGACGACGGTGACTTCCTTCTCCCTCGGGCCTTCCATGTAGGTGGCCAGCTTCTTGTACCAATTGATGATCTTCAGCGGTTCTTCCCTCCAGACCACACCATGGCTTGGGGCAACCTGCCTGATGGCAAGGCCTTCAAGCTTGGCGATGCCCCTGAGGACAAATGAGGAGAATGAGGAGACAATATTGGCATAGTAGCGTTCGGTCTCCCCCTGGAGCAGGTCGAGCTCCTTCTTGGTAAGCTGGTCATCGAAACAGTTCCCATACTGGCCGAACGAGCCGAAGGCATCACAGCTGAAGAGGACCCCGTCCTCTACGGCAAAGGTCATCATGGTCTCAGGCCAGTGTATGTTGGGGGTCATGAAGAACTGCAGGCTCTTGCCCCCAAGGTCAATCGTCTCCCCATCCTTGACTGCTCGTACATGCTTCTCAATACCATAGAAATGCTTGATAAGTGGCACTGCCTTTTCTGAACAGAGGATCTCAACATCGGGGTGCTTTTCCACAAAGGAAGCCAGGGCTCCGGTATGGTCGGGTTCCATATGGTTCAGTATCAGATAGTCGAGCTCGCCGTTTGGAAGTCCAAGCTCCTTGAGCTCAGCATCAACGGTCGCAGCAGCACCATCCCAATCCTTGACCAGGTCGATCATGGCATGCTTCTCTGTGCCCTTCACCACATAGGCATTGAGCATGACTCCATGGGGGATTGGCCAGATACCTTCAAAAAGGTCCCTGTTGCCGACTTTTGCAGCAACGCGATATATTCCATCAGTTAGTCTATCAGGTTTCATAGTAGTCTCCTTCTTCTATTAGGATACTGTATAAACAGCTTCAAGGGAATTGCTCACAAGCCTAGGGTGTAAGGTCTGCCCTTCTTTGCAAGGAGAAGATTCTCTGCTGATGCTCCTTCCAGGTGGGCATATGTTGGGTGAGAAAGCAGTGAAAGAGCTTTCCATGGTCAAAGTGTACCAGGTGCGCCATCTCATGCAGTACCAGATAGGAGAGCTCTTCATCAGACAGGCTTGCCGAGCGTAGGGAGAAGTTGAGGTTCCCACGGGAGGAGCAGCTTCCCCATCGTTTCTTGGAATCCCTGATGGTGAAGGGTGGTACGGTAAGGTTGAGCTTATCTGCCCATTGGACCACCAAAGGCCCAATACGCCTTCTTGCAGATGTTCGGTAAAGCTCTTTCAGGGCATGTGAAAGGGTCTCCTTATTTGGTGGGGAGCCAACATAGGTAACAGAGAAGACCCCTTCTTCAAGGGTAAGGGCATCCCATTGGCCTGGAAGGATGGACAGGGTGTATGGCCTTCCATGGAAAAGAAAGGTATCCCCATGTTCCCAGGTATGGCCATACTTCTCGTGTTCCGCTTTCTGAGCGGCAATGGTTTTCTCGAGTTTCCTCTGGTTGGCCATGATGACTCTCTCCACGGATGCCACCGGTTCGCGAAAGGGTGCACTTACCCTCACCTCCCCATTGCCCAGTACCCGTACAGTTATGTTCTTGCACCGCCTGAGGCGGGACAAGGTGTAGGTGATAGTCCCCACTTTACCGACTGTTTCCATTTTGATACAGTAACTCCTATGCAAAAGATAC
>CAZTXW010000043.1:9350-16803 GCA_964617345.1 uncultured Sphaerochaeta sp. | reverse complement strand
AAAATGCATAGATGTCAATTTATATTTCCTAAAGTGCAAAGTGCTAAAGTGGCAAAGTGCAGTACCCTATTGGTAACATCGAGTGATTCCCAATCAAAAAAAAGTATTGATCTGATCACTTTTGGCTAAGTCAGGCTCTCCCAATTCCCTTAAGAAAACTTTGTATGCAGTAAAAATACCTATCCTTTTCTGAGTTACTAGGTGAAATCCGGTACTTGGTGGTATACTTCATGCAGAGAAAGGAAGGTTAGACTATGAGCGAACAAACAATGAAAGGTCAAGTTATCTATATCTCTCATGGAGGGGGACCGTTGCCCCTGCTTGGAGATGTAAGCCATCTGGCTATGGTTGAATTCCTACAGGAGCTTCCTGCCTCCTTACAGCGACCCGAAGCAATTTTGGTCATCAGCGCACACTGGGAGGAATCAAAGTCTACTGTACTGGGTTCTGCCAAGCCTGAGATGCTCTATGACTATTATGGATTCCCCCCCGAGGCCTATACGTTTTCTTATCCAGCCTCTGGAAATCCTGATCTGGCCCATACGATAACAAACTTGCTTAAGGAAGCAGGTATTCCTGCCCTCATTGATGCTCAGAGGGGTTTTGACCATGGATCATACATCCCCTTGTCGCTGATGTATGAAGATGCCGATATCCCTGTAATACAGCTATCTCTGATCCGTGGATTGGACGCGGCTCAGCACCTTGCTTTGGGTAGAGCCCTTTCTGATTTGCTTGAAAAGAATATCCTTGTAATCGGATCTGGTTTCTCATTCCATAATATGCAGGCATTTTCCTTCGAAGGTGGTACTAGCCAAGACGATAAAAACAAGGCCTTCCAGGATTGGCTCATCGAGGTTTGTACAGGGGATCTTTCCCAACAGGAAAGGGAAAAACAACTCCTCCTTTGGGAAAAAGCTCCCTTTGCACGGTACTGCCATCCTAGGGAAGAACATTTGCTGCCCCTTCTGGTTTGTCTTTCTCTGGCCCAAAAGCCTGCCAAGGTGGTTTTCGATGACTATATACTTGGAAAGCGTAGCCTAGCTTTCCAGTGGTAGAAAAAGGACAATTCACATGGTAAATGTCAACGCAGACCCATGGTTATTGCCATAGATCTGCGTTGTAGGGACTTCCTATTGGGTTAATAGGGCCCCCGGATATGCTGTGCAACCTTCTCCAGATAGAAGGTTTCCAGTTTCTTATGAAGCTCAGCAGACAAAGGAGGAAGAGCCGATATCGCAGCATTATCCACAACCTGGGAGGGCCGGCTGGCCCCTGGTATTACCACTGATACAGCATCATAATCCAATATCCACCGTAGTGCCATCTGAGCTAGGGTCATGCCTTCAGGCTTGAGAGAAGCAAGTTCTTCTGTAAGCTCCACCCCCTTCTCAAATGGAAGACCAGCAAAGGTCTCCCCTACATTGAAAGCAGCCCCGTCACGATTAAAATTCCTGTGGTCTGTTTTATCAAAGGCTGTGTCTTTTTTCATCTTTCCTGACAGCAGTCCACTTGCCAGGGGAACACGAGCGATAAGGGAAACTCCCCTCTGCTGGGCCTTGCCAAAGAGGTCGGTGATAAGCTTCTGTCGGTATATGTTGAAAATTACCTGTAGAGAGGCTATTCCTTCCTCTTTCAGGCAAACAAGGCCCTCCTCTACAGATTCTACACTGGCTCCGAAGTCAGCAATCTTTCCTTGCTTCTTCAGATCCCTCAGGATATCGAACACACCACCGTCAGATAAGACTTCCAAGGGGATACAATGCAACTGTATAAGGTCCAGTTGCTCCAAGCCCAACCGGGAAAGTGAAGCTTCCACATGGCGGGTCATCGCCTCTGCTGTAAAGTTCTCCGGCCAACCAGGATCGGAGCCTCGCCCCAATTTGGTAGCCACATATACCTTTCCAGGGTGTTGTTTCAGGAATTTTCCAATAAACTTCTCGCTTCTCCCATCACCATACACATCTGCAGTATCAAAAAAGGTTATCCCTGCTTCAGTGGCTGTATGGAGAATGTCCATGGCTGTCTTGTCTTCGACTGTTCCCCATGACCCTCCGATCTGCCAGGTTCCGAGTCCAACTTCCGATACCATCGTCTTGTGCGTTCCCATAGGCCTCTTATGCATAGGTATCCTCCAAATTCTTACGTTATAAGTAATCTTACGAAGGGTCTCCGCTATAAGTCAAGGCTATTGAGCCGGAAAGCCTGTTCATGACAAGATCAAACCTGCCTTTCTTTCGTTGTCCTTTGGATCATGATCAGCAAGAGAGCTGCAACGAACAGCATGAGACTGCTTATCATCAGGGCATACCCCAGGTTTCGCGCCTCGGCTATTCTCGTAACCAGCAAGGGGAATACCATCCTTCCGATGGTTCCCCCCAGGATATATGACAAGGAGATGAAAGCTGTATTCTTGGGATACCAGGAAGAGGTCACCACGATAAACATGGGGATGGTTGCCCCTGCAAAGAACCCACAGAAGGCAACAAGGGCAAGGACAACTACGATGGTGGTGGTGAAAGGCAAAGCCAACAAGGCCCCTGCAGCTAGGATCATGCCTGCTATTGATAAGGCAAACGGGTCCCCTCCCTTGCTCATGATCGGGCCCATGAGCAAGCGCGATAGTGCGATGCCGATCCAGAATACCGTAAGCGAGGTTGCCGTAATGGCAGGACTGGCGAAGAGCTCAGTCTCCACATACACCGGAATCCATGTGGCACAGATGATCTGGCTTCCCATATAGAGCATGAGGGCAAGGGTGTACATGATGAATGCCTTATCCTTCAGCAGGGGGAGCACTGGCCCTGCCTGGACCTCTGAAGGAACTTCTGTGGTCCCTTTCTGGGTCCTCCTACCCCTAGAGCGTTTCTCCAGGTAGGCTAGGATGATCACGATTCCCACAAGAGTGCCAACAGTCCCATATGCCAAGCGCCACAGAGAGCCTTTGAAGGGGAGGATGACAAAGCCTGTGACTATGGCACCGGCACTGTAGCAGAAGTGCAACAGGGGGATGTATACGGCTCGTTTTTCATAGTAGTCACTGGCTAGGACAGCATTGGAACCGCTGTCGATGAGAAACGATGAAAAACCTATGACCATGTACAAGGCAAACAACAGGAAGCTTCCACTGGTGAGCGAGATGGCGAGAAGGGCAAGGACAAGAAGAGCATACCCCATGCGTGTCACGGTGATCTGGTGCAACCGTTTCATGACAAACAAGGAAAGAAGGATGGCACTAAACGATCCTATCTGCATGAAACTTACCAGCGAACCTGATTGGGAAAGGCTTAGGCCGGTACCCGCCATGATATTGGTGGCCAAGGGGCCAAGCATATTGTTCGCTATGGCAAAAAAGAAGAAACTGATGAATATGAAGACAGGATGCATAGGTAGTGCCCTTTTTCAATCTGAGTTGAGCAAACTGTACCATCATAGCCATCACAACACAACGATAATCAGGAAATAGCTACTCCAGGGAGCTATTTCTCGATTATTCCTTCTTTCGAGTAATGAAGAGGACCCCCTTCAAAGCCTGATTCCTGTCAGCAAGGAGAGTGCCTGTCTCCAGCTCATTTCTCCCAGGATTGAAGCCGGTACCATCTCCTTTTTTCCCCATTGCCTTCTCTGTATGGTAGTATGCACAAGACATCTTTTGAGTGTAGGTTTGGAAACACAAGAAGATAGCGTTGGCCCAAGAGAGAGAGGAGAATTCCAATGAAGTATGATGTTGTGGTCGTAGGAGGAGGGATTGCCGGCTTGACCGCGGCCTCCTACTGTGCAAGGGAGAACCTCTCTGTCCTGTTGTGTGAAAAGCAAGCCATGCTCGGCGGTACGGTGAACTCCTTTGAACGTGATGGCTTTGTATTCGACCTTGGTATCCGCTCCATAGAGAACTCAGGGATCATATTCCCTATGCTCAAGCAACTGGGCATCGATATGGAGTTCATCAGAAGCCTGGTTTCGGTGAAAGTTGCGGACCAAGTGATACACGTCGAGACTGCAGAAAACCTAGACGATTATAGTATTTTCCTAAAGAACCTGTTTCCCGGCAATTCACCTGATGTCGATCGTATCATCAAGGAGGTCCGTAAGACCATGGGGTACATGGATGTCCTCTATGGAATAGACAACCCCCTGCTTCTGGACTCAATGCATGACATCAGGTATATGACCAGGACGCTCCTACCCTGGTCCTTCAGATTCCTGTTCGCTATGCCCAAGGTGGCAAAGCTAGGGGGAGCGGTCAATACCCACCTCAAAAAGTTCACCACCAACCAGGAGCTCATCGACATCATAGCCCAGCACTTCTTCAAGGAGATTCCCGCATCCTTTGCCCTGAGCTATTTCAGTCTCTACCTGGACTATCACTATCCCATGGGAGGGACAGGCTCCATCCCCAAGGCGATGGAAGCATTCTATACCGAACATGGAGGATTTGTGCTCACCGATACCTTCATCAGGGATATCGATGTAGAGAACAACACCCTTACAGACCAGAGGGGCAATACCTTTTCCTACAGGCAGCTTATCTGGGCTGCCGATAGCAAAACCCTGTACAGGAACATCAGCTATGACAAGCTTACCGATACCACGTGCAAGAAGAAGCTCCTCTCCAAGCGAGAAGAACTGGAACAGTACCAGGGAGGGGACTCGATCTTCGCCCTCTATCTGGCACTCGACCTTCCCCCCTCGTATTTCAGGGCCATCTCCCATCCCCATCTGTTTTATACGCCAAAGAGCAAGGGCATATCACACATAGAGGGCGCCTCTCTTGCAACGGTACTGGCAAAGAATCCCCTTGAGGCAACACCTGAGGACAGAGCCATCATACAGAACTGGCTTGCCAAATTCCTAGCCTACACGACCTATGAAATCTCGATACCGGCAATGCGTGACCCTACTCTTGCACCAGAGGGACAGACAGCTCTCATGGTAAGCACACTGTTTGACTTTGGCATCGCCAAGCATTGCAAGGAGGCTGGGTGGTATGAAAAATTCAAGCTGTTTGTAGAGGATACCATGGTGGAGGTGCTCTGCACCTCCCTCTATCCAGAAATGAGGAATAAGATACTGCAGAAGTTCTCCTCCACCCCCATCACCTTTGAACGGGAGACAGGCAACAGTGAAGGGACCATCACAGGATGGGCCTATACAAAACAGCCTGTCCCGGTAGTGCATGCCATGAGCAAGATCATGAAGAGCTCCGATACACCGGTAGGGAACATCTTCCAGGCAGGCCAATGGACCTTCAGCCCATCGGGGCTGCCTATCTCAGTGCTCACAGGCAAGCTTGCTGCAGACAAGGCCATCAAGGCAATGAAGAAAAAATAGCGGAAGCAGACTCCTTTTGGTTCATAGGGAGTCTGTGCTATGTGCAGTATGTATCCACCAAAAGGTATCCTCGTAGGGCCAAGGGTAACATAGGGAAAAGAGGAAGAGAAAATGGAATATCGTTTCGCACTGATTCACTACATTTTTTATTGGTACCAAATCCTTTTCTTTCCCAATCCCTTTTCCGTATGTTAGTATGCAGAAGATATCCTTGTGGGGAAATACTGGGAGCACAGGATGATTTGTACACAAGGCTTGTATAGCAAGTATTCATCGCTGTGTAGGGCGATACGACGATAGGTACAGGAGTGTCTCAATGAAGTATGACGTAGTGGTTGTGGGAGGAGGAGTTGCCGGCTTGACCGCAGCTTCCTACTGTGTGAAGAATAATCTCCAGGTGTTGTTGTGCGAAAAGCACGCCTCCTTGGGGGGAAATGCAAACTCCTTTGCACGTGGCGGCTTTGTCTTTGACCAGGGCATCCGCTCGATCGAGAACTCGGGCATCATATTCCCCATGCTCAAGCAGCTGGGCATAGAGATAGATTTCATCAAGAGCTCAGTCACCCTGGGAGTGGCCGACCAGATGATCAAGGTCGACAAGCCAGAAAGCCTTGACGAATATGCACTCATGTTGGGTAGGCAGTTCCCTGACAATGTACAGGACATAGCGCTCATCAAGGAGGAGATCCGCAAGATCATGGGGTATATGCATATCCTCTACGGAATCGACAACCCCCTCTTCCTTGATTCCTTCCGCGATCTCAAGTATCTCACCCGGACACTGCTTCCCTGGATGATCAACTACAAACTCTCCATGCCAAAGGTTGCCAAACTCAAGGAACCGGTTCACGAGTACCTGAAGAGGTTCACCACCAACCAGGCCCTTATAGACATCATCGCACAGCACTTCTTCAAGGATACCCCGACCTTCTTCGCCTTGAGTTATTTCAGTCTCTACCTCGACTACAACTACCCCAAGGGTGGGACCAGGGCCCTTCCCAAGGCAATGGAGAGCTTCTTCACAGGCCAAGGGGGAACGGTGGTGCTGAACAGCACCATCGAGCATGTTGATGTTGCAAACAACACCGTCACCGACCAGAAGGGGAACACCTACTCCTACAGGCAGCTCATCTGGGCTGCTGATATGAAGACCCTGTACAGGAACATCTCCTACGATAGGATTTCTGATTCAAGCATGCAGAAATCCCTGATGCAGACGCGTGATACCCTAGAGCAGTTCCAGGGAGGCGATTCCATCTTCTCCCTCTACCTAGCCATCGACCTTCCTGTCTCCTACTTCAGCGCTAGAGCAAGCGCCCACCTCTTCTATACGCCCCTGAAAACAGGACTTTCGCAGATAGACGGCTCTGCCCTTGCACAGGTATTGGCAAAAGGGCCAAGTAGTGCAACAGATGAGGACAAGGCTACCATCAAGCAGTGGCTCACCTCATATTATGCCTACACAACCTATGAAATTTCATGCCCTGCAATGCGTGATGAAACCTTGGCCCCAGAGGGCAAGACGGCCCTGTTGGTCAGCACACTCCTTGACTACAGCCTCACGAAATTCATCAAGGAGGCAGGGTGGTATGAGGAGTTCAAGCGCTTCTCTGAAAAAGCCATGATCGAAGTGCTCAGCTCCTCGCTCTATCCCGAGATGAAGCCTAGGATCCTGCAGCAGTTCTCCTCCACTCCCCTTACCCTTGAGCGGATTACAGGCAACAGTGAAGGGGCCATCACAGGATGGGCCTTCACCAAGAGGCCTCTTCCTGTGGAGCATGAGATGGATACCATGATCAAGAGTGTGGAAACCTCCATACCCAACGTCTCCCAGGCTGGCCAGTGGGTTTTCAGCCCTTCGGGACTGCCCATATCTGTTCTGACGGGGAAATTGGCTTCAGATAGGGCTATCAAGGCATTCAGGGAAAAGAAAAAGAAATCCAAGAAGTGGTAAATACCACCTCTCCGAAACGAGAGATGGTGATATCTCACACCAGATGCCTTGTGCATCAAAAGAGAGGCAAGAATAGCCGCATCCGGGAAGATCGGATGCAGTTCTGTATTGGTTTTGCAGGATATTGCCTGTCTGCTTGGAATGTGTTCTCCTTGAGGTCCAGTTTGT
>CAZTXW010000043.1:0-9250 GCA_964617345.1 uncultured Sphaerochaeta sp. | reverse complement strand
CAGAAGGAACACCTGCTCGCCTATGAAGGCCAGAAGGCTGATCACAATCGTACCGCTTAAGACAAGTGCTGAGTTCCTCAGGGCAAGGCCGCTGATGATTATCGTACCAAGGCCTCCCCCGCCGATGACCGCTGCTATGGCTGCAGTGCCCAGATTGAGGATGTAGCTGTGGCGGATACCGGTGAGTATCATCGGCCAGGCCTGGGGGAACTCTGCGATCCAGAGTTGCTGCAAGGCTGTCATTCCCATCCCTCTGGCAGACTCCTGCACTTCGGGGGGTACGCCTTGGAAGCCCACTACCGTGTTGCCCAGGATAGGGAACAGCGAATACAGGAACAGGGCCAGCAAGGCTGGCTTCCATCCGAAGCCCAACACAGGATAGGCAAGGATAATGACTGCCGACGGGGGAAAGGTCTGGATGAAGGCGTTCAGCCTCATGATCAGAATCTGAAAGTCCTGTCCCCCCTTCCTGGTAACCCCCACCCCAATGAGGATACCCACCAGCGCTGCCAAGGCAGTTGCAAGGAGGCTGAGCGCTATATGCTCGCCGGTCATCTCCAGAATGGTTTTCCTTGAGTGGGTGAACACACTTTCGGAAGGAAACAGGAAGGAGAGAACCGCTATCTGCACCTGGTCAAAAACCATGTATACCAGCAACAGAGTGACGAGCAACACTAGCAAACCGATTCGCTTACGAAGTGTGCCATCCCTGGTTCCTATGGGGATCCTAGCCCTGGCTGATCTGTTGGATTGTTTCAAATCGCACCTCCCCACACAGCCTTCCCTCTTCGCACACGACAGCCGCTGAAGGGAGGCCCAGGTTAAGGATCTTCGATACGCACTCCTTCAGGGATGAATACTGCTGCACTGTATTCGATCCATTGACGATAGAACGCCGTATGATCTTCTCCCCTACCCTTGTATAGCCAGCTACAGGCTCACCCTGTTCATTGACCTGCCAATAGGTGCGGCTTGCACAATCATCAAGATATGGGCCGGCCTTGTCATCAGGCCCTGAGAGAGCCTCCTGAAGGCATCGGTCTGCAGTAAAGAGAGTCAGCCTCTGTAGCGATCTGTCAGGGCCCAAAAAGCGTTCGACGAACTCATCGGAGGGGGAGGCCAGGACTCGTTCAGGGGTATCGGCCTGCACTATCTTGCCATCCTTCATGATGACCAGATAGTCTGCAAGCCGAATTGCCTCATCCATGTCATGGGTGACAAAGACAACGGTCTTGTGCAACTTGCGCTGGATACGAATGAACTCATCCTGCAGTTGTTCCCTGTTGAGAGGATCTACAGCCCCAAAGGGCTCATCCATCAAGAGCATCGGAGGGTCGACTCCCAGAGCACGGGCAAAGCCTATCCGCTGGGCCTCTCCTCCGGAGAGCTCATGCGGATATTTCTTGCTGTATATCTTGGGGTCGAGGCGCACCAGCTTGAGCAACTTCTCGACACGCTCGCCTCTCTCTGCTTTTGGCCATCCGAGGAGGCGCGGAACAAGATCCACATTCTCCTCCACACTCAGGTGGGGCATCAGGCCGACTGACTGGATGGCATAGCCCATGTTCCTACGTAACTCGGTTACACTGAGACCTTCAATCTCCGGGTCCTCATACCTGATGAGGCCCGTATCGTTCCTTACCAGGCCATTGAGACAGCGCAGGGTTGTAGATTTGCCACATCCACTGGGGCCGATGAGCACCGTAACCCGGTTCGCAGGTATCTGCAGGGAGACATCTTGCAGTGCTTCAATCTTTCCGTACCTGACCCCAATGTGCTCTACCGTAAGGAAGGTATGCGTATCGGTGAGGACGGGATGGGTATGGTTTTGCTCTTTTTTTTGGTTTTCTTGCTTTTGGGGTTCTCTCATCTGCTTTCCTTTCTTCTGATCATCCATTTCCTACCGCCTTTGAGCGTAAGGGCGAGGGAGTCACCAGATGTATGAATATCTGGAAGATACGGTCACTGGCAACAGTAAGGGCGATGATGAGCAACATGCCCAGCAGCACCAGATCGACCGATGCCTGGCCAAGACCTTCGAATACCAACACCCCAAGGCCATCCCCTCCGATGAGCTTGGCCAGGGTCGCATTGCCTATGGTCTGGATCAGGGCGACGCGTATGCCATGCAGGACACCCGGAGCTGAGAGGGGGAAACGTACCATCTTCCAGATCTGCAAGGGGTTCATCCCCATCCCCTTGGCAGCTTGGATGACAGACTCCTCAATGCTGGAAAATGCGGTGAAGCTATACCTGATGATGGGATAGAGGGCATAGGTGCTCAGTGCTATGATGGCAGGAGCATTGCCGATGCCCTTGATGCCCATCTCCCTGAGGAAGGGGAATGTTCGTGACAGTGTAGACAAGGGGGTTATGAGAAGTCCCAGCAAGGCGATGCCTGGAATGGTCTGCAGGAGGTTGAGGAAGGGGAAGATGATCTTCTCAGCACGCTTGCTCTGAAAGCTTGCCAAGGCAAGGGGAAGGCCGACGACTATGCTGATAGCCAAGCTGATGAAGGTCAGCCTAATATGCGCAAGCACCTCCTGGGTAATGCGCTTTCCCAGATTCCTCCCTTCCAGCACGATTCCCAATCGGTCATAGGATCCTTGGGAAAGGACTACCAGGACAGCTGCAACAACAAGGAGCATACCTGCTACATCATAGAGGCGGAACTTGGGTTTCATGAGGAATATGATGATTACCGCTGTCAGGTAGAGATACATCCCGGAGGCTGGGCTGTACCGTGCCAAGGGACCAAGGGTTGCACTCACAGCTGGGCCTACTATGCCAAGGACCATCAGGGGAAAGAAAAGCCCCAGGACTCCTGCTAGGGTGAGGATCAACTCAGAGAGCCAACCCTTGCCTAAGAAGCCGTAGAGCGTTATCAAAAGCGGGGGTATCATCAGCAAAAGAATACACAGGGGACTCAAGGTAAGCAGACTTCTTGTAATCTCCTCAGAGACCCTGTTTGCACGAGCAAGATACAGTGGCAGGAAAAAACTTACCAGAAACGGCACAAGAGCCACAGATGCAAGTTTATGCTGAAATGTGAGTCGGGAATCTTCTCTATTCACTGCAACTCCAATAGTGCCTTGTATTCGAAGGGAGCATGCTTGTTCGGATATCTGAACAAACATGCTCTTCCTCTCACGTCTCACGATATCAGTAGTGGAAGGCATAATCAAGGTACGAATTGAAAGCTTATGCACAGAAATGTAGCTCATTTGCGGAAAATTTTTGTTGAATTCATGGTTTCAGTGGTGAAATAATCTTTATTGGAAAAGACGTTACATCTGTTGGGATGATAAATCAAAACGGGTTTCGACCGATTTATGCTATTACGATATTGTTGCTAAAAGACCATATTCCCTAGGTACCACCTTGTCTTTACGACTCAGCGGTTATATATTTTAAGAAGAAACATTTTTTCTCGTCATACGTTCAGAGGAGGTAACTCATGAAGAACTACGACATCATTATCATCGGCACCGGACAGGCAACAGGAACAATCCTGCCGAAATTGCTGGAGATGAACCTATCGATTGCCATCGTGGAGGGAGACAGGACAGGAGGCAGTTGTGTCAACTGGGGTTGTACCCCGACAAAAGCCCTGGTTGCCAGTGCAAGGAATGCACACATGGTGCGCCGATCGCAAGACTTCGGTATCCAGATTCCCGATTTCACCGTTGACTTTCCAGCTGTGATGGAGAGGATGAACTCCATCCGCAATACAGCAACAGAGGGCTTTACCTCATGGCTCGATTCATCCACCGACTACTATCGCTCCTTTACCACGTTTGTCGATGCACACACCCTGTCAGTGGGCGATGAGACCATCACCGGGGACGAGATCATCATCCACACAGGAGCACGAGCCAGGGAACTTGATATCCCCGGTATGGACAGTGTGCCTTGGCTGGACAACAAGCGCCTGCTCAGCCTCAAGGAGCTGCCCAGCCACCTGCTGATCATAGGAGGCTCCTACATAGGACTCGAATTCGCCCAGATATTCAGAAGATTCGGTTCGAAGGTCACCATCATCGAACATGCTGATGCCCTCATCTCCCATGAAGACGCTGATATCAGCAAACGCGCAAAGGCCATCCTGGAGAGCGAAGGCATTGACGTTTCCCTTGTCTCTTCTGTCACCAGTGTTGCAGAGACAGCAGAGGGGAACATCAAGCTCTCCTACCGCCAGGGGGAAAAGGAGAAGCAGGTCGAAGGAAGCCACCTGCTCGTCGGTGTGGGTAGGATTCCCAACAGTGACAAGCTTCAACTCAACAATGCTGGGGTAAAGACCAATGAGAGAGGATACATTGAGGTCGACGACCAATGTCGTACGAATGTCTCCCATATCTTTGCCCTAGGGGATGTGAATGGCAAGGGCTCCTTTACCCACACTTCCGTACATGACGGGCAGGTATACCTATCGGCCCTTGCTGGGGAACAGCGCAAAATATCCGACAGGATTCCCATCTACTGTCTCTACATGGATCCACCGCTTGCACGCGTCGGGCTTTCAGAAAGTCAGGCACGAAAGCAAGGGATACCCTTTCTCGTTACGAAGATGCAGATGAGCGCGATAAGTCGCGCCAAGGAGAAAGGTGAGACGAAAGGCTTCATCAAGGTTTTGGTAAGCAAAGAGGATGATACTATTCTCGGAGCCGCGGTCTTTGGTGTTGGAGGGGATGAGATCATAGGGATGTTTGCCCTGGCAATGGAAGCCAAGCTCAGCTATAAGGACTTTCAGAATACCGTCCTACCCCACCCGACAGTCGCAGAGTTGATACCATTCATGTTCGGTAATCTTTCCGAAGGGAAGGATGCATAACATACAGATTTTTCGCCCTCCAACACAGTAGTGCTGGAGGACAACAACGTACGGAGGTACATATGAAAAAGCTATTCATCAAGGGTTTTATCCTTATAAGTATGCTAGCGCTCGTGGGTTTTCCCCTGTCCGCAGGAGGAAGCTCTGAAACAAGTGCTAAGGCTGAGATCACAGTAGGTTCCAAGATAGACACCGAAGGTGCCTTGCTTGGCACCATGATAGTCCTGCTCCTTGAAAACGAAGGCTTCGCTGTCGTTGACAAGACAGGGACAGGGACGTCGCCTATCGTTCGTTCTGCAATCCTTGCAGGGGAGATCGACATCTATCCTGAATATACAGGAAGCGGATACTATTTCTTCCCTGACAAAACTGATATTGAGCTGTGGAAAGATCTGCAGAAAGGGTACAAGAAGGTAGCCGAGCTCGATCTTGCGGCAAACAATATCGTATGGCTTGCCCCCGCCCCTGCCAACAACACCTGGGCAATAGCAGTGCGAAACGACCTGGCACAATCAGCATCGCTTGAAACCTTGGAAGACCTTGCCGCATACGTCAACAAGGGTGGCAAGTTCAAGATTGCAGCCAGTGAGGAGTTCGTCTCTGACGAACCCGCCCTACCCAGCTTTGAGAAGGGATATGGCTTCAAGTTGCGCAAAGACCAGATGCTGGTATTTGCTGGAGGAAACACCACCCTCACCGAACAGGCAGCAGGCTCTGGTCAGGAAGGGGTAAATGCCGCCATGGCCTATGGTACTGACGGACAGCTGGCAACCCTTGGCCTGAAGGTACTCACCGACACCAAGCAGATCCAACCTGTCTATGCTCCGGCTCCGAATATCAGGGGCGAGGTTTTGAAGAAGAGTCCTGAGATCAGGACTATCCTCGATCCCGTATTCAAGAGCCTGGATCTTGAGACCCTACAGACACTCAACAGTCGCATACAGGTTGAGGGACAGTCTGCACGCAATGTTGCCCAGGCCTATCTGAAGGAGAAGGGTTTCCTGTAGGAATAAGGCCTCTCTGGTGAGTCGGATACGTACCAAAAGAAGCCAGGAGGATGATCACATAGAACTGTCGGAGAGAGGAAAGCCTCTTTCCGGCAGTTCTTTTTCAGAGCAAGACTCCTTATTGCTTTCTTCACTTTTTAGGTATGGGGAAGTTTTTTGTTAGGGAAACAAGAAATCCCCCATCCAGACATACAGGCCTCAATATAAAAAAGGAATGGAACCTACGATGTGGGTTATTATGTTTCAGCCAGTATGACCGCAAGGGCCTACCATTAGCAGAAATACTTATTGGGCTTTTCCTTATCCGGAAACCGGGAAAACAGGAAAGCCTGACGCAACCAAAAACCTTGGAATTGCGTTTTCCATCGAATGTGACAACACAGCAAGGTTTGCATGATTCGTCCTGCATAATCTCATTCTTTTTTTGTTGGGTCCATTCGCCCTACTGCAAGAATGCTCTAGGGCATAGCATGTTTGGTGAAAAATCTGGATAAAGAAATCTTTGGTATTCAAGGATATATCAACCATTCTTCTTGAAACTGGTGCAAATCGCCATAAATAGGATCACTTCCTAACATCATGATAGTGAGGCTAGCGTTCTTGTAAGGACCTTACTTCTTCACAACTGTTGGATAATCATCAATATGTCCATTAGTGTCTATCGAAATCTTGGAAATATTCCCTGAATCTCCTTTTGTAAAGGTAAACGTTTGTGACTTTGGGGCCCGAGTCCAACCTACTTCATAGGTTGTAGTTTTTTCTTCCACTGTCACGCTTGCTCCTGGAGTAGCCTCGATGCCGGAAAAATCCAACGTAAACAGAGTGCCATCTTCATCAGTAACTATAACAAGATTGTTAGCACTTACCGTATAGGTACTTTTTACCGTAGCAGAGACCGTTACTTCCCAAGTTCCTAGCATCCAAGCTGGGGGACGCAACGTGGAGGTGCCATCACCATCACTCCAACCACCCCCACTGCCTCCTCCTGCTCCACCACCACCTGTCCCCCCACCACCGTCACTTGGTGTATCGTCACAAGATATGCATATTCCCAACATACATAGAACAACTATCACAACGAGATAATGCCTTTTCATACACACCTCCTTTGGTGTACCAGAGAAGCACATTTTTTTAGACACAACCGTGAATTGATCAGGAAACAGGAAATGGATACTGCTGATGAGACATAGAAACAACATGGTGAATCGAATCCTTACACTTCCTCCCATATGTAAGTATCAGAAGAGTTCAACGTTTTTGTAAAGCAAGGAACTAGGGGTAAAATGCAATATTTTTAATTTGTTTTATACTATTGGTATAGATTATTTTTATGGGGAATACAAATCCCCTTAATGCCACTTCATTGCACTGAAAAAATGCAACCATCTGCACTATTAACAGCTATGCTTTTCCAACCATGAACTGCATTCTGTATCTTAGATACCCTCAGCCACGTTTTCAGTTGCTCTTTGAACTCTGCCCTCCTACACTAGAGAAACCACTACCTGGAGGTTCTATTGTATGGATGCAACATATATTGATTCCCAGCTCGCTCGACTGGAAGCGTTGCAGGGCACTGACGCTGGTATCTTCACCCTGGCTGTCCATGCCTTCATCGAAGGAAGCCTCAGGCGTCGCTATGACCTCACCTCTATGGATGGTGGATTCAACGACCTCGTCTATAGGTTTCTTCTTGAGTGCAAGGAAAATGACCCAGGCTTTATCCCCGAATACCCGATCCTCAAGGAGTTGAAGCATACCCATATGGAGACCAATGAGGTACGCCACCGCTTTGCACAAGCGGAGATCTCCAGTGCGGAGGTCGCAACCCTGGAACTGGAGTGCTTTTGCAAGCTGGCGGCTCTGGGAGGGGAGGAGAGACTTGCAAGGATACGCTCATATCTCTCCAATTGGGACAAGCGGGTTTCATTGGGATCCTTGACGGTGGAGTACGAGAGGATGCAGAACCTCTACGTATACGAGAAGGAGCACAACGTCCAGCTTGCCCGGCAGGTAAGCACCCTTACCTACGAAAAGCAAAGGTTGTGGGAGCTGAACACAAGACTCAGGAACAATGACATAGAGCTTGCCAAACTCGAAACCTCCAACGCCACACACACCAAGAAGATTGACCGCCTGCGCAAGGAACGCTTTGAAACGCAAGAAAAAATCAAGGCTATGCAACAGAAGATCCAAAGCCTCGGCAAAGCCCAGCAGTATATGGATGCCTTGAGGCGCATGACCGTATTCACCAGGACGCGTCTCTCCTATGAGAAGCTTATGCTGCGCCTCACTAGCGAACAGGCTTCCCTGTTGGGTTTGATCCATCTTGACGGGGATTTCCTCATCAAGGGAAGTGCAGGAACAGGCAAGTCCCTGGTCCTGATCAAAGCGATGGAGAAGGCAATGCAAAAGAGCCCCAGTGCAACCATTGCTCCAAAGGTTGCACTGCTTACCTTCACCAATACCTTGGTCAAGTTCAACCGGTATATGGTTTCCATACTGAGCGGAAACGAAGATTCTGCACTTGTCTCCACAGTCGATGCCTTCCTTCTAGAACGGCTCCAGCAGTACTACCCCTCTGCCCAAGTCAGCACCACTATCCTTGCAGAACTCTGTGAAAAACACGCCTATACAGGGATGAAAGCCGAGGACCTTGCCAAGGAGATAGACTGCTTCCTATTCAAGCAGGACATCTCCTACACCGAGTATGTCGATGACCTCATACCCAGAAAAGGTATGAAAAAGCCTCTGTCCAAGGGCCAGCGGGAAAAAGTCTGGCTAGTCCGTGATGCTGTTGCCCTTGAGATGGAAAGGCAGGGAGTCTTCTGTTTTACCTACATCCCGGTTCTCTTGCAAAAGAGAGTGCAGCAGAAGGGAAAAGAAACAGTTGAGCTCTACGACCAGCTCTTCATCGATGAGGCACAGGACCTGGGAACGGGCACGCTACGGACACTGAAACTGCTCAGCCGGGGGTGTGTAATCCTCTGTGGTGATGACAAGCAGTCCATCTACCAGGTTGGCCCATCCTTTGTGCGATCAGGCCTTGATGTGGTGGGAAGGACGAAGCTGCTCAAGACTAATTTCCGTAACTCAGTGCAGATTCACAGCTTTGCCCAGGCATTCAAGGGCAAGCAAGCTGAAGGGAGCAGCAAGACAGAGGCCCTCGCCTTCCGCGACGGGCCACTGCCGGAACTCTTTCGTTTCTCCACCAAGAAGGAACATATGAGGCTTCTTGATGAAAGGGTTTCCTTCTTCAGCTCGCTGCTGGAGTATGAATCGGAAAACATCTGCATCCTCACCCCGTCAAAGCAGGATTTCCCCCTTATCAGGAAGACCTTGGAAAAGAGTGGGCATACCGTCTCTGAGGTATTGGACAAGGAGTTTTCCTTTGAGCAGAGTGGTTCCA
>CAZTXW010000042.1:0-16899 GCA_964617345.1 uncultured Sphaerochaeta sp. | reverse complement strand
CCTACTTATCCCCAACCTCCGGCACTATGCAGATGAACACAAAAGGCTCATCCCCTGCCTGGGATATCTGATGGAGGATATCAGAGGGAACATACGCCGTCGATCCTGCCTTAAGAGGGTAGTCCTTGCCATCCATGAAGAGCATTCCCTCACCTTCGACACCATAGATGATGTGTTGCCAAGGATGGGTATGACGGGGTGCGAAGCCTCCCTTGCCCAGGGTGAACATCCTCATCACATGGTCCTTCCATCCCTGTTCAGGGCCAACGAGTACCTGCTTGGTAACCTTGTTGGAAGAGGGACTCTCTATCTGCTTTTTCTCAATCTCATCACGATGTGATACAAACATATGGTTTCTCCTATTTGCCTTGCAGCTTTTCCATGACCCAATCGGTCCTCGATCCACTCTCCCCAGTACTGGGGCAGGTTCCCTTTCCCAGGAGTTCATTCACCACAGTCTGGATCAAAGGCTGGGCTACATGCTCAGGGGCCTTCTCTACAGCCAAGGTCTGTTCCCCTGCTTCTGTTATGATATGTATAGGCTCTTCAAGGGAAAGCACCGAGTAGGACAACTGCCCTTTGCTGCCACGAATGATGGTCCTGTCTTCGTCCTTGTAGGTATTGAAGCAGAAGATGCCGCTACCCAGGACATTGTTCTCGTGCTTCCAGCTACCACTGACTATATCATCGGCAGCATAGGTCTTGCTCTGGTTCTCTGCAAAGCCCAGTGCTTCTGTGATAGGGCCACAATACCAGTCTACAAGATCCAGAGCGTGGGAACCAACATCAAGAAAGCGTCCACCTCCGGACAGCTTCGGGTCGACTCTCCAGGAGCCACCGCCTTGTTTGTCCTCCTCTGCAATGCTCTGATGCATTGCGACATGGACATATCGAATATCACCAATGGTGCCGCTATCGAGCAACTCCTTGATCTTCAGGTACTTGGGAAGGGCCCTCCGATAGTAGGCACTGAAAAAAGGAACGTCTTTCTCCTTGCAAAAAGAGACCATCCTGGCACTCTCTTCACTGGATACTCCCAAGGGCTTTTCGCAGTACACAGGCTTACCCGCCTCTGCTGCCCTGATAGTGTACTCCATATGGGAGTTGGGATGGGTAGCGATGTAGATTGCATCCACTTCAGGATCGTCGATGAGCTTCTGGGCATCATCATACCAGCGTGGCACGTTATGTCTTCTTGCATAGTCAGCAGCCTTTTCGCTGTTCCTACGCATGACTGCAACCAAGGAGGAACCATCAGCTTTCTGAAAGCCAGGTCCGCTCTTCTTCTCTGTCACGTCCCCACATCCTATGATGCCCCAACGGATAGTCTTCATATGTTCCTCCTTGTGAATGTAGTCTTTTTTCCTATTCTTTCTTACCTTCTGTTTTGTCCTATTCCTTCTGCTCCCAACCAAGCAACTTTGATAGATTGTTGCATTCAGTCAGGATAGAAGCGACAATACGCTTTTTGTCCTCTGGATCGAATCTGAACAGGGGCCAGGAGACACTCATTGCTGCTATTGCCCTTCCTGTATAGTCCTTAATGGGCGCACCTATGCAGAGCGTTCCCATCTCATGCTCCTCATCATCGGAAGCCCATCCCTGGTTTCGCACTTTTTCCAGCTCAGATCGAAGTGTCTGTTCATCCCTGATGGTATTGGGGGTGAAAGGCTTGAGGGAAACCTTGCTCAGATAGAGCTGAAGCTCGCGCTCGGTCATATCACTGAGCAGGACCTTGCCTATGGCAGTACAGTAGAGGGGGATGGTCTTGCCTACCCTGCTGTACATGCGGATGGTGAAGGATGACTCCTTCTTCAGCACATAGACAGCACTCTTGCCCTCCAGGACCCCCATATGCACAGTCTCTCCCAGTTCGGTGCAGAGCTTCTGGGCAACAGGGTTGGCCATACTGATGAAATCGATATGCTCCAACCCATGCGAACCCAGGGAGAACAGCTTCAGCGTCAGGCTATACAGGTCTGTAGGGTCACGATAGACATAGCCAAGGCTGACAAGCGTAGAAAGGAACCTCAGCAGCGTCGCCTTGGGCAACTTGGTCTCCTTTGCTAGGTTCTCAAGATTGATGTGCTGGTATCGTGAGAGCGTCTCCATAATGGCTATGGTACGTACAACCCCACTGGTCAGCTGCTTGTCTCCCTGTGCTTCAGTCCCTTTGTCACCCATCTTCTTATCCTTCAAAATAAGCCTTCGCATTCTCAAACGAGATATTCTTCACGACACTGCCCAGCATCTCCCTGTCAGAAGGAATCTCTCCCTCCTCAGCCCAGGTGCCGAGTATGTTGCACAGGATTCTCCTGAAATACTCATGCCTGGGATAGGAAAGGAACGAGCGGCTGTCAGTGAGCATGCCGATGAAGCGTGGCAGGAGCCCGAGGTTTCCCAGAATTTTCATCTGCTCCTCCATCCCATCCTTATGGTCAGCAAACCACCAGGCCGAGCCGAGTTGAATCTTGGCTGGCATGCCACCCTGGTAGCAACCCATCAACGAGCCTAAGGTATAGTAATCCTTGGGGTTGAGAGTGTACAGGATAGTCTTGGGAACCTCGTCTGTTGCAGAAAGGGAGCTGAGGAAGGCTGAAAGACCCTGTGCAATCTCCTTGTCATGGGATGCATCGAAGCCTGTGTCGGGTCCGAGCAACTTGAACATCCTTTCGTTGTTATCCCTGATGGCTGCGAAGTGCAGCTGCATGGCAATGTCACGCTTTGCATAAGCGCGGGCAAGATGGGAAAGCACAAAAGTCTTGTAGGCCTCGACCTCTACACTGTTCAGGGTAGCACCAGAGAGCTTCTTGCCAAAGATTGCATTGACTTCACTCTCACTCTTGAATACAGCAGGAGCTGTGACCAATGCGTGGTCGGAAGCCTTGCACCCATGCTCGACAAAGAAGTCCAGCCTTGCGATGAGGGCTGCGACAACATCGGTTGCATTGGTGATGGGCAAACCTGAGGCTTTCGATAGCAAGGCAACATACTCGCCGAAGCTCTCCTTCTCGATAGCAAGGGCCTTGTCCGGACGGTAGGAAGGGAGCACCTTTGCAGGGAAGCCCTTCTGGGAAGCGATGTCCTGATGGAAGGCGAGGTCATCGGCAGGATCGTCAGTGGTACCCACCGCATAGACCTTGAACTGTTTCATGATGCCCTTTACCGAGAGCTTTGCATCTGTTGCAAACCTTCGGTTGGTCTCCTCATAGATAGCCTTGGCACTTTTGGTGTTCAGCGGCTCGTGAATATCGAAATAGCGCTGTAGTTCCAGGTGCGTCCAGTGGTAGAGGGGATTGCCCAGGGCATTCTCCATGGTTTGGGCCCAAGCGTAGAACTTGTCGAAAGGATCGGCATCCTTTCCGGTGATGAGATTCTCGGGTATTCCATTGGAACGCATCGCCCTCCACTTGTAGTGGTCGCCTCCCAGCCATGCTTCGGTGATGGTGGTGAAGCGCTTGTCCGTTGCGATTTCCTGGGGGATAAGGTGGCAGTGGTAGTCGAAGATCATCTGGTCCTTGGCAAACTCATGATACAGCATCTCAGCAGTCTTGGTCTGCAGGAGGAAATTCTCACCCATAAATTTTTTCATAGCAATACTCCTTTCTAGAGGATGACCCCATCCTTGAATAGGGAAATCTCGGCATAGCCGTTTATTTCGTTTTTTGTTCTCTCTTCTCCAGAGGCAATCCTTTGCATCAGGGAAATGAAGTCGTTGAGCACCACATCATCTTCCTCGCGTAGCAAACGCCCTGCATCAAAGTCAATCCAGTTGCTTTTCTTTGTAGCCAAAGCAGTGTTTGAGGCTATCTTTACCGTAGGAACCGGAGCTCCTAGGGGAGTCCCCCGTCCTGTGGTAAACAGGATGATATGTGCACCACTGGCAGTAAGGGCCGTGGTGGATACAATATCATTGCCAGGACCGGAAAGCAAATTCAGGCCACCCTTGGTAACCCTCTGACCATAGTCCAGCACTGCAACCACAGGGGCCTGCCCACCTTTCTGGATGGCTCCGATGCTTTTGTCCTCCAAGGTGCTGATACCACCCTCCTTGTTTCCTGGGGAGGGGTTCTCATACACGACCTGGTCATGCTTGACGAAGTAGTCCTTGAAATCGTTGATGAGCTTTACGGTCTCCTCATAGACTTCCTCGTTGACTGCACGGTTCATCAGGATCTGCTCCGCCCCGAACATCTCGGGAACCTCGGTGAGCAGGGAGGTGCCGCCCATGGCATTGAATTCATCACAGAATCGTCCTACCAAAGGATTTGCGGTGATTCCGCTGAAGCCATCAGAGCCGCCACACTTGAAGCCAACAACCAGTTCCCCCATGGAGACGCTTTCGCGCTTGTCCGCTGAGATGGTCTCTATCAATTCGGTAAGCAGGGCCTTGCCACTCTCTATCTCGTCCTCGACCTCCTGGCTGGTGAGGAACTTGACCCTATTGGCGTCAACATCCCCTACCAAAGCCTTGAAGGAGGCTGGGGTGTTGTTCTCACACCCGAGTGAGAGGACCAGGACTCCCCCTGCATTGGGGTGGTGAACCAAGTCCGAAAGGATGGTCCTTGTTGCCTCATGGTCGGATCCTAGCTGGGAGCACCCGTAGGGGTGGGACCAGACATGGATACCGTCATAGTCATAGGAGGCAAAAGCAAGCTTTGCCCAGTCGATGAGGGTTTCGGCAACCTTGTTCACACACCCGACGGTGGGGATTATCCATAGTTCGTTGCGAATCCCTATCTGACCATTTGCTCGCTTATATGCCTGGATGGTGGGAACCTTTCCTTGCCAAGCTTTGCGCTTCTCCTCTGCCTTTGCCATGTAGGAGGCGCTTTCCTGCTTATCATACTGATACTCGGCTTTCTCACTCAGCAGGGTAGAGATGTTCGTGGAGTGGACATGACTACCCTCTTTGATGTCCTCATTGGCCTTGCCTATGGGAAAGCCATACTTGATGATCTGTTCATCCTTTCTGATATCCTTGAGGGCGAACTTGTGCCCTGCAGGGATATCGGAGGCAAGCGTAACTTTCTGTGTCCCCACCTCGACAACCTCACCTTTGGTGAGGGCATCGATGGCTACAGCTACGGTATCACTCTCCGCTATCTTCAATGTGGAATATGTCTGCATACAATGAATCTCCTTTAGAGTGCAGTAAGGGCACTCTTCATTCCGTCCTTCCAGATGGAAGCCAGGTTCTTTGCTACCTGCTTGTATAGGCCATCAATCAGGGTAAGGTCCTCTCCCCACCAGGAAGTATTGCTGAGGACAGCCTTGGCGATTGTCTCTGCATCCCTAGTCTTATAGAGCTTTGCAAATGTTGCCAGTACCTCAGGACTGTCCTGGATCAGATACGTTTCAGAGTTTCTCTTTCCCATAAGGGCAGATCCCTCAAACTCCGTCCCCTCATAGAAGCTGATCAAGGCAGCTAGGGAAAAGACAAGGCACTTGGGAAGCTTCTTGTACTTCTCATAATACCCCAGTAATGAGGGTAGGTCACGGGTCTTGAACTTGCTTACCGAGTTCAGCGAGATGCTGAGCAGCTGGTGGGGGTTGAACGGGTTTTCGAACCGTTCAAGCACATCGGAAGCATACGCCTCTAGCATCTCCTTCGAGCCATCCATAGACGGGATGATCTCATCAAAGATACCCTTGCGCATGAAAGGATAGACAAGGTCCTTGTCAGCAATGCACTCCTGCACGGTGTCGAGGCCCGCCTGGTAGGCGGCTAGGACGGTGAGTGTATGTGCTCCGTTGAGGATACGTACCTTGCGCGTCCTGTAGAAGCTCATGTCGTCGGTCCAGATGACATTCAGACCTGCCTTGGCAAACGGCAGCTCGTCTTCGTGGAAAGCCTTGTGACACTCGATGACCCAGAGGTGGAAGATTTCAGCTGACACCAACAGGTTGTCCTGGTAACCGAGCTTTGTGCACAGCTCCTCAGCTTCCGCTTTGGGGTAGCCGGGGACGATGCGGTCGACCAGGGAGTTGCAGAAGTCACATGCTTCATCCAGCCAAGTGGTAAAGGCCTCTTCAAGCTTCCATTCTGTTGCATACTGCTTGACGATACGCTTGAGGTTATCCCCGTTCTTATCTATGAGCTCACAGGGGATGATGATGAGGCCCTTGGTGTTGTCTCCCTTGAAAGAGAGGAAGCGCCTATAGAGGAATGCACACAACTTGGCAGGAAAGGAGCTCTGCGGCTTGTCCTCGAGTTTGTCTCCCTCGTGGTAGGCAATGCCTGCTTCTGTGGTGTTGGAGAATACGAAGCGAAGATCTTCACTGGAGGCAAGCTCCATATAGGTCTTGTAGTCATCCTCATGGTAGGGGTTGAGACAGGCCTCCACACTGTTGATGGTCCTGTACTCCTCAACAGTCTTGCCTCCCTGCACGCCTCTGAGGATGGTGGTATAGAGACCTTTCTGCTCGTTGATCATATCACCAAGGCCCCGTTCAAGAGGCTGGACGATTACGACGTTGCCGTTGAAATCGGTCTTTTCATTGAGGATGTCTATTTTCCAATCGGCAAAGGCTCGTAGGAAGTTGCCTTCCCCGTATTGGAGGACTCGAACCGGTCTCTTTACAGTTTTCTTAACGCTTGTGATTGCTTGCATGGCTTACTCCTTAGGATAGGTTCTGGCACTATTTTTTTTCCGAATAGGAAGTGCCCCATAAAGGCACATATGGTTTGCTGAAATACGATACCGAAGATGACGGGAAGGGCTGTCTGGGCTGGAAAGAATTGAATGGAAAGCACGAGGGCCGCACTGATGTTTCTCATGGATGTGGCGAAGGTGATGCTTATGTTCTCCTCATGGGGAATCTTGGCCAACCTGCCTAGCGCATATGCTATGGGATAGCCGCTGGCAGCGAGGAAGGCACACAGCAAGGCTATGGGAAGATAGGCCCAGGTGGCGTCTGCAAGCAGGCGCTCTGAAACCAGGGAGGTGTTGATGATGATGATGAAGAAGAGGGCGATCTTGGCGAACGGCTTGAGTGAGGGGGAGAGATGGACAGTCACCCCTCCTTTGGTAAGGCTGTTCAGCGATACACCCAACAGCGAGGGAATCACGACCATCTTCAGAAGGGAGATCATCATGGAGGTGCTGTCGATGGCTACACTGCTCTGGGTCAGGAAACTGATGGTAAACGGGGTGAAAAATGGTGCCATGATCGTCGAGACGAGGATAAGGGTCAGCGAAAGTGCCCCGTTACCCTTGTAGATGGCACTCCAGATGTAGCCTGAGACTGCAGTGGGTATGGAGAGCAGCAGGACATACCCGGTCACTACAGCAGGATTAGACCCAAAGAAGAGCGAGGCAAGGGCCCATGCTATGATCGGCATGATGATATTGGTGCCGAGGAAGAACACGAGGATGTTCTTGGGTCTCTTGACTACCCTCAAAAAGCTGGAGGAGCTGATGCCCAGGGCCCCGCTGAAGGTAAGGAAGGCAAAGAGCCAGGTAACCGAGGGTTTCAGATGCGAGACGCGAGAACCCAGGATGAGACCGAGTACCACCCCGGTGGGGGTCAGGATCGGCATAAGACGCTCCAGAGCTTTGTTCAGTCTGTTAAGACCTGTCTCGATGGGTTGAAAATGAAACATTGTTCCAATGATAGCCTTGAGTAAGTTGACATGTCAAGCTTAGTGTTGTTCTAAGTTTTGTAGTATGCAGGGATAACTTGGGATGAAAGAGCATGTTCAATAAAAAAGATTATTTAACAAAAGAAGAGAAAAATGCTCTTCTTTTGTTGTACTATTGCTTAAATCAAGGTATTTCCTGCTAAAGAACATGAAAACACATCTGTAATATGCTGTAATGTATGTGAGTAAATTGGGATTCAACCACCTATCGGAATATTGCCTAAAAACACTATTGGCTTCTCTGGCAAATGGGTGATACTGTAGTACCTAAGGAGATACGCTTGGAAATACCAGCTATCAAGAGAATAGGCCTCGTCCTTGCATCGATCCATACAGGAGCTGCCAATGCCCTCTGGTCTGATGTGGCCCGCTTTTCCCAGGAGGAAGGGCTTCCCCTCTTTGTCTTTCCTGGGGGGAGGCTGGAGTGCTTGGAAGACCACGAGCATCTGCGAAACTCCCTCTACCCATTGGTTCATAGCGCTAACCTTGACGGCATAATCGTCTGGGGCTCCTCCATGGGAGGGTCTGCAAGCATTGAAGAAGTGCAGCAGCAGTACCGGCAGTTTGGAAACCTCCCCTGTGTCACCCTAGGCCTGAAGCGTGAAGGGTTTCCCGACATAGCCTTTGATGCCTATTCTGGGGTTATGGGGACCCTTCAGCACTGCATCACCGTCCATGGGGCAAAGCGCATTGCCTTTATTCGCGGACCGGAGAACCACCTCTCCTCGATGGATCGCTACCGAGCCTATATTGATACCCTTGAGCAGAATGATTTTGCGTATGATCCCCTTTTGGTGACCGATGCCTTCCCTTGGACTGAAGGGGACAAGGCGGTACAACAGCTCTTGCTGGACAGGTCTCTTGTGCCAGGGACAGACTTTGATGTCCTTGCCTGTTCGAGTGACATGATGATGTTTGCAGCTGGCAAGATGCTAGAGAAGATGGGATACAGCATACCTGAAGATATCAGGATCATAGGATTCAACGACAGCAGTGAAAGCCATCTTCTGAAGGTGCCATGCACCACGGCAAAGATGCCCGTCATGCAGATGGCCCTGATGGCTTGGAGCATGATTGATCAGATGGTGGAGAAGGAGAGTGATTCATGGCCCGACATCCTCCTACCTTGCGAATCGGTGATCCGCCAGTCCTGTGGATGTGAGTACTCCTTGGGAAGTGCTGAGCACGCTAAGGCACTGTTTACAGACGAAGAGGCTTTTTTTACCTATATTGCTGAGACCTTTGCCCTGGAAGCGCAAGCATCGAAAGAGGTTGCAGAGCTTTTTCGTCTAAGTTCTGGTCTGTCAGAACATTCGGATGACAAGACAGTCTCAAGCCTTCTGGCCAAGGTTGCGAGCCTGGTATATTCCTTCCTGGACAAGGGAGGTGACCCGAGCCAGCTCAGTGAGGCCTTGCACTGGTACTCCCTCTTCTATGCCAGCAAGACCTTCTCCTTTAGGATGGGCAATGCTATCAGGGACCTCTTCTTGCGTCAGCACTCCCTGGTATCCCATGAACATGCTTATGCCCTTTCCCTACAGACCAAACGCCTGAATTCCTTCAAAAGCGACTTGTTGGGAGTGCGAACCCTCAGTTCCCACCCCCAACTCCTGCAAAGACACCTTCCCCCCTTGGGTATTGAAGGGTGTCTGATAGTACTCAACGAGGATGAGCAGACGAGTCGCTTCGTGGGCGGCTTCGAAGCTGGGCAGCTGTATGAGAAGGAAATCCTTTTCAACAAGACACTCTTGCTTCCTCCCTCAATAAGCGAGTACCTCCCCGTAGGTGTCTACGTGGTCGAACCGCTGTTTATGGAGAACCAGCCACTTGGGTATCTAGTCTTACGGACAACCGTATTCGAAGGAAGCATCATGGAGGAGTTGCGAACGGCCTTAAGCAGTTCCATACAGGCTTCCTTTCTTCTTGATGAGGCGAATAGGGCAAAGGAACTTGCAGAACGTGCCCAACGCTCACGCACTGAGTTCTTTGCCAATGTCAGTGAAGGTCTGCGAAATCCCCTTGAGGAGATCCAGGCTCAGATAGAGGCACTCGAAGGGGAGCAGTATGCTGCCTTGAAGCGTGCAATACACGAGGAGGTATTCCAAGCAACCCATCTGTTGGACCTCTCCCTCAGTGAAACCGGAGAGCTGGAGCTCGATCGTCTAGTCCTTGACCCCACGTCCCTTGTGGAAGAGGTCGTATGGCAACGTGGCATTGCCTATGCAGGCCCCGAAGCCTTGCCTGCCGTCATAGCAGACAGCTTCAGGATCAGGCAGGTATTCACCATCCTTGCCAACCACATGCAGAAAGAGGGCGAGCAGGTAAGCCTTAGCTCCACTATCCTCTCAGAAGGGTTGGTGTTCTCCTTCACGTCCTCTTCCCCAGGGTGGCAGGCTTCCCTCAGCAAGCAGGACCCCGGCATCAGCCTTGCAGAGAGCATCATACTGCTCCATGGGGGCTTGTTCTGGTTCCAACAGAATGCAATCTCTTTCAGGCTCCCTTGGCCCACACTCTCTATGGAGTTGCCCCCTTCTGGTTCCCTGCCCTTTGTGTATGTTGCCGATGAGCAGGAGTATGTCATCCCCCCTCTCTTTTCTTCCATGAAAAATGTCGCCCTGATGTCTGCTTCCGCCTTGTTGCAGAAAAGCGAAAACCTCTCAAAATTTGCAGGAATTCTGTGGGATGCCCGTAGGAAGAGTCCTGCCCTGATGCTCTTGTTGCATCAGTTGGTCCATGCGAAGAAGATGAACCCCCTGGCATTTGTCTGCTTGGGTTGTCCTAGTGGAGCCCCTTCCCTCAGAGGCTCGCTCAACTTTGCAAGCGAAGAGCTTATGGTCATTTCTTTTGGAGCTATGCCCAAGGAGATTGCTTCCCTCCTTTCACCCACAGAGGGCTTGTCCCTGCAAACAGAAGAGGAATACTGGAACCTTGATGGAGAGAAGGAGCCCTCACTATTGGTTACCGATACCCTCTCTCTTGGGTTTTTCCGGGAGATCCGCAAGAGAAAATCCGGCTCCTCCCTCCCCATTGTGCTGATCAGGGATACTTACAGCTCAGCCGAGGTCGATGAGCTCAGCCTGCTTCCCAACCTCCTGATGGTACACACCTCAGTTGTCGCAAGCAGTGAGTTCCTCTCCCGCCTCATTGCCTTGGGAGGAGGGGAGGACCTTCTACCACCTCTGACCTCCGCCCTGGTAAAGAGAGGTCTTGTCTACATTGCCGAGCATGCCACCAGACAGTTCTCCCGTTGGCAGCTTGCCGAGGCGGTCAATGTCAGCGAAGACTACCTGACCCGTATTTTCAGGCGGGAGATAGGGCTCTCCCCTTGGGATTACCTGAACCGTCATCGTGTCTATCTCGCCACTGAACTGCTCAGGCAGACCACCCTCACTATCAATGAGATAGCGGGTAGGACTGGCTTCCAGGACCAGGCCTATTTCTGCAGGGTATTCAAGAAGATACAGGGCTTCCCCCCAGGAAGAGTACGAACCGGCTAAGCCAATATGACTGAAAAGTACAAGAGTCTCCCTGCATTGTATCGGGCCTCTGCCCTATGCTTTAGACACGAGGTTCAATGCTTGTATGCCACAATTACCTGTCAAAAAACGAAGATCACAACTAGCAAGGGATATCAGGCGCCATAGATCGGTATACCTTCTTTTGCTGTTTCCCCTGACCTATTACATCATCTTCAAGTACATCCCCATTTTCAATGGGCAGATTGCCTTTAAGGAGTATATGGCCCTCGATGGTGTGCTTGGCAGCAAATGGGTCGGTCTGAAGCACTTCAAGACCTTTACCGGTTCCTACTATTTTATCGAACTCTTGCGAAACACCCTGATGTACAGCGTAGGAAAGCTGCTGTTCAGCCTTCCCTTGGCCATCATCCTCTCCATAACCATCTATGAGTGCAACAAGCCCGCCTTGCGGAAAATGGTGCAGACCCTTGCGTACCTGCCACATTTTCTCTCATGGGTTATCATGTATGGAATCCTGCTCGCTCTTCTTGCTCCTGGCGATGGTATCATCAATGACATCATCAAGCTCTTCGGGGGGAAACCCATTGATTTCCTGACCAATACCAGCGCATTTCCCTGGATAGTCATCTTCAGCGATGCTTGGAAGGAGATGGGCTGGAGTGCCATCATCTTCATAGCCGCCCTAATGGGTATCGACCCCTCTCTCTTTGAGGCGGCTCTGGTGGAAGGGGCCTCATCCTGGCAAAGGGTGCGTTACATCACCCTGCCTTCGATCCGACCTGTCATCATTATCGTCGTCTTGCTCCGTCTGGGAACCATCCTTGATGCTGGCTTCAACCAGATCTTCATGCTTTACTCAACCCCCGTCCTCTCTGTAGCGGACATCATCGATACTTGGGTCTATCGTCAGGGACTGTTAGAGTTCCAGTTCGGCCTTGCTACGGCGGTAGGTCTGTTCAAGGGATTTATAGGAATGTTCCTTATCCTGGGCTCGAACCGTCTTGTCAGACGATTCGGCGGAAACTCACTATTTTAGGAGTCGGTATATGCCATTGAACCTACGAAAAAAACAGAGCCGATACCGAAGGGTGGGGACCGCCTCCGTCGCTATCAGGCCTAGCAAGTCCGACCATGTGTTCAACCTTGTGGTCGATCTCTTCCTTCTGGTTCTGCTTGTCATCATAGCAGTTCCCCTATGGAGCACCATCACACTTTCTTTCAGGCCGAATGACTATATCGGAAACAATCTGCAGGGGATGTTCCTTGTTCCTTGGGAATGGTCAAACGCAGCCTACAAGGCCCTGTTGGGCAACCAAGGCTTTATTTTGGCTTTTAAGAACAGTTTCCTTATCCTCATCGGAGGAGTCTCCTCTGCCCTGGCTCTGACCATCCCTCTTGCCTATGTACTCTCCATTCCGACTTTGCCAGGGAGGAAGTACCTCAACTTTTTGATCGTCGTCCCCTATGTATTCAACGTGGGCATGATCCCCTCCTATCTCCTGGTGACCAATATTGGGCTTATAGACCATCTGGCTGCGATATTTCTTCCAGGGGCGATAAGCACATACAACTGCCTGATCATGCGATCCTTCTTCGAGGGGCTTCCCAATGAACTGAAGGAGTCGGCACGTATCGACGGGGCAAGCGAGATCCAGGTGCTTATCCGGGTTATCCTGCCTCTTTCCAAGGCTATCATCATGACCATCGGCCTGTTCTACGGGGTTTCCTTCTGGAATGACTTCTTCCACGCGATGCTCTACTTGAACAGCAACCACCTGCAGCCGCTTCCCATCCTGCTGCGAAATATCCTGATGGCCAGCGGCATGAACGAGTACGTGGAGGTAAGCGCTTTCGGCGATGCACCCATCGCAGCCATCAAGGCCGCCTCGGTCTTCATGAGTGCCATACCGATGATCGCGGCCTATCCGTTCATCCAGAAATATTTCACCAAGGGTACGTTGCTAGGCAGTGTGAAAGGCTAGCCTTTTCCCTGCCGGCTTGATCATAGGAACGAAGATTGATTACTTCATGTAAGGAGGATTTGTCATGAAGAGAAATTGTACGCTACTTGCTGTTGTCCTGCTGCTTTCACTCTCCTTGTTCGCCCAAGGCGCGAAGGAGCCTACGGGCCCTACAACCATTGAACTTTGGTATGGGGCTGCGGTCACCGAAGCGGGACCACCACCCTCTGACTGGGTTGGTTTTGACCTCATCAAGGAGAAGCTGGGCATTGATCTGAAGCTGACCGCCCTGCCATCGAATGAGAGTGACCAGGATGTGAAGATTCAGGCAGCCGCTGCTGCAAATAACCTTCCTGACCTCTTTATGGTAAGGCGGGATGTCGTGAGCCGTCTTGTCCCTCAGGGCTTGCTGGCTCCAGTGGACGACCTCTATGCAAAGATGCCCATCAGGACTGCCGCCCACTATGATGAAGTCAGCAAGAGCCATGCCCGCATTGGTGGGGTGACCTATGGCTTGGCCGACCCCGGCTCCATCATGAAGAACGAAGGTCTGCTTATCCGGAAGGACTGGCTCGATAATCTTGGCCTGGCGATTCCCAAGACAACCGATGAGCTGTTGGGCGTGATGCGTGCCTTCACTTTTGACGATCCCGACGGTAACGGCCGCAATGATACCTGGGGCTATGGAGCCTTTCAGGAGATCAACAACTACGAAGCATGGCCCGGTAGACGCCTGGAGCCCCTGTTTGGAGCTTTCGGAGTTGATGGTACCTGGAATATGGAAGACTCAAATGCAGGGCTGAACGTCTTGAAGGCCGAGTTCTATGATGCTATGGTCTTCTTGAAGCAGATTGCAGACGAAGGCATCATCGACCCCAACTGGCTCTCATACAAGAAGGATGACTTCAGGGCCGCTTGGAAGCAGGGCAGGTTCGGCATCATGCGTGAGCAGAACGCCGCCTTCGCCGCACAGTCAAACTATGCACCGTTTGACAAGAACTTCCCTGAAGGTAATTGGGTCATCATCGACCCTCCCAAGGGACCTAAGGGCAAGGCCTCCATCGGGCCCTATACTGCCAACTTCCGCATCTATGCCATCAGCGCAAAGGCTGCCAAGGAAGGGAAGGCTGACAAGATCGCCGCCCTTTTGGAGTGGATGGCCTCTGATGAGGGGTACTATCTTCTTGGTTGGGGTGTTGAAGGGGTCAACTACACCAAGGATGCAAACGGCATCCCTGTTGCAGCAAATCTTCCCGATCCTAATCTTGCCTTCTCCGCTCCCGGTGGACAGACAGTCACCCAACTCAGGAACATGGTGTTCTACAATGGTGATATCGAGCTCTATGCCCGCTATCCCAAGTACACCACAGACGTGAGCAAGAAGCAGATGTCAGCTCTGGATGTGCTTCGTGAGATGCAGACCAAGACTTGGACAGCTCAGATCGGATCTGATACCCTTCCCATTCCCAATGCAGACCTCAAGCGTTTCTATGAACAGGGATTGAGTGAGTTCATCACCGGCAAGAGGGCTCTGACCCAGGCCAATTGGGCAAAGTGGCTTGATGAGTTCAAGCGCCTTGGTGGACAGGAATGGAACGACAAGGGTGTTGCCTTTGCTCGGGAAAACAACCTGCTTACCAACTAAAGCCAGAGAATGGTATGTGACCAGCCATCATGGCTGGTCACTTGCACAAGAGAAAAGACACATAGTAAGGAACTATAATGAACTCTGCTGAAAACCTCTCCCTTGCCATGGCTAGGAGTGTGAAGGCACGATATACCCAAGGCATGATGCGTTGGCACTACGAGCATGGCTTGGTGATACAGGCCTGTCTGGCGGTGGGACAACACTATCATCAGGAGGAATTCTCTACCTGGGCCTATGGGATGTACGATCCCCTCATCGCTCAGGATGGACAGATTGCAACCTACCGTCAGGGAGAGTACAACCTCGACCAGATCAATGCGGGGCGAAACCTATTCACTTTGTATGAAAATACAGGGGAAGAGCGATTTATGCTTGCAGCACATAGGTTGAAGGAACAGCTGGTACACCACCCTAGGACCTTCAGCGGGGTGTATTGGCATAAGGAGATCTATCCCTGGCAGATCTGGCTCGATGGGCTGTATATGCAGGGGCCTTTCAATGCACAGTATTCCACACGATTTGGAACAAGCGAGGACTTTGATGACCTAATGGAGCAGGTCCAAACCGTATATAAATTGCTTAGGGACCCTGTGACAGGGCTGCTCTACCATGCCTATGACGAATCACGGGGTATGCGATGGTCAGATCCTGAGACAGGGCTCTCCCCCCATTTCTGGGGACGTGCTGTCGGATGGTTCTGCATGGCTCTGGTGGATATCTATGAAATTCTTCCTCAGGACTATCCCAAGCGGGAGGACCTGGGCAGGATCCTGTCTGCAGCATTGGATGCTGTCCTCTCTTTTCAGGACAGCTCGGGCCTTTGGTATCAGGTGATGGACAAGGCAGGCGAGCAGGGCAACTACCTGGAATCTTCCTGCTCAAGCATGTTCGCTGCTGTCCTGTTCAAGGCTGTCAGGCTTGGTATCGTCGAGGATACCAGGCAAAAGGAGCGCTACCTCATCCAGGCTGGAAAAGCTTTGGAAGGACTGAACAAGAAATTCCTCCGTCAAGATGGGCAAGGACAGTTACACCTGGGGGGGGTCTGCACTGTAGCTGGCCTTGGGGGCAACCCTTACCGGGACGGATCCTTCGCCTACTACATTTCTGAGGTGGTGGCTGAAGATGATTTTAAGGGAGTAGGGCCCTATATCCTTGCCCTCGTTGAGTCTGAACGGGCTAGATAGTCTAACAAGATCATGATCTATGGCAGGTCTTTCTGATCAGAAAGTCCTGCTTTTTCCTTTTTGGATAAGAAAACGTACCTTGAAATCCTGTTTCTGGTAAAGTTTTTGTCTTGTTTTTTTGTATATCCTGTCGTAACTGGCTGTATAGGGGGGAAATAACATTTGACATATCCATCATACAGAGCAGTTTCTTTATTTGACAACAGCAGGTGGTGCTTGTAGAATGGACACGTAATGATCCTTTATAATCACGCACGAGAAATAGGAGAAACTGTAATGAAGAGACTTACTGTTGTATTATGTATCTTTCTGATGCTCGGTTCCATGGCATTTGCCCAGGGATCGAATGAAAGCACCGGGAAAAGTAATCTTCGCGTAGGAATGGTCACCGATGCTGGTACCATTGATGACAAGTCCTTCAACCAGGGAACCTGGGAAGGTATCAAGCGCGCAGGTGCTGATTATGCTTTGGATATCAAGTATCTCAAGCCCTCTGGCACAACCGAAGCCGATTACCTCAAGGAGATCGGTAACCTCGTCGATGCTGGGTATAACATGATCATATGCCCAGGATTCAAATTTGAGACCACTCTTTTTGAAGCTCAGGACAAGTACCCCAAAGTAAAGTTCGTCATCCTTGACGGCGAACCTCACAGTGCAGACTACTCCACCTTCCGCATCGAGGATAACGTAGTTGGTGTCTACTGGGCAGAACATGAGTCTGGCTTCCTTGCCGGATATGCAGCAGCCCTCCAGATGAAGGACGCTGAGTTTGGTTTCGTCGGTGGTATGGAAATTCCCGCTGTACAGAAGTTCAACTGGGGCTTCCAGCAGGGTGTGAAGTATGCCAACAAGAACCATGGTACCAAGATTGTCATGAAACAGGAGAATAACCTCTACCAGGGTACGTTTGACAATATCAGTGCAGGTCAGCAGATTGCAGCATCCATGTATGACAAGGGTGTGAAGGTCATCTTCGCAG
>CAZTXW010000041.1:0-17531 GCA_964617345.1 uncultured Sphaerochaeta sp. | reverse complement strand
GCCCTTGGTTACACTATGGTGTATGGCATTCTAAAATTCATAAACTTCGCCCATGGTGATATCCTCATGGTTGGGGCGTATATAGGCCTGTTTATCTTTGATCTTTTGAGGGGAGATTCTCCCCTTGGAGCCTGGACGATAGTAGCCTTCTTCATTGCCATGCTCATAAGTATGGCAAGTTGTGGCATCCTGGGCATGACCATCGAGCGAATAGCCTACAAGCCGCTGAGAAGGGCCACCAGGCTAGCTCCGCTGTTGAGTGCCATCGGAGTCTCGTTCATTCTTTCCAATACCGCTGCCTGGTTGCTGGGAACCCAGTCCAGGAAGTTCAACTATCCGTTTGACAACAGCTCCATCAATCTAGGTGGGGTAATCATAACACCACACCAGATCCTGATCCTGGTAGTATCGCTAGCGATGATGCTTGCCCTGAAACTGTTTGTAGACAGGACAAGGATGGGAAAGGCCATGCGAGCCACCAGCCTGGACCAGGATACTGCCATGCTGATGGGCATCAATGTGAACAAGGTCATAAGCCTTACCTTTGCAATTGGCAGTGCCCTTGCAGCAGTTGGAGGTATCCTCATTGCACTGGACTTCAAGGTCTACCCCAGTATGGGAACCATGACAGGCCTCAAGGCATTCGTAGCCGCCGTTGTCGGAGGCATAGGCAATATTTCTGGTGCAATGTTTGGAGGAATCCTACTCGGTCTGCTTGAGACCTTTGGCGTTGCCGTCTTGGGGATCCCCTCAGGCTTGAAAGATACCATAGCCTTTGGCGTGCTCATCATCATCCTTCTGGTCAAGCCAGAAGGCCTGTTCGGCAAAGTCGAAAAGGAGAAGGTGTAATATGTTTAACTTTTTTCTTTTGATACTCATCTATACAGGGATTTATGCCCTAATGGCCATCGGGCAGAATATCATCACCGGATACGGGGGGATGCTATCCCTCTGTCAGGCGGGGTTCTTTGCCATCGGCAGCTACACGACAGCCATCTTGTCCACCCACATGGGTTGGTCCTTCTGGGCGACCTTGCCGGCAGCAGCCATCCTAAGTGCCCTGTTTGGCCTGCTCATCGGCCTGCCCACCTTGAGGCTCAAGGGGGACTACCTTGCCATCGCAACCCTGGGATTTGGTGAGATAGTGCGCAATATCCTGAACAACTGGGACTCCCTTACCAACGGGCCTATGGGAATCCAGAAGATACCGATGCCAGATATCTTTGGCTTTACCATCAACCCCTATAGGAAGTACTCCTTTTTGGTGATGGTGATCATCTTTGTCATCATAGCCTATGTCCTCTTCCAGCGCCTTGCCCGTTCCCGGATGGGACGAGCCCTTACAGCTGTTCGTGAAGATGAGATAGCCGCCCAGTCCATGGGCATCAACATCACCAAGTACAAGGTGTACGCCTTCGTCCTTGGAGCTGCTGTAGCAGGTATTGCAGGGTCGCTGCAGGCTGTTTTTTCCCTCTCCGTAACTCCGGGAACCTATACCTTCATGGTGTCGGTCATGGTCCTGTGTATGGTTGTCCTTGGGGGAATGGGAAATTTCAAGGCAGCAATCCTTGGAACCTTCATCATCCAGCTCATCAGTTACTTCCCTCAACTCTCTGGTCTGAGCAGTGTCATCCCTCCCCAGTTCAAGCAGATCCTATTTGGCCTGATCCTGGTTGTGATGATGATCTGGAGGCCCCAGGGCTTGCTTGGTCGGGAAGAACGTACCTATGGCACTAAGGGAGGCAAACGATGACCATTTTGGAAACTGATGCCTTGACCCGGGCATATGGTGGTGTTGTCGCTGTCAATAAGGTTGACTTCACCGTTGAGGCAGGCCTCATCACCGGCCTCATCGGACCTAACGGTGCTGGCAAGACTACCCTGTTCAATAATATGACAGGCTTGGACAACCCAACGAGTGGAAAGGTATACTTCAACAACAAGGAAATCACCGGCTACCCAGCCCATAAGATCTGTCGCATGGGCATTGCCAGGACCTTCCAGAATATCCGCCTGTTCAAGGATCTTTCGGTTGTTGAGAATGTCATGATCGGTCGTCACTTCAAGACAGGTGCGAGCGAGACCAAGGGGCGGTTCGTCAATGCACTGAAGAGCTATGTCTATCTGAAGAGGGAAGAGCAGGAGATCTACGAAAAGGCAGACTCCTGGTTGGATTTCTTTGAGATGGGCCAGTTCAAGAATGAACTTGCCAAGAACCTCCCCTATGGGAAGCAGCGCGAACTTGAGATCGCCAGGGCCCTGGCAACAGAACCTCAGTTGCTCTTCCTGGATGAGCCTGCCGCTGGAATGAATCCTCAGGAGACCGAACACCTGATGAGCATTATCCGAAAGATTCGTGACCTTGGCATCACTGTTGTACTTATCGAACACGACATGAGGCTTGTCATGAATATCTGTGATACCATCACTGTACTGAACTACGGGCAGAAGCTTGCAGAGGGGACTCCCAGGGAGATCAAGCATAACCCGAAAGTCATCGAGGCTTATCTCGGAAAGGAAGAAGCATGAGCGAACTGCTTACCATTGAGGATATCTCTGTAACCTATGGAAACATCAAGGCGCTCAGGAATGTGAGCATGCATGTAAACCAAGGCGATATTGTCTGTCTCATCGGAGCCAACGGAAGTGGGAAAAGTACTCTTCTGAAGGCTATTGTGGGCCAGGAGCCTCTGGTGGAAGGGCATATCACCTTCGATGGCGAGGAGATCTGCCAGGCTCGCAGCGTTGCGGGAAACGGCAACAAGTGGGGTTTCAAGAAGAATCTCAAAAGTCTCACCACTGACCTCATCGCCTCGAGGGGCATTGCCCTGGTCCCCGAAGGAAGGCGTGTCTTTGCCGACATGAGTGTGGAGGAGAATCTGGACATGGGTGCTTTCTTGGTGCGTGACAAGGCCCTCATTGCAGAACGCAAAGAGGCGATGTATGACTTTTTCCCCATCCTCGGGGCTCGCAGAAGGCAGAAGACCCGATCGCTTTCGGGAGGGGAGCAGCAGATGATGGCTATCGCTCGTGCCCTGATGAGCGGTCCTCGCCTGATCTTGCTTGATGAACCCGGCTTGGGACTTGCTCCCTTGGTGATAGCAGACATCTTTGAAAAGATAGACCTCATCAACAAGCAGGACAATGTCACCGTCTTTTTGGTCGAACAGAATGCCCGCATGGCACTGAAGGCCTCGACAGAGGGGTATGTGATGGAGAATGGGAGAATAGTTCTCCATGATGCTTCAGCTTCCCTTTTGGAAAATGAAAAGGTACGGGCGGCATATCTGGGTGAATAATGACTGGATATTCGCCTAGTCATGAATTATAGTATTGGTAGATGGTAGGTAGGAGAATCATATGATTATCGAACGAAGAATGACTCGCAACCCTGTTACAGCTACTCCTGACATGTCGATCGCAGAAGCCTCAAACCTGATGAAGCAAGAGAAGGTGCATAGGTTACCTGTATTGGACAAGGACAAGAAGCTGGTAGGACTCATCACTGAAAAGGATATCCTCTATGCATCGCCTTCTCCGGCTAGCAGCTTGTCCATCCATGAGATGGCATACCTGCTCAGCAAGCTGACTGTCAAGAAACTGATGAGCAAGAATGTCGTCACCATCAACAAGGATACTACTGTTGAGGAAGCGGCGCGCATGATGGTCGATCAGGACCTCTCCTGTCTGCCTGTGCTTGAAGGCGATAAGCTTATCGGCATTGTCAGCAAGAGCGACATGTTCAAGATCCTGTTGGAGCTCTTCGGAGCCCGCCATTTCGGTATCAGGGTCTCCTTTGTCGTTGAGGACAAGCCTGGAACCATAGCCAAGATATCCCAGGCACTCAGCGAACAGAATATCGACATCATTACATTCGGCACCTTCATGGGCACCGACCCGACCAATGCAATCTGTACCATCAAGGTGCAGGGTGCTTCCATCAGCAAGGTGGTAGAGATAATTAAGCCGTACGTCTCACAACTGTTGGACGTGCGAGAGGTATAAATGGCCAAGAAAAAAAAAGTGGTGAAGAAGAGAGAGACGGCTGGTGACAGCCGTCTCCCTATTGCGGACGATGCCTACAGACCCTTTGAGGAGATCAAGAAGGTCGTCCCCAAGAACATTGAAAAGAAGATAGAGAAGAAAAAGCAGGCCCCCCCTGCGATACAGTCCCAGCGCAAGGAACCCTTGATCAAGGGCTACGATCCCAATGCCAATTTTGGGGATATCCTCAAGGCTTGGGAGACGACAGGCGAGATGGATGGTGTCACAGCCCGTATGAAAAGCCACAGCAAGGTCAAGGTTGAGAAATCCTTTGCAGAGATACTTGCCGAGTGGGATGGGCAGAAGGTCAAGGCTCAGGAGAGTAAGAAGGTAGAGCCTATCAAGCCCAGCAAGCAGTATGTAGCAAAAAAGGATTTTGGTTCGCTTCTTGATGAGTTTGAGGGGGTAGCGCCCAAGAAGGACCGTAGGGTCGCCCCTACACAGAGAAGTGCCGCTCCTCCCCCAAAGGATGAGAAGCTGCGTCCTTCCAAGGAGATGGTGCAAGCTCTGCAGGATAAGCAGCAGGAGGATGCAAGGAAAGAGAGTAGTGTCTCCTGGTCCTTTGCCGATACCTACAAACAGTGGAACGAGGTCTCTGATGAGAGGACAGCCATAGCGAACTCTATGAAGGAAAAGCGTGAGCAAAGGCCTGCCTTCCGTTCCGTTTCCGCCCTGAGGGCCATGGAACCTGAGGTTACCCTCGATCTGCATGGTATGAAGGTGCAGGAGGCTGAAGAGGCGTGTGCCTCATTCCTGAAGGAGAGTTTTGCAAAGGGCTTGCGTAAGATATCCATCATCACTGGAAAGGGTTTGCACAACGACAAGGGTTTCTCCCTGTTGAAGGACGCCGCCTTGAGTGCAATCCGGGTCAGTGGCGTAGTCACTGAAGCATATACCCCCAAAGCATACTATGGCGGCAGTGGTGCTATCTGGATTATACTCAAAGAGAAATAGAGGTGTCCTGAACTGGATCAGATAGAGGAACATACGCAAAAATGGCCGACTCTCACCCGAGAATCGGCCCATTGTATGGGTATGTTCTTACCTTTCCCTGTAGATGATCCGACCCTTGGTCAGGTCATAGGGAGAAAGTGCTACACGCACCGTATCACCAGGAACAATCCTGATATAGTGTTTTCGCATCTTGCCCGAAAGATGGGCTAGGATAACATGCTGGTTCTGAAGTTCCACACGGAACATCGTATTGGGAAGTGCTTCGCGAACGACGCCTTCCACTTCAATTGCTTCTTCTTTGGCCACAAAGCCCTCCAAATATCTGCTGTTAAGCTAAATAATTATAAGCTTTACATGCTTTTCTGTCAACATAAGCCTATTTTACGAAGATATCCCAGTACCCCTTGAGGAACAATACAAGGACGATAGCAGGGAGAATCCACTTGAAATAGTATTTCAAAGCCTTGGGGAATTTCAAGCCCTCGCCCGTATCGGCTTCCTTGATGAACTTATCCCATCCCCAACCATATCTTGATGTGCAGAATAGGGTAATGAACAGGGAACCGAAGGGCAGCAACGTTGAGCTGACGATGAAATCTTCCAGATCGAGGATGCCTGAACCAGGGCCCAATGGCTGAATATGGGAAAGGACATTGAAGCCCAGCAAGCAGGGTAGGGAAAGGACGATGATGACTATGCAGTTGATGATCGTCGACTTCTTCCTGCTTACCTGGTGCTTGTCTATCCAGTAGCTGACGATATTTTCAAATACTGCAATGAGGGTGCTCAAGGCTGCGAAGCTCATGAACAGGAAGAACAGGATACCCCAGATTCTTCCGCCACTCATCTGGTTGAAGATGTTGGGCAGGGTGATGAACAAGAGTGAAGGACCGGCATCAGGTTGGACACCGAAGGCAAAGGCTGCCGGGAAGATGATGAGCCCGCTTGCCAGGGCGATGAAGGTGTCCAGGCCGATGATCCGCACAGCCTCGCCTGTAAGGGAGTATTTTTTGTCGATGTAGGATCCGAAGATGGAGATGCTCCCAATACCAAGGCTTAGGGTAAAGAAGGCCTGACCCATGGCAGCATAGATAGCTTCAAACATCCCGATATCCTTCATGCGGGAGAAGTCAGGCAGCAGATAGAACTTCAGACCTTCGCTTCCGCCCTTGAGGGTGAGGCTGTTGGCAGCAAGGATGACAATGAGGCTCAGAAGACCAATCATCATGAACTTGGTGATTTTTTCCACACCATTCTGCAAGCCCCTTCCTACGGGAATGAATGCAAGGACAGTAGCCAATACCATCCAGAAGAGCATCATGAGGGGGGATTCGAGCATATTACCGAAAAACCCTCCGACCCCTGCTGTATCGAGCCCTACAAAGTCACCCTTGATCATATGGAAGAAATAGGCGAGCAACCACCCTGAGATGGTGGTGTAGAAGAACATCAGCACATAGTTTCCAAAGATGGCGACAGGACCGAACAGGTGCCATTTCGTTCCCTTGGGTTCCAAGGTCTTGAAGGTGAGGCCAATGTTCTGTTTGCTTGCCCGTCCGATGGAGAGTTCCATCACCATGACTGGAAGACCGAGGATGACGAGGAACAGGATATAGAACAGGACAAATGCTGCTCCACCGTAACGCCCTGTTATATAGGGAAAGCGCCAGACGTTTCCCAAGCCGATTGCGCATCCTGCGGATAGGAAGATGAAGCCGATTCGACTTCCCAGTGTTTCTCTGATGTTCGTTTTTTCCATGGGTTGTATCCTGTGTTGTTGTAACTACCTGGTAGTCCATACTGTATGGTGCCAATGATTTTACAATAATGGCACAACCGCTGTAGTTTACGGTCAGCGTGGGCAAAAATCAACTATAAAATTGCAATTACCTGTATTGAATTGTCTTGTGTCGTTGACAGAGCTCAAGCAGAAAGGCAAGATAGCAGTATTGAGAACTACAGCATGAGGTGAAAGATGGCTGAAAAACAAGCATTGAAAGCGTATTTGGCGAGGACAAAGGACATTGATGCCGGCATGGTTGCATACGTGGCGTCCTTGGAGAAAGTTGCAGATGTTGCCCCTGAGATTGCTTCGAGGATCGTGAGCGAGCTTAGGGACCAGAGAACACATCTGAAACTGATAGCTAGTGAGAACTTCTCTTCGTTGAACTCACAGTTGGCGATGGGAAATCTGTTCACTGACAAGTATAGTGAAGGGTATGCATACCACCGCTTCTATGCAGGGTGTGACAATGTCGACGCCGTCGAAGCCTATGCCTGTGAAAAGGCCTGCCAGTTGTTTGGTTGTGAACATGCCTATGTCCAGCCCCACAGTGGCGCTGATGCAAACCTTGTCGCCTACTGGGCCATCCTGCACGCAAAGGTGCAAAGCCCCATGCTTGAGGAACTCGGTATTCCCAACCCAAGTGACCTCAGTCGTGTTCAGTGGGATGTGGTAAGGGAGAAGCTGGGCAACCAGAAGATACTTGGCCTTGACTACTACAGCGGCGGACACCTTACCCATGGATACCGTCAGAACGTCTCGGCACAGATGTTTGATGCCTACAGCTACTCTGTCAATGAAGAGACAGGCCTGCTCGATTACGATGAAATAGAAAAACTGGCAAGGGAGATCAAGCCTCTGATCCTGCTTGCAGGCTATAGCGCATACCCAAGGAAGATCAACTTCAAGCGGATGGCCGAGATCGCCCACAGTGTAGGTGCTGTATTCATGGTCGACATGGCTCACTTTGCCGGTCTGGTCGCCGGAAAGGTCTTTACTGGCGATTATGATCCTGTAAGCTGGGCTGACGTGGTTACCACGACCACCCACAAGACCCTACGCGGACCCCGCGGCGGTATGATCCTCTGCAAGAGTGAGTATGCAGAGAGTGTGGACAAGGGCTGTCCTCTGGTCATCGGTGGTCCTCTTCCCCATGTCATGGCTGCCAAGGCAGTATCCTTTGCCGAAGCTCTCGATCCTTGCTTTGCAGCCTATGCACAGAAGATTGTGGAAAACTCGGCAGCTCTCGCCCAGGCCTGTCTTGACCAGGGAATTCCCGTGGCGACTGGAGGCAGTGACAACCATCTGATGCTTCTGGATGTACGCGCCTTCGATTTGAATGGCCGACAGGCAGAGAGTGCCCTGCGTGAATGTGGGGTGACACTCAACAGAAACGCACTTCCCTTCGATCCCAACGGACCCTGGTACACCAGCGGGCTGAGGATCGGCACCCCGGCTGTGACCACCTTGGGAATGGGTGCCCAGGAGATGCAGGAGATTGCGGCCATCATCGCTTTGGTCCTGAAGAACACCCGTGCCGCTACCATTACCAAAGGTGCTAAGGCCGGCACCTTGAGCAAAGCCAGGTTTGTGACCGATGAGAAGGCTATTGGAGAGGCCAAAAAGCGTGTGGCTGCCCTGGTTTCGGGCTTCAAGCTCTATCCCGAACTTGATCTGGAATTCCTTGAAGAGTTTTTCGCCCTCGACATTGGTTGAGAGTGGTGGTAGCATGAAACTGTTTGGAGGTATGAGATGAGTAACATCCCTGAAGTCTTGAGGTACAGCAAGGACCATGAATGGGTCCGTCTTGACGGCGATAAGGCCTATGTAGGCATTACCGATCACGCACAGAACGAGCTTGGAGAGATAGTGTATGTTGAACTGCCCTCTGTGGGGGATACCTTCAACAAGGACGAGGAGATTGCGACTGTTGAGAGCGTCAAGGCAGCATCTGCAATCATCAACCCACTCTCAGGTGAGGTGATGGCCGTAAATGAGGATCTTGATGACCAGCCTGAGTTGGTGAATACCGACTGCTACAAGCATTACCTGTATGTGCTGGGGTCCTTTTCCAAGAGTGACTATGATGCACTTTTGGATGCCAGCGCGTACGCTGAGTTTCTTGAAAGCCTATAAGAGTTGTCCTTCGCCGCCAGAAACTGGCGGCGTTGGTCTGTCCAGACATAGAGGAGGAAGATGTGGTCTATCCCTACATTCCCCACACTGATGAGGACCGGCGCAGCATGCTGGAAGCCATCGGGGTGGGTTCGCTTGAAGAGTTGTATGCTTCGCTGACAGAGGATCTTCTGCTCAGTGATTCTGTTCCCATAAGCCATGGCCGCACCGAGGATGAGGTGCTGAGGATGATCACCGCCATTGCGCAGAGAAATAGCAACAGCATCCCTTTTTTAGGGTGCGGGTGCTATGACCACCTGGTCCCATCCACTGTCCAGACATTGGCAAGCCTTCCCTCCTTTGTCACCGCCTATACTCCCTATCAGGCTGAGATGAGCCAAGGGTTGCTGCAGGTCATCTACGAGTTCCAAAGCATGATCTGTGAGATTACCGGCATGGATGTTTCCAATGCCTCCCTCTATGATGGGGCTAACTCGGCAGCAGAAGCCGCCACCATCATGATAGGTGCCAGGCGCAAGTCCACGACGGTGCTTGTATCCGCTACGATCCACCCCTTTGCCCTGCAGGTACTCCAGACCTGGGCCCTTGGCACAAAGAATGAGATCCGGATCATAGCTGAAAGGCAGGGAGTTGCCGATCTGAAGAATTTGGATGCACTCTTGACTGACGATGTCGCCGGTCTCATCGTGCAGACCCCCAACCGCTATGGTCTTCTTGAGGACTTCAGCGGAGTTGCCGAGGCTTTGCACGAGAAGGGATGTCTCTTTGCGATCAGCAGTGACATCCTCTCCCTCGCCATGCAGAAAAGCCCCGCAGAGTGGGGAGCTGACATCGCCATTGGCGATACGCAGGCCCTTGGCCTCCCTCTTGCCTTTGGCGGGCCCTCCTGCGGCTACATGGCTGTTACCAAGGCTCTGATGCGCAAGATCCCAGGACGCATCGTAGGGGCGACAGTGGACAACCAGGGCCGTCGTGGCTATACGTTGACCTTACAGGCACGTGAGCAGCACATCAAGCGCGAGAAGGCAAGCAGCAATGTCTGTTCCAACCAGGCCCTAGCTGCCCTGATGACAACCATCCACCTCTCCTCTTTAGGGTGGTCGGGGATGGTAGAGGCTGCTAAGCAGAGCTATGTGAAGGCCCATTATCTTGCCTATCACCTGGCCCAGCTTCCAGGGATGACCCTTGTGTGGGATGTACCGTTCTGGTGTGAGTTCCCCCTGAGATTTTCCGATGCGAAGAGGATGCGCAAATTCCTGCAGGAGCTTCGGAATGAGGGCATCTTTGCAGGGGTGAGGCTTTCAAGCCTGACTCGTGAGCCCAAGGATGAGCTGGTCCTGTTGGTCGCAGTAACAGAGAAGCGTAGCCGTGAGGAGCTTGAACTCTATCTCGCAGCTGCCAGGAGGGTGATGAAATGAGTGAACCACTGTTGATCGACAAGTCCAAGAAAGGACGTAAAGCCTACTGCTTCCCCGCGTTGGATCTTCCCAGGGGGTTCGAGCAGGCTCTGCCCGAACTCCCTACCCAGCTGTTGCGCCAGAGGCCAGCCCGTCTTCCCGAAGTCGCCGAGCTGGATGTGGTGCGCCATTTCACCAAGCTCTCGACCCGATCCTTTGGGGTGGACAATGGCCCGTACCCCTTGGGTTCCTGTACGATGAAGTACAATCCGAAGCTTGGTGAGCAGATAGCACAGTTCCCTGCCTTTACGACCATACACCCCCTCCAGGACCTCTCTACCGCCCAGGGGTGTCTGTCCATCATGTACAACCTGCTTGAGGACCTCTCCTCCATCACCGGGATGAGCTGGGGAAGCCTGCAACCATGTGCGGGCGCCCATGGCGAGTATGTGGGGCTGAAGATGATCCGAGCCTACTTCCTGAAGCGGGGGGAGAGTGGGCGAAACAAGGTGCTTGTCCCGATCTCCGCCCATGGGACCAACCCCGCAAGTGCCGTGATGAACGGTTTTGAAGTGGTGACGGTCGCCAGCAACAAGGAGGGCCTTGTTGACCTTGAGGATCTCAAGAGCAAGCTTGATGACAGTGTGGCTGCCCTCATGCTCACCAACCCCAATACCTTGGGCTTGTTTGAGAAGGACATCCTGGAGATATCATCTTCAGTACATGCGTGTGGGGGCCTGCTCTACTATGATGGGGCAAACCTGAACGCCATCATGGGCATGGCGACCCCCGGGGACATGGGCTTTGATGTGTTGCACCTCAACCTGCACAAGACCTTCTCCACCCCCCATGGGGGAGGAGGTCCCGGAAGTGGTCCTGTGATGGTCAATGACACCCTCAGGCCTTTCCTGCCCAAGCCGGACATCACCCTGACAGATGGAGGGTATGCCTACTCTTGGGACAGGCCTGACTCGATAGGCAAGGTCAGTATGTTCTGGGGCAATTTCCTCGTATTGCTTCGTGCGTATGTCTATATCCTACGCATGGGCAGTGAGGGCATCAGGGCTGCGGCTTCTCATGCGGTCCTGAATGCAAACTACCTCAAGAAGAAACTGGAGAAGCACTTTGACATTCCCTACGGCGGTACGTGCATGCATGAGTTCGTCATCAGCTGTGAAAAGCTGAAGAAGGAGTTTGGCATCACTGCCCAGGATATTGCCAAAGGTCTCATCGATGAGGGCTACCATCCCCCGACGATGTATTTCCCCACGATAGTGTCAGAAGCTCTGATGTTCGAGCCTACCGAGAGCGAAAGCATTGAGACCCTCGATGCCTTTGCAGAATCGCTCATTGGCTTGCTGGAACGAGCAAAGAAGGATCCTGCTTACCTCAGGGGAGCTCCCTATTCCACCCCGGTTGGCCGTCTTGATGAGGTGAGGGCGATAAAGGAACCTGATCTGCGCTATTGAGAGAGGTGCATATTTTGCTTTGCATAGCTTGGAAAACTGGAGTATCTTATAGGTATGAACAGAATACTTATACAAAATGGACTTCTGGTAGATACCGAGTGGACCAGGCATGCAGATATCTTGGTTGAAGGTTCCAAGATAGCGCATATCGCAAATAAGATTGATGAGCAAAGTCTCCCTGAAGGGACGGAGATTGTACATGCCGAGGGCATGTGCATTCTCCCCGGTCTCATCGACGCCCATACCCATTATCATCTGGTAAGCCGTGGGACCGTGACTGCGGACTCCTTTGCCGAAGGCAGCAAGTGCGCAGCCTTTGGTGGTGTTACCTGTGTGGTGGATTTTGCTGATGATGACAAGAAGGGCGACCTTGCATCTTGTAGCAAGGAGCGCATCGCTGCCATGGCCGAAGGTATGGCTGTGGATTTTTCCCTCCATCAGGGTGTCTATGCCTACCGGGAGGGTATTGCTGACGAGTTGGAAAAACTCAAGGAAAGTGGGGTGAGGGTCATCAAGATCTTCACCACCTACCGCAATGTCGGCTACCTCATCGAGAAGCGCGAAGAGCTCAAGGAGATCTTTGCCAAGTGCAAGGCACTTGATATCATGGTAAGCGTACACTGTGAGGACGATGCCATGATCGAGGAGATCAACAAGACCTACAAGGGGCCGTATACTCCCGCTGCCCATGCAGATCTTCGTCCTAGTGAGGTTGAGGCTGAGGGTATCCGCTTTGTCGGGGAGATTGCCGGTGAGTTGAAGATGCCCCTGTATGTGGTACACCTTTCCAGCAAGGCTGGTCTTGAACAGGTCAGGGAGCTTAGGGTGAAGGGTGTGCGCATTATTGTGGAGACGACTCCCCACTACCTCTTCCTTGATCGTTCCAAGTTGGAGGGACCCGATGGGAGCCTGTATGTGTTGACCCCTCCATTACGCACAAAAGAGGACAATGAGGCGTTGCAGGAAGCACTGCTCAATGGTGAGATCCAGGTGGTTGCCACCGACCACTGCTCGTTTACCAGGGAGCAGAAGCTCTCAAGTAACGACTGCCGCACCATATTGCCTGGAATTCCCGGAACAGAGGAGATGTTGCCCCTCCTGAACACCTTTGCGATGAACAGTGGAAGGATTGGGTTGCAACAGGTGGTGAACCTGCTGAGCACAGGTCCTGCCAAGGCTTTCGGGCTGTATCCGAAAAAGGGAGCCCTGCGTGTCGGTTCCGATGCAGACTTGGTCATCTTCGATCCTGACGAGGCTTGGACACTCTCGTCCCAGAGTACACACTCAGCCAGTGGCTATACCCCATATGAGGGATTCTCAGTGTTGGGCAAGCCTGTCATGACCTACCTCCGAGGCAGGCTCATCATGGGTGATGATATTTATCTGGGAATAGAGGGCAATGGGGAGTTTGTTCCCCAAGGTGATCCTGGAAGGGGTAAGACTGTAATGCATTGAGGCCATGGCTTGTGTAGTGTGCATGACTGTAGACAGACTGACAAAACGGCAACAAGTGTGTTGCCGTTTTGTATCTGGCTTACCCTTGGGGTGTTCTTTCTATATACTGTTTTTTGACATATTTGCCACTATGTCCTCTTGACGTATGCTTTTCTTGTCAGAGAGTGGTTTTTTCTATACAGTGAAAGAGTAAGGAGTTTACATGATTAAGGGAATTCTCTTTGATATGGATGGGGTGCTCATTGATTCCGAACCCCTTATCCTCCATGCAGCAATCTCATATTTCGCCTCTTTGGGGGTCTCTGTAGAGAAAGATGACTTTACCCCATTCATAGGAGCAGGAGACCGGAGGTTTCTCTGCGGTGTAGGGGAAAAATATGGTGTGACCATAGATTTCGAGGAAGCTAAGAAGGAACTGTTTTCCCTCTACGAGGATTATGCCATGGAAGTGGGCCCCCTCTCTGGTGTCCACCGTTTTATAGCCAATGCCAAGAAAGCCGGACTGAAGATTGCAGTGGCAACCAGTGGGGCCCCTGCCAAGGTAGCCATAAACCTCAAGAGTATCGGTCTATCAGAATCGGATTTTGACCTGGTGGTGACAGGTTCTATGATAAAGCGAAACAAGCCCGAGCCCGATATCTATCAGCTGGCTGCCCTAACCATGGGCCTTCCTACCCAGGAGTGTCTGGTTATGGAGGATGCCATCAATGGTATCCATGCAGGCAAGAAAGCTGGGTGCACAGTCTGTGCACTTACTACAAGCTTTGTGGTCCCCGCCCTCTTTGAGGCAGGGGCAGATCTTGTTGTGACCTCCTTGGATAGCTTTGAGGATTTTTCCTCTGTTGAGATGTTCAACGAACAGCTGAAGGCTCTGATAAGCGCCGATGACGGCAAGGTCCTCTATGGGGCAAACAGGATTCTCCCTTCATCGGGTGTCATGCAGACCAAGGAGCAACTGTTGGATCTTGCGATCACAGAGGCATATGCCAAGCGCAAGCATGCCTATGCTCCATACTCCAACTATAAGGTAGGAGCTGCCTTGCTCAGTGCAGCCACCAGTAGGGTGTACAGTGGCTGTAATGTGGAGAATTCCAGTTATGGGGCGTCTATCTGCGCAGAGCGCAATGCGGTCCTCAATGCCATTGCCAATGAAGGGGGCCTGGGTGTGGAACTGCTGGTTGTCGTCAGTGAAGACTCCCCTCCGGCACCTCCTTGCGCCCAGTGCCTGCAGGTCCTTGCGGAGTTCTGTCGCCCTGAGACTGAAGTCCATATGCTCGATACCCTTGCAGCGCAAAAGAAGGGACAGGGCACTCATCTTGTATACACCTTTGCGCAACTGCTTCCCCATCCATTTATCTTTCCTTCCATGAGGTCATGATGAAACGAGTCTCCTTGTTTTTTTGCGTCTGTTTGTTCCTTCTCTTTTCCATGGGTTGTACCTCTACTACACATCTGGTCAAGGGCCCCTCTGTCGATACCTCCCTGAGCTTTGCAGAGAAGATGGAAATCTATGATATTCCCAAGGTGGAGATGACCTATCCTACCATCTACTATGATGGACAGCTCTGGCGTGAGAGGGTGACAGAGCTGGTTCGATCAGCAGATGATTACATCATCATCTCCTCGTTCCTGGCCTCCAGCTCGGAATGTCTTGATGAGCTGTACTCCCTCATTGCCCGGAAGGCCGAAGAGGGTGTGCGCATCTACTTCATTGTCGATGGCACAGGTGCCTTCGATATGACTGAGACCCGCTTCCATCTCATACCCCTGAAATTTCTCCGGGACAGCGGGGTACACCTGCTGGAATACAATCCCATGTCTGCTTCCAGGCTTGTCGCCGGACCAAAGATTCTGTTGCGCGACCATCGCAAGTACCTCATCGTCGACGGCAAACATCTGGCAGTTGGCGGGATGAACCTCAACTATATCTCCATCGGAGCGGCAGGGGACGACCTGCAACGTGATACGATGTATGAGTTTGCCTCCCCATCCCTGTGTAAGGTGATATTGGATGGATTTGTCCCCTGGTGGAATGAACAGACTTGGGATGAGGTACGAAGGGAAGATTTCTCTGTCGACCCTGATTTCGGGCAGGATGAACAGCAGTATACTGCCTGGTTTGCCGATCAGTACCCCCTATCGGATAAGCTGGCTGGCATGTTCGGCTCCCTGCTTGCTGAGGCGAAGACAAGTGTGAAGGTCCTTCCTTTCCTGCCGTTCTTTGACCAGTACCTGCTTTCTGTATTCCGACAGACAGCACAGCGAGGGGTGGATGTGGAGATGGTCATCCCCTTTGATTCGCGTGTTTCAAACCGAAAGGGTATTGAGTACATAGCAAAGGACCTGCTCTCGATGCATATCAATCTTCGTCTGGAAAAGGAGACTGAGCAGACCCAGCGTCTGTTGCACGAGAAGCTTATGATCGTTGACAGCAGATATGTGGTCATCGGTTCAACCAACATGAACTATCGCTCCTTTACCCTGGCATATGAGATATCGCTGGTGATAGACAGCCCAGCCTTGGCAGAAGAGATGGAAGCGCATTTTGCAACAATCTTCGATGATTCCCTGCCGATAACGGAAGAACAGGCAGAACTGTGGCGTCGCCTTGACAACTGGCCCCGATATGCCTTTGGGATTATAGGAGGCTAGTATGAAACGACATCTAATAGTTGCCTTTGTTCTGTTCCTAGCTGCATCCCCTCTGGTCGCCAAAAGCTTTGGCTATGGGCTGGGCATGTATGGCCAGAGTGACCTCATTGACGAAGGGGCCTCCTCAAGTGGGGTTGAGCTCTCGTTTGTCTATCAGCCATGGCTTTTGCCTGTTGGTAACCCCTCGGTGCACATCAAGGGTGCCATGGGCTCAGATATGCAGGGCTCGCTGACCTTTCCGTATGTGGAGCTTGGTTTCTCGGTGGACCTCTTCAGGGTTATTGACCACCCGTTCAATTTCTTTGCGAACAATATTGTCGCCTATGATCCTGCTGTTTCGATCGCCTATCATTTTGATGCAGAACATGCTTCACACTTGGTCAGTTTCGGAGTAAGTCCGTTCAAGCTCAGCCAGAAGGATTTTTGGTATGAGTTCTTTGCCGTACATGTCGCTTTGGATGTAGAGGCACAAAAAGTGGACAACTGGGGTATAATCCTGGTTCGTTACACCTATCTCTTCAAGTAGGTTGGTATGAGAAAACTATATATAAGTCTTGCTGCAATACTACTCGTACATGCCTCCCTGTTTGCAGGGACCTTTGACCTTGGCATAACACTGGGAACGACTACCCATTGGGGTGAGCAATCCTATGACCAGAGCAAGCTTAAGCTCGCCTGGGGTGTGACGATGGGTCTCAGTGATGACTGGGAGTTGGATCTGCAGGCGAACAGCGCACTGGTGCCCCATTTCTTTGGTGATACCACCGTTGCCATACTGCTGCAGAATTCCCTGCTCGGACAGCGGTCAACCGGCACGAGAGTAGCTGGACTTGGGGTGAACACCCTGCTGGGGGCAGGGTTGCTGCTCACAGACTATTTCCCGGGAGACTATCTGCTACCTACCCATATCTTGCTCAGCCTTACCCCCCTAGCGGTTGGGAACCCCATCTCAGCTAAGCGTGAACGTGCCTTTACCCTGACCCTTGCATACAACTTCATCACCAATCAGGTGAGTGTGCTCTTCGACTTGGTAAAGTATGATTTCTATGTGGTGGGTACGTATAGGGACTATCTCTAGATCGCAAAATAAAAATACTAAAAAACTTGCCTCACTTTGTGTTTGACTACCTGATAAGAATACTATAAGGTCAACAATATTAGCTAATAGCTACACGACAGATAAAGAACGCCATTCTAGTCTAAGGAGCCTCAATGTTCACAAGAAAATCAGTACCATTACTATGGTCCCTCGGTCTCATTGATATTATCGACAGTTGTCTTTGTCTCCTGTCCAGATCCTATAGTCATAAGGCAAGCAGAAGCTCCTTCGATTTCTCCTGATAGGGGAGGTATGCTTTCAACTGATACCATCACACTCGAAACCGCTACAACAGGTGCAGAGATTCGCTATACCTTGAATGGGGTTGATCCTACAGCCACTTCCACATTATATAGTGGGCCGTTCAAGCTGAGCTCTTCGCCGGTCACCATCAAAGCAATTGCATTGGGAAATGGTATGCTGGCATCTCCAGTTACTACTTCGGGTGCATTTGACGTAACGTTAGCATCACCTACGATCACTCCCGATGGTGGGCTCATCGCTTCAACCGATACAATCGCGCTAGAAACAACATCAGCAGG
>CAZTXW010000040.1:0-17749 GCA_964617345.1 uncultured Sphaerochaeta sp. | reverse complement strand
ACGATAGGGGCGATCTTCACTCCGTTCTCCCGGATCTTCTCCACAGGAAGGCCCTTGATGGGAAGTCCTGCGCCCATGAAGACAATGTCCACCTTTTCCTCGATGGCCACATCGAGCAACTGGTGGAAGTCACTGACTGCAACCATGATGTTAACCCCGATGATTCCATCGGTCAGGGTTCGGGCTTTGCGGATCTCTCGGCGGAAGGCGCGCAGGTTTGCAGCCCTGCCATCCTTGTAGTAATCCTTTTCCAGCAAGCCGATGGCGTTTGCTGCAATGACTCCGATGCCTCCGGCATTTGCGACAGCAGATGCCAATCCTGAAAGGGAGATTCCAACTCCCATGCCCCCCTGTACGATAGGGGTGGGGGCAACGAGGTTTCCAATCTTCAGGGCGGGCCAGGTCGGCTTGACCTGCTTGAGATCACCCAGGAAGGATTGGAAGGATTTGAAGGGTAGGGTCTTTGTGATATCGTCGGTAACTTTCTTCAAGGTTCCCAACAGTTGTTCAAAGGTAGCAATATTCATGTGATGTTCCTTATAGTTCCAAAAGAAGTGATAGGTTGGTATGCTTAATCTAACACAATTACATTTTTTGTAAAAGTGTTAAGTAAGAAGAGTTCTTCAACAATGCTCCCATATGAGCCAAAATGAGTCGCTTTTGATAGCTACGAGTGGAAGTTGTCTGATGGGTACCGCTAGCAATACTGAAAAAACGGGAAACAGGAGGGTGTTTCACTGTTTTCGAGTACCGTAAATTTGTTGCAAATTGAATTTTACCGTGTTGGTATGTTGCAAATATGTTGCTTTTAACTGTTGTAATGTTACAGATTCAGAAAGTTTGTAAAATATACCACTTGCTCCTAAGCATGAAAATCCTCTAGAATTCACGAATACTACAAATCTAGGAGTTTTCAGATGAAAAGAGGCGTCAAGGGGCTACTATTGGTATTTTTGGGTATGGTGTTTGTTGCAACACTTGGTGCGCATCCTGTTGCAGAGAAACAGGAGATTAAAGTGCTTATCCTGAACATGTTCGAAGTGGGAGAGAACAAGGGTGATTTTGCAGGGGAATTCCAGCATTTCTATGAAGCGTATCTCGATGGTGCAGAAAGCTACGAGCTGAGCAAGATGCCCTTGACCCTGTATGTCAATGACGATGGTGTAGCTGGCTGCATCGCCGGTATGGGTAAGGCACAGTCTGCCTCTTCCCTCACAGCTATCCTCAGCGATCCTCGCTTCGATTGTAGCAACACCTATATTCTGGTAAGCGGATGTTCGGGGATGAGTCCTGAGAGGGGAACCCTTGGAGATGTGGTCTGGGCTGATGCTCTGGTTGATTTTGAACTGGGGCATGGGTGGTTGGAGAGTGACAAGTCAAGTTCTGACGATGGCACATTCCTTCGCTCAGAAGGGTATGACCGTCCTGGGTATATCAGACTGAACAAGGGCCTTGCCCAGTGGGCGTATGACCTTAGCTCTGAAGTTGCCCTCTCTGATGATAGTGCAGCAGCTGCCTACAGGGCCAACTACGGACCTGAGGAAGCACTGCAGAAGCCTTCTGTCCGTATGGGAGTCTCTGTAACCGGGGACAGTTACTGGCATGGGGCGGCCTCCTCTGCCCGCGCTGATGAGATTGTCGCTGTCTATGGGGCGGGCACGTATATGGTGACCCAGATGGAAGACAATGCATTTGGTGTGGTTGCCATGAACTACGACTTGCTCGATCGTCTGCTTGTCTGTCGTGATGTGGTCAACTATGACCAGCCGTATCCCGGGCAGAGTGTTCGTGAAAGCCTCGATGCAAGCTCAGGTGCCTTCTCCATGGGGATGAAGAATGGGTTTGCAGTTTCCAAGGTGGTGGTTGATGAGCTCATTGCCAACTGGGATACCTACAGGACAAGGATTCCTTCAGTAAACTAGGGTTACTTGGTAAGTATACTTGCATGCATATCTATGTACATGTGTCTGAAAAGACCGACTTCCTTGGTAGGAGGTCGGCCTTGTTGTTTGGTTATCATTGTAGAAATACAGGATTTTCAAGGTTTTGTAAGGATTTGCTTACAAGCTTCCCAAAAATTGTAAGGTTTGACAAACATGGAGAAGCCCCATCACTCCTATCGGAGGTCATGACCCTTCTAGAGCCTTTCCTCCTACCTAAGCACGCTGGTCATCTCCCATAGTATGAGGTTTTGTGGGAGATTAAGGATTGTCCTGTTCTGGGAACAGCTTGTTTACAATAGCAGCATAGTTCTTGAGCAATTCCGTCTCGTCGACGGTCACAAATACCTTATGCCTGATAACCCACTTTCCATTGACCATGACGTGTGTGATCATCTCGGGTCTAGCATAGATGAGCAAGTTGTGTGTTACATTGGAAAATTCAGGGATATCGATGAGAGGGGATATGGCATGGTGGGCATTGAGGAACAGCAGGTCTGCTCCACTTCCTTCCTCGATCGTCCCCTGGTAGCTAGTCTCGCCTGCGATATGGGAGGCATTGCGAGTAGCCATAGCAAGAACTGTGCTGGCATCATACAGATGTGGCTTCATTCCCTGCTTCAATTCACCATAAGTGGTGCGCATGGTTTCCCAGATGTCATGACTGAGGTAGTCGGTTCCCAAGGTGATGTTGATCCCTTGCTGTAGCATGGCGCATAGGTTCATATTGCCAGCCCCACTGCGGATGTTTGAGATAGGGCAGTGCACCACATTCGCCTGGTGTTTAGCCAAGAGGATAACATCTCGTTCGCTTGTCTCGACACAGTGGAACAGGATCGATCGCCTATCAAGCATATGATGTTTGGCCAACAGCTCAATGGTCGACATGCCGAACTTTTTCTGAACCAGAGCCCGTCGCAAGGACGTCTCAAGGCAGTGGGTCATCAGATAGGGATGATCATTCGCACAGCGTTCACGTACAGCTTCCAAAAGGGCGGGGGTAAGGTCTTCCTCCTCCGGAAGATGGATGCCGTGGCTAATGGTTGCTGTGGGAGGAGTCTTTGTCTGATCCTCGTCATAGTAGTCAACCAATGCCTTCAGCCCTATCTGTTGCGCACACTCCTGTAGGATAGCGGAGGAGTTGTCAGCTTGGCCGGTCTCTACGATAAAGCCAACTCCGTTTCGCAAGTACTGCATGTAGGAGTAGAGGACCAATGTCTTGAATTCTTCCTTTCCTACAGAGCCATCGAGATAGTCATACAGTTTCTGCTGTAGTTGTCCTTGCTTGCTCCCATCACCCCAGGAGGAGAGAGGCATATCACGGTGGACCCCTCGTAAGAGTGTATCCGGGGTATGGACATGGCAGTCTGCGAGGGCAGGGACGATGATGAAGGACGAGCAATCTATGATGCGCTCCTTCTCTTCTGGTTCCAGAGTTTCCTGGATTTGGCTGATAACGGATCCCGATACCCTGATATCCTGGGTATGGAGTCGCTCATCAGAACCTAGGTAGGTTGCACGCTTGAGTATCATAGCCATATGATACCATGGTTTTTGGAGAAACCCAAATGGAAAGAAATGTACGAATAGCGTACAACTAGATCGAATATGATATAGTAAAATCCCTCTATACCTATATATACAAACAGTACTATTGCCCCAGCCTACCTTCAAGAGAATTGCCTCCCTTCCTTAGGAAAAGACAAGATGCTCATGCTCAGAAACATGAGTGACTATAAGGGAGAGCATGAGGGAAACCCTCTAGCTGGTAGGTTGAACGCTCATTCCTTTCATCCTTGATATGTTGCAATCTTGAATCTGGGCACTTCATTAGGGATAACTCTTGGTAGAATACACTCAATTTTATATAAGTTTTACGACTATAGCCGGAAAAAAACAAAAATATGAAACTTATTCGCCTATAGTCGAAAAACTTTTACAAATAGCAAGAATTCAAGTATACTTACCCATGTGAGGTACCCTATGCTGAAAAAACGTGATTTCTATCTAGACCAGCTAATCAAATGTAAAGACAAACCCCTGATCAAAGTGATAACAGGGATGCGTCGAAGTGGGAAATCATCGTTACTCCAGTTGTTTGAAGCCTATCTGCTTGCCAGTGGAGTACCTGGTGACCGCATAATTCGGATGAATTTTGAATCTTTGGAATTCGATGAACTGACTACATACAAGAAGTTGTATGCCTTTTTGCAAAAAAACCTGAAAAAGGATGGGGAGAATTTCTATATCCTTCTTGATGAAATTCAGCAGGTTGAAGCATGGGAGAGAGTGGTGAACTCCCTTCAAGTTGATTATCCTGTGGATATCTATCTGACAGGATCGAATGCATATCTGCTCTCTTCTGAACTGTCGACCCTGCTTGCAGGACGGTATGTTGAGATATCCATGCATCCACTCTCTTTCAAGGAGTACTTGGATTTTGTTGAGAATGGGGGATCAGAGCCCATCTCTGACCGATTCAATGATTATTTGACCTATGGTGGGCTACCAACGGTGATTAAGCTATTGGATCAGAAAGATACGATCAGGCCGTTTCTCTCTGGTGTCATCAGCACAGTAATTCTCAAGGATGTGGTGCAACGCAACCAGGTACGTGATCCTGCATTACTGGAGAATCTTCTCAAGTATATTGCTGCAAACATAGGCAATATTGTTTCAACAAAAAAAATTACAGATTATCTGAATTCCAGTGGGAGAAAGACTACCAGCGATACTATAGATAACTATCTTGTCATGCTGGAGAATGCGTACATCATTTATCGTGCGAACCGGTATGACCTTAAGGGGAAGATGTTTCTCAAGACCTTGGAAAAGTACTATATCGTAGACTTGGGCATCCGTAACCAACTTACTGGATTGAGGAATGCAGATTATGGGCAAGTTCTCGAAAATGTTGTCTTCATGGAGCTTCTTCATAGGCAGTATGAGGTTTGTATTGGAAAGGTCGGTACTTTAGAAGTTGATTTCATCGCTACCCGTGCAGAGAGAAAACTCTATGTGCAGGTATCGGCAACGATCATGGATGAAAAGACAAGGGAGAGGGAGCTGAGACCTCTTCTTGCCATCAATGATCAGTATGATAAGATGATACTCACTATGGACCGACCATTTGCCAGGGATTATGAAGGTATTAGGATCATTAACCTTCTGGATTTCTTGCTTCAGAAAGAGTGATGGCTATGTATGAGTTGTCGCTTGATTATCTGAGCCGTTCTTTTTGATTGTTTTCATAGTTCCAACTTTGGCGATTATTGGAACTAAGGAAGTACTCTTCTATGAAAGACAATCAGGAAAATTTCTTACATATCAGCCCATCAAAAAATAACAATTCCCACCATGAGAACACAATAGTACCAAGAATGCGGGATAGTTTTGGGGAAGGGAATACTGGGCGAGCAACAATAGAGGCCGCTTGAGCGGCCTCCATCAATATGCATTCTTCTTGTTGTCTCTTGGTTCTTTTGTGCTATGCCTTATCGCCAGCCATCTTTCAATGACCCTTCCTGGGTTTCTTATATGCTGTATCAGCTAAGGGTAGGGAGGTCCGGAAGGAGCCATCAAAGCGGTGGTAGGCATGCTGACATGCCGGTGCACCGGGTATTGTGGAAAGTTCTCCCACACCCTTTACCCCGTAGGCCAGGGAGTTTTTCTTGGGACCCTGGACCAGAATGACCTCGATGTCCGGGACATCGGTCGACCTGAGCAGTCCCAGGGTTCCGTACTTGACCTTCAGCTGGCCATCCTCAATGGGGAAGTCCTCGGTCAGGCCATAGCCCAGGCCCATGACAACCCCACCCTCGATCTGGCCGGTAAGGGCCTGGTGGTTTACTATCTGTCCGACATCGCAGGCAACCACCACCTTCTCCAGCTTCCCCTCTTCGTCAAGGATTACTACCTGCGCTGAGTAGCTGTAGGCAACATGGCTGACCGGATTCTTCTTTGTGGAGGTGATGGGGTCGGTGACACTGGTGTACTCGCCAAAGAACTCCTCTCCCTCAAGATCAGCAAGACTAGAGTCCTTGAGCGCTTCCTTCAGCTTCAGGGCAGCCCTGCGCACCGCTTCCCCGGTAAAGACCGTCTGCCTTGAAGCTGTACTGGTGCCTGAATCAGGGGTACGTCTTGTATCAGGGTCCTCCACTATGAGGTCTGCTGAGTTCAGGGAGCAGGTTTCCCCAAGCATCTGGATGCAGACGGTGGCGATACCCTGACCCATGCATGCTGCACTGGTACGGATATGCACCTTGCCCTGCTCAACGGAGAGTATGCACCGACCGGTGTCAGGAACCCCGACTCCGACGCCACTGTTCTTGAAGGCGACGGCAAGCCCTGCACGCGGTGATGATGTATATGCCTCCTTCACCGCATCAAGACACTCGATGATGCCTGTATCAGGTTGGGCGATCTGGCCATTGGGCATGATGTCCCCAGGCTTGAGGGCATTGAGCCTCTTGAACTGCCAATAGTCCATGCCAAGCTCTTCAGCAAGCAGATTCATGTTCGACTCAACAGCGAAACAACTCTGGGTTACCCCGAAACCCCTATATGCACCGGCAGGTACAAGATTGGTATAGATGGCCTTTCCCAACACCTCAAAGTTCTGGAAGTTGTATGGCCCTGAAGCATGGGTGCAGGCCCTCTGCAGTACAGGGCCTCCCAAGGATGCATAGGCACCGGTATTGGCTAGGATGGTCGCCTTCATGGCTGTGATGCGACCATGTTCGTCACAGGCACTGGTCAGGTCGATCTCCATGGGATGGCGCTTGGGATGGACTGCCAGGCTTTCCTGGCGGCTGAGCTTCACCTTCACCGGTTTCTTGAGCAACCAGGCAAGCAGGGCCGCATGGTGCTGGACACTCATGTCCTCCTTGCCTCCAAAGCCGCCTCCGACAAGCATGCTGTGGCAGTGCACCTTTTCAGGGGGAAGACGGAGCATACGGCATATTTCCTCCTGCTCGTCATAGATAGATTGCCCGGAGGTGTGCACCAGCACCCCATCATCACCTTCAGGCACCGCTACGGCACACTCAGGCTCCATGAAGGCGTGTTCGGTGTACGGGGTGGAGTAGTGGCGTGTGATGACGTGCTTGCTCTCCTTGATAGCCTTATCGACATCACCGCGCACGATATGCTCGATGGTAAGGATGTTGCCTTTCTCGTGGATGGGGGGAGCATCGTCAGCGAGAGCCTCTTTCATGCTCAGCACAGGCGTCAAAACCTCATAGGAAACATCGATGAGGGAGGCTATCTCGTTGAGGGTCTCAAAATTCCTGGAAACGACCAGGCAGAGGGCATCGCCTGTGTAGCGTGTAATGCCTCCGACCGGGATGAGGACATCCCAGTCATGGACCAGGTGCCCGATGATGTTCTCAGGCACCTCGACGCTGGTCACCATCCTGACAAAGTCAGGGTGCTTCTCAGCTTCGCTAGCATCGATCTTCAGCACTCTTGCCCTAGGGAATGCAGACCGCACTGCCTTTGCGTGGAGCATCCCCTCGATGCGTATATCATCAGTATAGAGACCTTCACCCAACGCCTTGGGTATGGCATCGACGCGCCTGTAGCGCTTGTCGAGCTGTGGCTCCTCAACTTCGGATACAACTGGAAGGTTCTCCCTGAAATACTCGGCGGCCTTCAGGATTGCCTCCTCAATCTTCTTGTATCCGGTACAGCGGCAGATGTTCCCCTTGATAGCTTTCCTGACCATATCCAGGGTGGGGTTGGGTTCCTCATCGAGCAGGCTCTTGGCGCTCATGATCATGCCCGGTGTGCAATACCCACACTGCACTGCCCCTGCTTCTGCGAAGCAGTAGGAGTAGACCTCCTTCTCTCGCTCGGAGAGGCCCTCGATGGTGATGATGGACTTTCCCTCAAGCTTGGAGAGGGTAGGGAGGCAAGCCTTAATCTTCTTGCCGTCGACCAGTACGGTACAGGTTCCGCACGCGCCCTCACTGCACCCATCCTTGGTCCCGGTGAGGTTCAGGTCCTCGCGCAGGAAGCGAAGCAGCTTCTTGTCCTGCCCGTTGTAGGTTATCGAATTTCCATTTACAGTAAATGCATACACAGCGTTGCTCTCCATTGGGTCAAGGCGGGAGGTGCGTATTGCACAAGGTCCGGCCTCAACGATGTATCGTTTCGGAAGGGAACATGTGGTAGCCGCTTAGCGTCGGCACTCTAGCGAATGCGTCGGTCTGTGATGCTATACGTAGGTAGTTTCTCTAGTATGAAGTAATTCGTCAAGGTGTTGTTGCGTAATACATTAGTCTGTTGCAATCCTTGTTGCAGAAGGCTCCACTAAATAAAAACCCATAGAAAATACCAGGGAATTGCAACACAATCCCCTGGATACAAGCATCTTGTGTCTACGTCCGCTTTTCCCTGTTAAAGGGTTTGCCGAGGGCAGTGGGGCCAAGCAGTTGGCTTTCCCTGCTGAAAGCCAGTACGACAATGACCATGACATACGGCAGCATGACAGCGAACTCGTAGGGGAAGTTGATCCCCTGTCCCTGGATCGCTAGCTGCAGAGCCTGGGCAAAGCTGAACAACAGGGCACCCAGCATGATCTTCACCGGGGTCCAGTGTCCGAAATAGACCAGGGCAACGGCTATGAAGCCTCGACCTGCTATGATCTCGTCACTGAACATCTTTGCCTGACAGAGGCTGAGATAGGCACCGGCGAGACCTGCCAGAGCACCACCTACGGCCAGGGCCTGGAAGCGGACCTTGTTTACCTCGATACCGATCGAGTCAGCTGCCCTGGGGTTTGTTCCCACAGCACGTACCTTCAGGCCCCAAGGGGTCTTGAAGAGGATATACCAGGCAATCGGAACAAACAGGAAGGCCAGGTAGACCAGGATGTTGTGTGTGAAGAATATTTGCCCGAGGACAGGAATCTTTGAGAGCAGGGGGATGTTGAGGTTGTCGATACCGGGAACTGATTGCGTGCCACCGATGAAGTGTCTGAAGAGTGTCCCTGCTGTCCCTACGCCGAACATCTGAAGCCCGATACCTGCGATACCCTGAGGGGCACGGAAGGTAACGACAACAAAGCCGAAGAGCAGGCCAAAGAGGGATCCTACACCCATTGCAACCAAAAGCCCTATGAAGTTGTACACACCAGGGGTAGGCCCACCCTGTCCGATACTGTAGGGGATGAGCATGCCGAGGAACGCTCCCATGGCCATGACGCCTTCACAACCCAGGTTGAAGATACCAGCTCTCTGGTTGAACATCTCCCCGAGGGAAGCTATCAGCAGCGCTACTGAGAATGGGATAGCTAGCGAAAGGATATTTACGATAAAGTTCATGCTTCCACCTCCTTGGGAGGGTTAACGAGTTTTTGGTATTTACGCCAGACATTCTCCATCAGGTAGGGGTCTGCAAGAATCATCTTGGTGGCAACGATGACCAGGATGATGATTCCTTGCAACACGTTTACCATGTTTGCAGGAACACCGACCATTCTCTGGGTCATGTCGGCACCTACTATCAGAAGACCGAAGAAGAAGGAGGCGGGGATGATGCCTGCAGGGTGCAATCCTCCGAAAAGGGCCACGACGATACCACTGAAGCCGTAGCCTCCTGTGATGCCTTCGATGGCGCGACGGTGTACCCCTGCGATCTCAATGGCACCAGCCATACCGGCAAAAGCCCCACTGATGACCATTGCGATAACCAGGTACCAGGTGACGTTTATGCCGCCATAGCGTGCTGCTCGGGCACTTGCCCCTGCAGCCCGCATCTTCATGCCTGTGGAGGTCTTCCACAGCAACAGGTAGATAAGAAGCGCCAAAATGAGGGCAAAGAAGATACCGGCATGCAGACGGGTTCCAGGAAGCCTGTCCAGCCAGATGTTCTTGCTCAGACGCATCGACTGGGGAGTCCCGCTTCCTCCGAGGGAGGATTCAGCAGGGTCGAGCATGGGACCTCGCAAGAAGAAGGTGTAGAACTGGGCAGCAATGTAGTTGAGCATAACAGTCGAGAGTAGCTCACTTACCTGCAGCTTCGCCTTGAGCACCCCTGGGATGAACCCCCAGAAGGCTCCAGCCAATGCTCCACAGAGAACAGCCATGGGAAGAAGGACCGGCTTGGGAAGCTCGGGGAACAGCAGCGTAATTGCCGTGGTTCCCAGGATACCCATGGCCATCTGGCCCTCGGCTCCGATATTGATGATACCGCTTCTGTATGCCACCGCAATTCCCAGCGCGATAATGGTAAGGGGGATCGCCCTGATGAGCACCTCAGAGAGCTGGAGCGTTGTCTTCAACGGCTCAAAGAGGATGACCGAATAGGTCTTGAACACATCGGCCCCGATAGTCAAAAGTATGATGGCCCCGATCGCCATTGCTGCCAGTATGGCCAGAATGATGATCACGACCTTGTAGGTAATCTTAAATGTTTTGGTCATCTTTCACTCCTGCCATGAGTATGCCCAGGCTTCTGCGGTTAGCATCCTTGCGATCCAGTACCTTTTGGATCTCTCCCTTGAATATTACCGCCACGCGGTCCGAAAGGTCGAGAATCTCGTCCAGTTCCTCACTGACGAGCAGTATCCCGATGCCTTCCTTGCGTTTCTCCAGCAGTTGCCTGTGGATGAACTCGGCTGCCCCGAGATCGAGACCCCGTATCGGGTATACAGCTATGAGAAACTTGGGTTTCCTGGATATCTCACGGGCAAGGATGACCTTCTGGATGTTTCCTCCGGACAATGATCCTGCGGCAACCGAGATGTTGGGACTGCGGATGTCAAACTTGACCCTGAGGTCGGTGGCATTCTTGTCTATCTCCTTGTTTCTCAGGAAGGTACGCTTGGAGAACTCTGGATGTGATGCATCCTTGAGGATCAGGTTCTCCTTGATGGAGAAGGAGGGAACGATACCCTCGGTATTGCGCTCTTCAGGGATATAGCCCATTCCAGCTTCGATGACGTGGTAAGGGCTCTTGTTTGCCAAATTCTCCCCATAGAAGAGAATCTCGCCGCTTTCCACCTTTCTCAGGCCGTTTATTGCTTCGGCGAGTTCACGCTGTCCGTTGCCGGACACCCCTGCAAGTCCGACGATTTCGCCTGAGCGGATAGAGAGGTTGAGCTTGTTCAGAGCCAGGAACCCTCGGTCGCTCTTTACATCCAGGTCCTTGATGTTCAGGACAACTTCCCCTTCACAAGGAGGTTCCTCATTGAGGGGGAGCTCGACCTCATGACCGGTCATCAGGGCAGCGATGTCACTTGGTGAATGGTCTGTAGTGTTGCCCTGGAAGACAACCGCACCATGGCGCAATATGGTGATGGTATTGGAAAGGTCTTTCACTTCCTGCAGCTTGTGGCTGATGAAGATGATGGACAGCTCGCTCGCCATACGCTTGAGCAGGATGATCAGCTCATCGGTTTCCTGCGGGGTAAGGGCGCTGGTGGGTTCATCGAGAATGAGGAACCTGGCACCGAGGCAGAGTGTCTTTACCAATTCCACTCGCTGCTGTTCTCCTACGGAGAGTTGCCAGATAAAGGCATCAGGATCGACATGCAATCCATATTTTTTCGAGATTTCTTCGATACGCTCACGGACCTTTGTCAGGTCCAGCTTGAAAAGCGACCACGCCTGTTTATATCCCAGGGCTATGTTTTCAAGCACTGTCATGTTGGGGACCAGCATGTACTGCTGGTGCACCATGCCTAAGCCTGCTGCAAAGGCATCATTGGGGGACTTGAACTTGACCTCTTCCCCGTTGATGATGATACGACCTTCATCCGGCTGGTACAGTCCCATGAGGATGTTCATCAGTGTGGTCTTGCCGGCACCATTTTCGCCAACCAGGGCAAGAATCTCGCCTTCTCCTATGGAGAGTGAGATATCATCGCTTGCCAACACCCCGGGAAAACGTTTGGTGATGTGTTCCACTCGTAGGCTGGTTATTTTCTTTGTCGTGACTTCCATACGGGAATCCTCCGAATACCATCAAAAAAAAACTGAGTCATGCACGGCAAGGCAGTGCATGACCCATGTACTAAAGACTCTTACAGCTTCGAATAATCAACACTGGTGTAATTGATCGTATTGGGCTTTGCCTTGAAAGCAGCAATAGTCTCATTGACCTTTGCCTTGATAGCACCATCGGAGATGTTGTCAAGCGCAGGGTTGAACTTAAAGATGAATCCACCATTGTTGAAGTTCATGGGAAGGGTCATGCCACCGGTGATACCAGCATCAAGCTTTTCGACCAGACCAACTACGACAGCTGCATAGTTGTAGGAGGATGCTGCAATTACCTTGTAACCCTCAGGGATGCCGATCTGTGCAATGTCCTGACCTACCCACCAGATGTTCTTGTCCCGCTGGTCAGCTACAGCGCGAAGGGCACCGAGAGCCTGCTGGGAAGAGCCTGAGAGAACGTCAGCACCAGCCTTGATCTGGGACTGGGCAACTTCACCGGCCTTGATGAAGTCACTGAATGAACCGGAGTGGGCAACCATGATAGTTGCCTTGGGGTTTACAGCCTTGACACCAAGGACGTAGCCACGGTTGTAACGGGCAGCATCACCAGCATCGACAGGACCGACGATTCCAACGATGTTGGCCTTGGTCACCATACCGGCAATGAGACCTGAGAGATAGCCGGTCTCTTCACTTTCGGGCATGTAGGTAAATACGTTCTTGGGACCGACTTCAGAGCTGGTTCCAAACGCAAAGGTTACCTGGGGATATTCATCAGCCATCTCAAGAATCAGGTTCTTGTACTGGGCACCGTGTGCGATGACGATATCAAAGCCCTGGGCAACATACTGGCGGGCGGCGGAACCTGCATCGACAGGCTTCATCTTCTCGCTATAGGAGTACTCGATGCGTCCTGGGAGCAACTCTTGTGCCTCCATGATACCATCGTGCATGGCCTGACACCAGCCTTTGTCGTCAATGGTGTTTTCGATGATCAGGGCAATCTTCACCACGTTTGAATCTTTCTTTGCAGCAGGTGCGGCTTCTTGGGCTCCTCCTGCATACACAGCAGAACCGACAAGAACCAGACAGAGCAGAATCGACAGGAATTTTTTCATAAACTATCTCCTCGTTTATAACAGCCCACTTTATGGGTCAATGTTTTTACCAGTATACGGTGATAAAGTTCAACCTGTCAAAGAAATTCAAACGGAATCGGATAAATCTTTATCCATCATATTGCGTTATAAATGATTTATCAGCGATAAATTTGAGAATTGTGATAGTTTAGCGTTGCAATATTTTGGAATACCAAAATCTAAAAAGAATACTGCACCAATTAAAATAGACCGTTTGTTATACAAAACTGGCAGGGTGTATAGTTTTTGCTTGCATCGTTGCATGGTTTGTTGCAACGCTCGAGGCGTGTTGCAAAGAATGGCCTTGCAGGAGCCCTAGGGTGAGCGAGGCATTGAGGGTATCACCACATCCGATGGTGTTTACCACCTCTGTCGGTTCTATGGCCACCGTTGCACGTTTCCGGTCAAACAACAGCAGATCGTGCTTACCCCGTGAGATGACGCTCTTGCACCCAAACTCTTGCTGCAGAGCTGCCATTTTTTCAAATACTCTCTCAACGAGATTGGCATTGTCTCCCTGTTCAGGCACCTTTTCCCCAAAGAATGTCTCTACAAATTCACTGAAGTTAGGCTTGATCACATCAGGGCGGTAGGGGAGGCTGGAGAGTAGGTCTTCTCCCTTAATATCCAGGAGGACAAACTTGCCCTCTTGCTTCGCCTCTTTGACAAAGTCACTGTAGAGGCTTTTGCTGTAGCCTGGAGCGCGGGTGCCACAGATGATGAGCGCCTCGGCCCTGTGTATGGCTTTTCTGAAGAGGGTGCGAATGGCTCTCTCACACCCTTCACCCACAGGGGCAGGGTTCTGGACAAGTTCGGTACAGCTCCCGCTGCAGATGATGGTGGTGCAGGTGCGGATATCACTAGAGCTATCAGCATGGAGGACCTCCACGGCATCCTTTGAGCAAAGCTGTAGCATCTCCTCCTTCCTCGGACCGCCAAGGTGGGTCAGCAGCGTTGCCTCGGAGCCAAGCTGGCTCAGGATGCGGCAACAGTTCATTCCTTTGCCTGAGGCATCGAGATAGTGCTCCGTACATCTGTTGACCTCACCTTCGGTGAAGGAGTCGAAGACCATGGTACTTTGGAAGGTGGGATTGAGGCAGACGGTTAGTATCATAGATTCAATATGATGCTCGCATGCTTTGGCGTGAGCTTACGGTAGGTGACCCCGGTCTGGTCAAACATCCGCTTCGATGCCTTGGTGTTGTCCGCTTCGGCGTACTTGTCGGAGAGAAAGACCACCTCCCTGATGCCTGCCTGGATGATGGCCTTGGCACACTCGTTGCAAGGGAAGAGCCCCACATAGAGAGAGCACCCTTTGAGGGAGCTGCTTGTCGAGTTGAGGATTGCATTCAGCTCTGCATGGCAGACATAGGGGTACTTGGTATCGAGCCATTCGCCATCACGCTCCCAAGGAATCTCGTCATCGCTTACCCCGATGGGAAAGCCGTTGTACCCGACTCCTACTATCTTGCGGTCCTGATCGACGATACAGGCTCCTACCTGGGTATTGGGATCCTTGCTGCGTAGCGATGAAAGGACGGCTACTCCCATGAAATACTCATCCCAGCTGATATAATCTTCACGTTTGGCCATTGGTTTTCTCCTTGGCGTCTAGAAATTCTATGATGGTGTTGGTCAGCTCTTGCTGAACCGAATGGTAGAGCAACAGGGCGTGCCTGTTATGCTTGAACTCCCCCATATGTGTTTCCAATGTCCTGAAGCTCCTGCTTCCATTCTCCTTCTGGATGATCTTCAGGTTCCCAAAGGGCACTGTCTTGTCGTTGGCATCATGGATGGAAAAGAGTGGGCATGTAATCTTGCCAAGATGCTTACGGACATCCTTCATGGCGTGGACCAGACTCAGGCCACAGCGGATAAACTGACCGCCATAGCCGACCCACTGCTCATTTCCATCATCACTTTCTGGGTTGCCATCGACAGTCTTGGCCCCTAGGGACGCGGTAAACAGGGCGACGGTACGCATCATGTATGACTTGTAGCTGGTGATGATGCCATCGCCGATGCTGTTGTAGACAACAGGGGCTGCGATGGTCACTATCGCATCAGGATCCCTATCGCTTCCACAGTATTTCTCTCCCAGCTTGAGAGCCATGAGCCCTCCCATGCTGGTTCCCAGCACATGGACGGTGGAGTAGTCACGTCTCATCTCTTCATAGTAGCGACAGATATAGTCGAACCATTGGGTGAAGGTGGTCTTTTCAAACTCCTTGGGATCGGAGCCAAAGGTCGGTATGAGGGGGGCATGCACATCCCACCCAGCTTCATAGAAGCGTTGTGCACTATAGGAGTAGAGGCTCGGAGTTGAGGGGAAGCCGTGTATCAGCAGGATTGCCTTAGGTGCTTCTTGCTTGAGAAGGATACTTCTGGCCTTGTCGCTGAACACTGTTGATTCGTCTTGCTCCAAGGGGGGAAGGTCCTTGTCCCTGTAGCCGATGAGGGTGACGTTCCATACAATGAAGAGAGTGGCAATTATTAGGATACTGATGATAGTCCACATGCCCTTACTATATAGGAGTGGAGGGGCGTTGGAAAGGGGAAAAAAACACGTGGTGAAAAATCGAACAGCGAAGGGATAGGAGGAGTTTTTCCCTTTCTTTGCATACAAGACGTTCTTCAGACGTAAGGATCCTGCAATCTGGGATACCTTGAAGGTTTTCGCATGGATGTTTCCCTGTTTTCCTTGTGGAGCTCTTATCCTTGCTATCGCAATCAGAGTATCAGAACCCGGCGTGCAAAGTTTGCAGACTCTGCTGCCAGCCTATCCAGATTATCTTCATCAAACACGTTACGCCAGACAGAGATATCCTGGCCTACCTGGCCACCGGAAAGGACAAAAGGTTCTTCCACCAACGGTCCTTCAAAACCTATGTCATCCAGGGCTGTTCGGATCTCTTTCCAAGGCTGACGCCCCATACCAACCGGTTTGCGGTTTGTCTCTCCTATATGCAAGGCCTTGAGGTGGGATCCTGCAAGCCTTATTGCATCTGGCAGTGAATCCTCTTCAATGTTCATGTGGAACGTATCGAGCAGGATGCCACAGTTTGGGCTTCCAATCTCTTCTACAAAGGGGAGAATCTCCTCACAGGTATTGAAGAGAAACTGCTCGAACCGATTGAGGACCTCCAGGTTTAGGATTACTGCATTATCCTCTGCCACCTTGGCCAGTTCCTTCATGCTTTTCAGGCTCTGGTCCTGATACTCCTTCTTGTTGTCCCCCTTGGGAAGCTGTTTGGGCCACGAACAATAGGTCGATCCCCCTATCATGCCGCCACCCATTCGCCCTACCATCCTGATCATATCTTTCATGAATCGAATCCCGTTCAGACGGATATCCTCATTGGGGGAGGATACATCATGATCTGCGGTCATTCCCAGGCCATAGGAGAGGAGAATCCCCTCTTTGCTCGCCTCGTCGACCAATGATTGACGATAGGACTCCTTCTTTGATACCAAGGTGCCCCCATTGACTTCCAATTGGTCAAAACCAAGGGTTTTCACCTTTGAAACAAAAGGTACGAAATCCACATCCCATTCATGTGTCCAAAATCCGTAATAAATCCCCAAGGTTCTCATAATGATCCTCCTCTCAATCCCCTGAGATGATACTCTTCACATTTGCATGTAAGAGAACAGGTAGTGCTCTGGGAATAACAGCCCTAAGTCCAGGATAAGGTGGGCTCTCTTCTGCTCACATCCTCAACCCTCGCCCACTCATAGTCAATACTTGAATCCTATTGTTTGGGATTGATACAGCTAAGGTAGCCTTGGGTTCTCTATGCGAAAACCAGCTAGCGTTGTGTGGTTTTTCATGGGTACCAAGCATGGCAGTATCCTCATCGGGAAGCCAAAAGGAATCATCTGGTTTGAGGTCTGAAATTGAAGGAATAAGGAAGAGCTATGAAAGACAAAGGTTATACGCATGAGAAAAGAGAGAAAGAGAGGAAATAACAAGGGCCCGCTTTGAAGCGGACCCTTGGATAGATTATTACAGAAAACTAAGCTTAGAAGGCTGCCATGAAGGGCACAACAGCAAGTAGGACACCTGCTGCAACTGCGCTTCCGATAACTCCTGCGACGTTCGGACCCATGGCATGCATGAGTAGGAAGTTCTGGGAATCGGACTCCTGACCAACCTTGCTTGCGACACGGGCGGCCATGGGGACAGCAGAGACACCGGCACTTCCGATAAGTGGATTGACCGGGTGCTTGGGGTCAAACTTGTTCATCAGCTTGGCGATAAGCACTCCTGTAGCAGTTCCCAGGGAGAAGGCAACCATTCCAAGAACCAGGATACCGAGGGTATTCAGGTTCAAAAAGTGTTGGGCTTCCATCTTCGAACCGACAGAGAGACCGAGGAAGATCGTTACGATGTTCATCAGGGCGTTCTGCATGGTATCGGAGAGTCTGTTTACCACACCACACTCCTTAGCCAGGTTACCAAACATCAGAGACCCGATCAGGGGTGTAGCTGAGGGAAGCAGGATAGCACAGGTGGAAAGTACAATAAGGGGGAAGAGTATCTTCTCAAGTTTGCTTACCGGCCTGAGTTGCTTCATCCTGATCATACGCTCTTCCTTGGTGGTCAAGAGACGCATGATGGGGGGCTGGATGATGGGAACCAGGGCCATGTAGCTGTAGGCAGCTACTGCGATGGGTCCCAACAGGTTCGGGGCTAGCCTACTGGTTACGTAGATTGCCGTCGGAC
>CAZTXW010000039.1:0-18358 GCA_964617345.1 uncultured Sphaerochaeta sp. | reverse complement strand
GCTTTTTCACTGGTTCCCTCTGCAAAGGCTGCAGTAAAGACCAAACTTAGAATTACCAAAAACACCATAGCTTTCTTCATATGTGACTCCTTTTTTCAACGGACACACCGTTGTACACATATCAATCTTAACCCAGTTCTGGCAGAAGTCTTTACACGGAAAAGGCTAAGTTTTCTACTATTTTAACATTGGGGGAGGGTGTTGGCTAAATATTAAGGAGGGTGGGAACCACGCACCCGCGAGGAGGGGGCGACTGTTACACTTAAATCTTAGTGCATGAAATGTTATCAAATCAAGCAAAATCCACGCATTCTACTTTCATTCTATTTCCACTTTTTCCATTCGGTTTTCATCCCATTTTTCCTATTTTTACCAAACAGCCTCTACTTTTCTGACAGAGAAAAAAACCCATATCACTAACCTCCTCTGGCAAACCCTCCAGCCATAGAGTAAACTTTAGTTATGAATAACGTATACTTGGGATCTTGCTCGTGGAAATACCCCTCATGGGAGAATTTGGTGTACTCCAGCAGCCAACCAGAAAACTATCTGGCAGAGTATGCTCAGAAATACAAAACTGTTGAGATAGACCAGTGGTTTTGGTCCTTAGGCAAGGCAAGTTATGGCCTGCCCAATCGCAACTTGGTAGCTGAATATGATGCGGCAACTCCTACAGACTTTCGCTTTACCATCAAATGCCCTAACGCAATAACCTCTGCACTTGCCTATCGAGGTGGAGCTGAACCAAACAAATTGTTTCTTAATGCTGAAGTATTCAATCGGTTTTTTGACCGGATAGAACCTTTGGCCCCTAAACTTGGGTTACTTATGTTCCAATTCGAGTACCTCAACAGGGACAAGATGGATTCCCGAAACCGTTTTCTGGACCAACTGGATACGTTCTTTTCAGCTCTTCCCAAAGAACTGCCCTACGCAGTTGAGATCCGCAACCAGAGATGGATAGACTCATCTTGGTTCTCCTTTCTCCAAAGCCAAGATGTTGCGCCTGTATTGCTCCAAGGGTATTGGATGGATGATGTCATCCCAACGTTAGCCCAGCATGGAGACAAGCTAGGAGAGGTTGCCTGTATCCGCTTGCATGGTGATAACCGTAAGGGCATAGAAAAATCTACCGGCGAGAACTGGAGTAAGATCGTCACACCCAGGGATGAGGAACTGACTAGTATTGCTCCCCTTATCGCAAAGGTAGCAAAAGAAGGGACAACGCTTTATATCAACATCAACAATCACTATGAAGGATCATCACCTCTGACCATCAGCAAGCTGGAGCATTTGTTAGAGAAAGAAAAATAAATAAGGATACCAGACCCCTCATTCCTTCGATACGAGCTCTTTATCACTGCATATCTCTGTACTCTTACCCCTTCAGTAGTGCATCTCCATGAAAAACACCCTTATAGCCTAGTAACTTACTATACTTTATGTATATACTACCGTATGGACAGGATAGGCTTGCAGAGCAACGTTGCCTCCACACCAACTACCTACCCTTGTCAAAGCGAAAGAGGAAACTATGAAAACAACAAACCAATTGGAAATAATAGAATTTACTGACCCCGTCTGCACCTGGTGTTGGGCTAGCGAGCCTGTGTTACGAGCCCTCAAGGAACGATACGGCGACCAGATGGAGACTTCCTTTGTCATGGGAGGCCTGGTAAAGGACATCAGAAATTTTGATGATGATGGTATTGGTGGAGATCCTTCAGCATCAAACAAGCAAATAGCACAGCATTGGCTAGAGGCATCCGAGCAACATGGGATGCCCGTTACTACCGCTACCCTAGAGCTGTTTTCAGCAGAACATCCATCCTCCTATCCACAAAATATTGCCTATAAGGCAGCTCAATTTGAAGATGGAGCATTGGCGGATGCATTTCTAAGACGGATACGCGAAGCGACCGCAGTCGAGGCTAAACAAACCAACAGGGAAGAGGTGTTGCTCCTCCTGGCAAAAGGAGTTGGTCTTGATATCAAAAAACTACTCACCCATCTCAACGACGGAACAGCACAAGCTGCTTTTGAGACGGACCTTGCAACAACCAAAGCTTATAAGGTAACTCTTCTCCCTACCTTTATAATACGCTACAAGGGCAAAGAGATTGTTCTGGAAAACTATCAGAAGGTTGAAGATTTCGGACAGGCCATACAAACGCTTTCTCATAACGAGCTCATTTCCAAAGTTCCAAAAGCTTCACCAGAAGTAATCCTGCATTTTATCAAAACCTACGGAAGGGTTGCCCCTATCGAAATCATGATGGCCTTCAACGTAAGAAAGGATAAGGCGATGGAGTGGGTACATGCACTGGAACAAGATAAGCTAGTCAGTGTACAAAATGCTGGGAATGGGATATTTATTGATTCCCTGTTCTAACCGGCAAACCTTTACTCTCTTCTATTCTAGAAAAACTACACCCTTCGGGAGTAATCCCGAGGGGCTTTGTTCTGCTTCTGTTCTTCCTTTTCCTTTTCTATTTACTTTTGAAAGTATCCCACGGGTCCAACCAACCTACTCCGTAGCTGATCTCACTTCAACCATTGGCTCGATGGTTACCTCGGTCTTCATGGAGTTCGATATGAGGCAGTATTTCTCCGACTTCTCCAAGAGCAACAGGGTACGGTCCTTTTTGGCTTCATCGGTGATGACGACCTTTGGCTTGATGACGATCCTGGTCATCAGCATGCCTTCTGCTGTCTTTTCGAGGGTTCCGACAGCCTCTGAGCTATACCCGACAAACTCCAGGCGGGATTTTTCGGCGATGGAAAGGAAGGTTGTCATCAGGCAGATCTCTGCCGATGCGACATAGAGGTGTTCTGGGGACCATATTCCCTCATGCCCACCGGGAAACTGGGGAGGGGTAGCGACCTCGAAGGAAGAGAGCCCTTCGGATGAGAGTACTCCCTTTCTCTGCTCGGCATAGGTGACACTAGTTGTATAGGTATGGGTATCTGACATGCATAGCTCCTTATAGCCCACTTCTTTACTGTGGTATTGTAAAGATACGAATATATGAAGGTATCGGCTAGTGTGGGGATAATCCCCAAAATGCATCCTCCCACCTTTCCCTTTCCAGTTGGTTTCGCTATGCTAAGTGCCTAAAGAGGTACCCCAATGATACTAGACCAGCTCTCCCAGATGAAAAACTATGTCTCCACCCTACCCGCCCTCAAGCATGTCATCGACATCCTGGAAAGTGGCAAGCTTGAAACCTTGGCATTAGGCAACTATACCACTGAACACAAGAACCTTCGCTACAACCTGTTCACCTACAAGACAGAAAAGACTGAAGCATCAGAGTACGAAGTGCATCGGAAGGAAGCCGATGTCCAGATCCTTCTCAAAGGGTATGAGCGTATGGACATTGCGTCCCGTGCTAGGCTTACAGCAACCACAGCCTATGATGATGCCAAGGATTTCTTCATGGCTACTGGAGAAAAACAACTCTCCTACCATGCTAAAGAAGGTAGCTTTGTAGTATTTTTCCCCGGTGAGCCCCATGCCCCCAATCTTGTTGATGAGACATCCAGCCAAGTGGTGAAGGTAGTGTTCAAGGTCCTGATGTAGATATGCCAGCATATGCCTTATTGACATAAGGCTCTCTTTGGATGACAGCACGGTATATTCCGTGCTGTTTCTTATAGGAGGCTTAGGCTTACAGTACTTCAACCCATAGGCTTCATATGTCACCCAAATATCCATAGTTCTCCCAATGTTACAAATAATCACAATCCTTACGATTATTCTTGACCATACCGCTACGTGAGGGTGTATCACTATACATAGGAGGCAGAACATGGACCACCCCATCGGAGTGCTTGCCCGATATGCAGGTATATCAAAGAGGACGTTGCGGTACTATGATGAGATAGGGTTGCTCAGGCCCAAGAAGGCCAGCAAGGCTGGTTATCGTCTGTATGATGAAGAGGAAGTCAATAGGCTTCAACAGATTCTCTTCTATCGTGAACTGGACTTCGATTTGGAGACGATCAGGACCATCCTTGATGATCCCCAATTTGACCGCATCCAAGCATTGGAAGAGCATATGCAGAACCTACGTGAGAAGCAACGACACATCGAAACGCTTCTGCAGACAGTACAGAAGAGCCTTTTGGAGGCTCGAGGAGAGAAGATCATGCGTGATGAGGAAAAGTTTGAAGGGTTCAAGAAAGAGCTCATAGAGAAGAACGAGAAAGCCTACGGAAAAGAGGTTCGAAAAGCGTACGGGGACGAAGAGGTGGAGGCCTCCCAAGCCAAGCTGATGCGCATGAGCGAAGAGAGCTTTGCAGAGTTCAACAAGCTTGACAAGGAGATACTGGAGAAGCTCGAAAAGGCAGAGAAGACCAACGACCCTTCCTCCGATCTGGCCCAGGAGGTAGCAAAACTGCACAAGAGCTGGTTACTCTACACCTGGCCAAACTATACCAAAAAGGCCCATGCAAACCTCGCACAGATGTATGTCGATGATCCTAGGTTTGGCGAGCATTACCAAGGCAGGGCAGAGTTCCTCAGGGATGCCATACTCATCTTTACAGGGATTGAGAAAGAACAGGATTAGACAAATCTTTAGCCATGTTTTTCAACCTTGGGGTCTCTGCTTGCTAGCATGACTTAGCGCTTGTTCTGCTTTGATCGTTGCACCTGTTCGTTCTCATCAGCCCTGAAAAGGATGATCCTTCGGATAAGGTCCAGGGGGAGAGGCCTATCCAAGGGAAGCTGTATCGCTCCCTTGGATGTCTTGTAGGAGAGCAACTCCTGGGAGAAATGAGAGACTCCGCTAGGGGTCGGATAGAGGCCTGTATGGGCTTTGGCCGCAGCGAAATAGATGAGATCACCCTCATACAGGAAGGTGGGCATCCCGTACTTGATAGTCTCCCTCACAAGGGGGACTGTTTCATGGATGAGGACACGCAGAGCCGTAAGCCGGTTCTGCTGCTCCTCTGAAAACTGTGCGATGTAGGCATCGACCCTTGAGTCCGTATCTTCCACGCTCTTCTTTCCTGCCCCCTATATTGTCAACGCATCGATGGCTGTAAGCTCATCTTTTGAGAAGGGCCTATCGCCCTTGATGGCCTTGAGGTTCTCCTCAAGCTGGGCAACCGAACTGGCACCAATAAGAACAGATGTAACCCGCTCGTCCTTAAGCAACCAGGAGATGGCCATCTCAGAAAGCGTCTGGTCCCGGTTTTTGGCTATCTGGTCTAACTTGTTGAGCTTCTCTACCACAGCTGGGGTTATATTCTTGGCCTTGAGGAACACGTTCTCACTTGCCCTGGAGCCCTCGGGGACCTTTCCATCGAGATAGCGAGAGGTCAACAACCCTTGGGCCAGGGGCGAGAAACAGATCATGCCGACCTTGCCATCCAGTGCATCAAGAAGCGCATCCTCTTCTGTCCAACGGTCAAGGATGGAGTAGCGAACCTGGTTGAGGATACAAGGGCATCCCATCTCATCAAGCAAGGATTTGGCCTTCAGGGCATCCTTCGCATGATAGTTGCTTATCGCAACATACAGGGCCTTACCCTGCGCAACCAAGGTGGCCAAGGCTCCCATGGTCTCCTCCAAGGGGGTATTGGGATCGGGGCGGTGATGATAGAAAATGTCCACGTACTCAAGGCCCATACGCTTCAGACTCTGGTCACAGCTTGCAAGCAGATACTTGCGCGAGCCAAAGTCCCCATAGGGTCCGCTCCACATGTAATATCCTGCCTTGGAGGATATGACCAGTTCATCACGATGGGAGCTGAACTGCTCCTTGAGAATCCGACCAAACCTGGTTTCAGCACTTCCAGGCTCTGGACCGTAGTTGTTGGCAAGGTCAAAATGGGTGATGCCCCGGTCAAAGGCAGTGCAGAGAATATCTGTGGCAGTGCTATGATCAGCATCTGTTCCGAAGTTATGCCAAAGCCCTAGGGAGAGTTCAGGCAGCTTCAAGCCACTCGATCCTGCATAACGATACTTCATCTCTTCATAACGATTTGTATTTGGTTTGTAACTCATACCATAACTATACACCACCTAGGAGAGATTTCAAGGCAGGAAAAACACCAATCTGCAATGTTTTCCAACCCACATCAGGTGTGCTATAGTCACTCCATGAACAAAACACTGCAGACCTTTCTTGATCTGGTAAGAATAAACTCAGTCTCCGGCGATGAAGGGCGTATAGGCCTCTTTTTGGAGACAAAGCTACTCTCCCTAGGACTCTCCACCAGTTGGGATGAGGGAGGAAACCTCTATGCCTATCTTCCAGGAGAGGGAGAGACCATTCTTCTCAGTGCCCATATGGATACAGTCCCCCTAGCCTTTGATGTCGAGCCTCTGGTAGAAGAGGGCCGCATTCACACAGGGGGCAAAACAGCCTTGGGTGCCGATGACAAGGCAGCCATTGCTGCCATACTCACGGTCCTGCAAGCCATCCAGGAGGAGAAGCTACCCCATCCGAATCTGGTAATCCTCTTCTCCGTCCAAGAGGAGCTTGGCCTGCAGGGCATAGCCGCAATTGATATGTCAAAGCTCTCAGATATTGATCATGGCTATGTATTTGATGCCGAAGGGCCAGTAGGGACATTCATCACCGCTGCCCCGGGTTCCATCAAGCTCGATGTCACCTTCGAAGGGAAGGGAGCCCATGCAGGCTTCTGTCCAGAAGCTGGCATCAGTGCGATACAGATGGCCTGTGATGCTGTCACATCGATGCGCCTGTTGCGCATCGATGAACAGACCACAGCAAATGTAGGCTCCTTTATGGCACCTGGGTCCAGAAATATTGTCTGCGACAAGGCCACCTTGTCCCTTGAGGCAAGAAGTCTTGATCCAAAAAAGCTCTTGGCCCAAGTGGCACATATGAAAGGGTGCCTGGAGGAAGCTGCATCAAAGCATGGAGGAGAAGTCTCGATCGTCGAGGAGTTGCTCTATGAGGCATATTCACTGGACACAACCTCATCTGGCTTTGCACTGCTTCGCAATGCATGTACGATCCTAGGCCTTCCCTATAGGGAAAGGCCTACCCTTGGAGGCAGTGATGCGAACGTCCTCAATGCCAAAGGCATTCCCACCATCGTCTGTACTACCGGCTATGAGGCTCCCCACACTACCAATGAATCAATACAGGTGGACCAGCTCCTTATCCTGACCTCACTGGTCAAGGAGCTGGCAACCAGAAAGGAACGAGCATGAAAAAGGTAACTATCATAGGAGGTGGTGCTGTAGGCGCCATGTATGGCCTCAGGCTACACCAGCTTCTTGGCAAGGAAAACGTCGTATTCCTCGCCGACAAAAAACGTAGGGAGCGATATGCACAAGAAGGTCTTTTCCTGAATGGGGAGAGAGTCGACTTCACCTTTATCGAATCTAAGGATGCCCAACACTGTGACCTTGTCATCATAGCAACCAAGAACCTGCAGCTCGAAGAGGCTGTCAGGCAGATAGAGGGTGCTGTTGGCGAACATACCACCATACTGTCGCTCCTCAATGGCATAGACAGCGAGGAGAAGCTGAGCCAAGCCTATGGAAAGGAGCATGTCCTCTATAGTTTTGCTGTCGGACTCAACTCCACCCACGTAGGGAACAGGATCGACTTCACCGAAGAGGGAAGAATTGTCTTTGGGGAGAAGGACAACAGCAGAAGTGAACGAATTGAGGCTCTCTGCTCGCTGTTTGACCGTGCACACATACAGTATGTGGTTCCTAAGGACATACGAGTGGAACTCTGGAAAAAGTTTATGCTCAACACTGCCTTCAACACCCTCAGCGCACTGTGCAGGGCCACCTATGGGGACCTGCTCCAGGACAGTATACAGGAACTTGGATGGAGGGTAAGCAAGGAAGTACAGGCCGTTGGACAGAAAGAGGGAGTATTCCTAACCGATGCTATGATCGAGCAGAACTACCGGATAGTGACGGCCTTGGGATTTGAAGGAAAAACCTCCATGTGCCAGGACATGGAGGCTGGGAGAAAGACTGAGAACGATTGGTTCTGTTCTGCTGTAGTTCGGCTCGGGAAAAAATATGCCATCCCCACCCCTACCTGTGAGCTTCTATCCCTCTTGGTTGAGGCCTCAGAGGGGGTACAGATCAGGCTGAGAGAAGCTCGCGAGCAGCATTCTCCTTAGCCTTGAGCAACAGGTCCACCAGTTCATCGACTTGATCTTCCGGACACTTGGTACAGTAGATGTGGAAGTCATTGGCAGTACTGGGGACAGCCTTTGCCATCTCAAGCAGCCTGTGTTTCTCAAGAATCCTGACAGCAGGCACATTATATTTCCTGGCCATGGTATCCCTGGCTTGGAAAAAATGCTTGAGATAAGTCTTCTCTTCCTTGTTCATATACTTCCAGGAGGCAAACTTGGTCCATCCCGGTTTGTCCGGGCCTTTGGGCTTTGCTACCGTCAGCATAGTCTTTGCAACCTGCTCAGTCAGGTTCCTCTCTTCCACAAGCGTGGTCAGGATGATCTTCAGGGAGAATAGGTGTGCCACATCACTGAGGGCATACTGTACCTGGTCCTCCTTCAAAGGCCTTTTCAGCCAGTTTGTCATCTGGTTCTTCTTCTTACTCTGGGTACTCTTTTCAGCCTGTACACCGAGATGGAGCTCCACCAAGCCGGTCAGGTTACCAGTATAGCCCAGGGCAAGGGCTTGTACCCTGATGTCAAACACGTTGGCAAGGGCAATGCCATAGGCCTTGCGTACCAAGGCAGAGTCACTGGCACAATCGAACATGACCTTCTCCAGATCAGGATCTTCAAGGAAGCTCTTCAAAGCTTCCTTGCTCACTTTGAAAGGATCGATAAGGAAATACTCTTGTCCATCAAAAATCTGAATCAGACAGAGGTGTTCCCCATAAATATGCAGGTTGAATTCCCCTTCAAAATCCATGGCGATAGAGAGTATCTCTCTTTGTTTCCAGCTCTGTATGAGCTGTGATAGTTTTTTGTCAGAATCAATGGTGCTATACGTATACATATACTCTAGTATATCAGATTGTCAGATATGTGAACACCGAAGGCTTCCCATGACAGGAAGCCTTCGGTGCCCATGTATATTTGTATACGTATTGGCAAAGCTCTCTCAGCAGGCCTGGTCAGTTGCTGGCAGCTTCCCTAGGGAGGATAAGGTTGAGGAATATGCCAACAAGCGTAGCAAGGGCAACCCCACCAAGGGAGAATTCCATATGCTGTCCCATACTGAAGTTGAGTACTCCCCCACCGATTCCGATGACAAGGATTACGCTACTGATCGTGAGGTTTCTCTTGTCCTCATAGTCGACACCACTGTCCACCAAGGTCCTCAGCCCACTGGAGGCGATGGTACCAAAGAGCAACATGGATATTCCTCCCAATACAGGATTGGGAATGGTCTGGATCAAAGCACCGAACTTGGGGAAGAATGAAAGGAATATGGCAAAGAAAGCAGCCCCTCCTGTCACCCAGACACTGTATACGCGGGTAAGGGCCAGCACTCCGATATTCTCACCATAGGTGGTGTTGGGAGGACCGCCCCAGAAAGAAGCCCAGAGAGTTGCTATACCATCTCCGGCAATAGTCCTTTCCAGGCCAGGATCCTTATAAAAATCTTCACCGACAACCTTGGAGATAGTCAAGGTATCACCCAGATGCTCGCATATGGTAGCCAAGGATACAATGATGAAGGTCACACTTGCCACCAGGTTGAACTTGGGAACAGCAAAGGTAGGAAGGCCAAACCATGAGGCCTCCCTGACACCCTCAAAGCTTATCAGGGCAAAGGAGGGGGAGAACATGCCCATCACCAGGGTAAAGAAATATCCAGTCAGGAGCCCTACCAAGAGGGGGATGATACTGAAGAACCCTTTTGCAAAGAGGTTCATCACAATGGTCATTGCCAACGTCACACAAGCAATGGTAAGCAGGACAAGGCTGTAGTCCCCGTTGGCATCGTTCATTGCCATTGCCATGGCGGTGGGTGCAAGATTGAGTCCGATGACAATGATTACCGATCCTATGACTACAGGAGGAAGGGCCCTACCGAGCCAGGCATGGCCGCTCTTCTTGATGATGAACGAAACAAGTATGTAAAAGATACCGGAAACAAACGCACCTCCCATCGCATAGGCCATTCCATAGGAGGAGGATATTGCTATGAGAGCCGGGATGAAGGCAAAGGAGGAGCCTAGGAAGGCAGGCACCTTGGCCTTGGTGATGAGGATGTAGATCAGCGTCCCTGTACCGGCAGTGAACAAGGCAGTACTGGGACTCAACCCGGTAAGGATCGGAACGAGGATGGTTGCTCCGAACATCGCAAAGACATGCTGGATGCTCAAAGGGATCCACTGACTGAGAGGTGGCTTGTCTGCCGGTCCGTACTTCATTTTTGAGGAGGGCTGGTTTCCCATAAAAAAACTCCTTGAGCCTGCACAACAAAGCCTTTTACTCAGCAATGATGCAGGTAGAGGGGTATAAGATGATGACTTTCTAGGAAGTCTCTCAATCCTACCGAAAAACCAGACAAGAGGGGAAGGGTAAAATGGTATTTTTATGGAAATAAAGGGGGCTTTCCAACAAAGTACAACGTTCTGGGGATTCTCTTCTCCTTTCTGTGATACATCAGTGTTTGAACAAGGGATACAAGGCACCAAAAACCATCAGAAAAGGGGCACACAACAATACTGTTATGACAAAGACGATCAGCAAGGGGGGAGAATCGGTCATGGTGAGAAACCATGTGGGGAAACAGGAGAGCTCTTCATTCCTTGAATACAGTTCTTTTCTGGCTTTGGTCTGCATGGGTAACTCCTTGATCATAGGCAAAGAGTACACCACCTGCTATGACACAGGATGTCATAGAAAGAAAAAAAATGCGCTTATTCCACTCTTTCCGCCTCTTGTGCCATAGCCATCACAGCATCCTTCCAAGCTTGTACAAATTGTGGGGGCCCTATGGGTTTTGCAGCCGCACCGAATGAGAGAATCTGAGAGAGGATCTCCTGCAGGTTCGCAACAGGGACGGTGACTTCCAACCCCTTTTTTCCGTCACGTATGACAGGACGAATCTTCTGGTCCTTATGCCATGTCTGGGTTGCCAAGGCATTACTTGCCCATCCAAAGACACAGAAGGTGACAGGAATGCTCTGCCTTCCCATAAATATGCCAAAGCCCCCATGGATAAAGGCATCAAGTTCCTGTTCACTGTATCGGCTCTGGAACAGATCCCCCTCTATCTGCTCGATCTTCTCAATCCGGGAAAGATGGAAGGTACGTAGCTCCTTGTTCTGGCGGTCGTAGGAAAGCAGGTACCACCTTCCGCTGTAGTTGACCAACCGTAAAGGCTCAATATGCCTGGTCGATCGTTCCCCCTTGGCATTCCGATACCCCAGGGTCATCCGAAACCCACCCTTCATTGCAGAACAAATCTTATTGAAAACCGCATAGTCGGGCCAATCCTGTACGGGAGTGATGAAGACAATCTTGTCCGAGAGGCTTTTGTAGCCCTCCTCCAGCCCACTGTCCAATCCGTCACTAACCATATCGGTGATGACCGAGAGCGCTCCCTGTGATTCAGCCAGGCTTTTGAAGATGGCATTGAGCACCAGCATCCGTTCGTTGGAGTTGCTCATCATGGAGAAGTCTGCAGTATAGACATACCCCTTCTCCTTGGCATCATATGCCAAGGGGGCTTGGAGGGTGTCCCTGAGGTAATCCATATCTCGCATCACCTGCCGCTTGGATATCTCAAAGGCGGAAACCACCTGGGCGGTGCTGACCTTCCCATCCTCAAGGATCTTACGGTTGATGTAAAATATTCTCTCTATCTGGCTCATAGGGAGGAGTATACCAAGAAAAGTGGGGAGTGTGGGTAAGAAGATATGCAACAAACACAATCAATGCATAGCAGAACAACAGTAGCTGGATGCAGATCATTTAGCTTACATGCTGAATCCCCAGGTATTCAGGGATACCGAGCGCACAAACAAGACGGCCTCCGACTGGAGACCGTCTTGCAGGAAATATACCAATGCTACGAACTTACTTTGCAGCCTTAAGGTCAGCTTCAAGGTGATCGAGGAAGGTTGCGAGCTCCTGAGGGAGGTGATCGCCAAACTTCGGATAGTGGTTGGCACGGATGTCCGCGACTTCTTCCAACCATCCATCAATATCAACATTGAGCAGTTCCTTCATGTCCTCTTCTGTTATGCCAGCAGGACGATCGATCGCATCAAGGGTAGGCATGATACCGATCGGGGTCTCTACAAACTTTGCAGTCCCTTCACAGCGCTCGAACACCCACTTCAGGACGCGGCTGTTCTCGCCGAAACCTGGCCAGATGAACTTATCATCGGCATTCTTGCGGAACCAGTTGACGTAGAAGATCTTAGGGAGCTTCTCCTGGTCCGGTGCAGCATGGCCGACATCCAGCCAGTGCTGGAAGTAGTCGCCCATGTTGTAGCCACAGAAGGGCAGCATGGCAAAGGGGTCACGTCTGATAGTACCGGCCTTGACATCAAGGGCAGCGGCGGTCACTTCAGAACCTACAATGGAACCGAGGAATACGCCATGGCTCCAGTCATTGCTCTGGTGAACCAGAGGAATGGTGTGAGGCCTTCTCCCACCGAAGAGGATTGCGCTGATGGGTACACCCTTGGGATCTTCCCATTCAGAAGCGATGCTTGGGCACTGTGAGGCAGGGGCGGTGAACCGTGCATTGGGATGGGCAGCAGGCTTCTGCTTCTTGTCACTCTTGTCCTGAACCCACTCGTTGCCGTTCCAGTCGATCAGCTTGCCAGGTGCATCGTAGCCAATGCCTTCCCACCAGACATCATTGTCCTCAGTGAGCGCGACGTTGGTGAAGATGGTGTTGGAAGAGGCGGATACAAGGGCGTTGTAGTTGGAATCTGCTGAAGTACCAGGGGCTACACCGAAGAACCCAGCTTCTGGGTTGATGGCATAGAGCTGGCCGTCAGAGCCGTACTTCATCCATGCAATGTCGTCTCCGACAGTCTCTACCTTCCAACCGGGGACGGTAGGAATGAGCATGGCGAGGTTGGTCTTTCCACAAGCTGAGGGGAATGCTCCGGTCATGAAGCGACTCTTGCCCTCGGGGCTGGTGATCTTGAGGATGAGCATGTGCTCAGCAAGCCAGCCTTCATCCCGTGCGAGCACGGTGGCAATTCTCAAAGCCAGACACTTCTTTCCAAGCAGGGCGTTCCCGCCGTATCCTGAACCATAGGACCAGATCTCTCTGGTTTCAGGAAAGTGTGAGATATATTTGTCGGACATGGGAGCACAGGGCCATTTGCCTTCATCAGTCTCACCTTCAGCGAGAGGCTTGCCGACAGAGTGATAGCAAGGAACATAGTAGCCATCGGTGCCAAGGACATCAAGGACCTTCTTGCCAACTCGGGTCATGATCATCATGTTGGTGACAACGTAGGCGCTATCTGTAAGCTCAACACCAATCTTGGAGATATCAGAACCGATAGGGCCCATGGAGAATGGGATCACGTACATCGTACGGCCTTTCATGCATCCACGATAGAGGTCAGTCATCTCTTTTTTCAACTGGGTGGGATCCATCCAATTGTTGGTCGGACCGGCGTCTTCTTCCTTTACGGAAGAGATGTAGGTGCGTTTCTCTACGCGTGCTACGTCGGAGGGATCAGAGAGATACAAAACACAACCAGGCTTCTTGGCGGGATTCAATCTCGTCGCTACACCACTTTTCACAGTAAGTTCAATCAGTTCATCGTACTGGGAAGAACTTCCGTCTGCGATAACAATGGCGTCTGGGGTTGTGAGTTCTGCAAACTCCTCAATCCACTTTTTAAGTCCAGCATGTTTAATGTCATTGACGTTCATGGACTACTCCTTATCATTTAGAAATACAGCAACTCTTCACTAAGTGGAGAGTTGCTCATCAATGACGGTACAGTTTTTTCCAATCTTTATCAATATGGTTGGTATTCAAGTTTTGATATTTTTTCTTCTTTATTATAGCAGGGAAATATTTCCTAGAACATTGTCCCATGAAAACGGGAATTGAAACTCAAATAGAGCTCAGGGGGAACATCCTCGGGGATATCCAGAAGGAAATCGGAAATCTTCTTGATCTTGTCTTTCAAGGAGTCTTTCTTGTTCAGCTGCGCTTCCTTGAGGGCATCCAGACTCTCATGGATAATCAGGTGGGAGTTCTTCACCTCCTGCAATGCCATCTTGTAGCGCTGGCTAAGGTCTAGGATTATCTGACGGGTCTCATCGGGATGGGCCTCAATGAAAGAGGGGAAAGAGGTCTGGGAAATCTCAACCAACTCACAGTCGGTCAATGCAACGGCTGTTGCATTGCGGGGGTCCTCTTCGAACAATCCCATCTCCCCAAGACTTGAGCCTGGCAAGGATATCTCTGAGAGCTGAAACTGCTGGGGGGTATGGTAGTTAAGGTAGAGACCCACCTTTCCTGTGCGCAGAAGGAACATGGTGGAACAAGGATTCCCTTGTTCATAGATGACCGTACCCTTGGATATCTCAAGAACCTGGTTTGCATCTTGTTTGTTAGTCATCAGCGGCCTCCTCATACAATCTGGTACCAAAAGTATACTATCCCAACAGGGGTACAGACAAGGGGTTGCATTTCTCACCCGACAGAATGCATTTTTCTTGCTCGGTGATGGTTCTGTGATACACTTGATCATCATGAAAGAGCAAGCACCCATCAGCAAGAAAGAAAAATTAGCATACGGCTTCGGGAACTTCGGACAAAACATGTTGTACAGCCTCATGGCAAACTTCTTGCTCTTCTTCTATACCGACATTTTTGGTATCCTCCCATCTGTTGCAGGAACTATCCTGCTGATGGCAAGACTCTGGGATGCCATCAACGACCCGCTGATGGGAATGGTTGCAGACAGGACACGAACCAGATGGGGCAAATTCCGCCCCTACCTGCTGTTCACCCCGATCCTCTTTGTTCCCTTTGCCGTCGCCTCCTTCAGCGCACCAGATCTGAGCATGGGAGGCAAGATAGCGTGGGCAAGCATTACCTACATCGCCTTTGGCATGATCTACACAGCAAGTGATGTCCCCTTCTGGGCCTTAAGCAGTGCCATCACCGACGACACCAACGAACGCAATAGCGTAGTCACCTACCCCCGTTTTTCAGCAACCATAGCTGTAGCCATCGCAACGCTGGCAACCCAGCCTTTGATCTTCCTCTTCTCCCGAGCTGGAAAACCGGCCTCAGGCTACCAGATGACAGCCCTTGCCTACAGCCTGCTTACGGTTGCCTGCTTTATCGTCACCTTCCTGTTTGTGAAGGAGCGGGTCCAGCCGGTCAAGGACGAGAAAAGCCGTTTCAAGGATATATTCACTATCTTCGGAAGCAACAAGCCGCTCATGCTTGTCATCATCAGCGGCTTCTTCACGGGAATTGGGCAGACAGCAAAGCTCTCGATGCTCATATATTATGCAAAGTACAATCTCGGCAACGAGCTGCTCTATACCCTGTTTGCAGGAATCAATATCCCCTTCATCCTGATAGGCATCTCCACTGTCCCCTATTTCAGCCGGCGTTTTGGCAAGAAAGCCACCTGCATCGGATACTACACCATCTACGCACTGGGGTCGTTGGGCTTCTTCTTTGTAGGATGGGGAAACTTCCCCCTCCTGCTTGTATTCAACTGCATCAGCAGCCTGGGTATGGCAAGCCCCCAGGTGATCCAGACAGCCATGATCGCAGACACCATCGAATATGGCGAGCTGAAAACCGGCAAACGGACAGAGGGTACCATCTTCTCCAGCCAGACCTTCCTTGCAAAGCTGACAGCTGCGGTCACCTCTGTCATGATCGCTTCCTCCCTGGCTGCACTGGGATACCTTCCCAATGTGGCTCAGCCTGTTCAGGTGCTGAAAGGCATCCATGCCCTGACAGCCTTCATCCCATTCTTCAGCAGCATCCTTGGCATCATCCCCATTGCTCTCTATCCCCTTACCGAAAGCCGCCATGCCGAGATAGTGGCACTTCTGCATGAGCGCGCCCAAGGCAGTTCAGATTGACACGATAGGACAGCACCGCTACCCTATTCCTTGGAGAATACACATGTAGGTCTCCAAAGGATGTATTATGACTGAATTAGCACTGCCGGCAGGTTCTCTTCAAGCGGCTCTGGTTGCCTTCAAAGAGGGTGCCGATGCTGTATACCTTGGCATGCGCAATTTCTCTGCAAGAAAGGAAGCGACCAACTTTAGCCTGGAAGACCTTTCCAAGATCAAACAACTGGCAAACGAACAAGATAAAAAAATCTATGTGGCGGTAAATACCCTCATTGATGACTTTCAGCTTCCCGAGGTACTGAAGACCCTGCGCCAGGTAGCCTTCATAGGCTGTGACGGCATCATCGTCCAGGACCTTGGTGTCGCTGCCCTGATCAAGAAAGAGTTCCCCTCCCTTGAGCTGCATGGAAGCACCCAGCTTGCCACTCATACCATTGAAGGGGTTCGCGAGCTCCAGCGACTGGGCTTTACGCGTGTTGTCCTTGCACGGGAACTGACCCTGCAAGAGATACAGATCATACGTGATGCCTGCCCCGATATCGAACTGAAGGTGTTTATCCACGGAGCTCTCTGCTATGGATTCTCAGGGCTCTGCACTGCCAGCGAACAGCTCTGCGGCAGAAGTGCGAACTGCGGAGCGTGTGCCCAGATATGCCGTTCCTGGTTCTCCCTGGAGGCAGACCCGAGCCAGAGTGCGGCCCTCTCCCCAACTCCAAAGGGGAAAGAGACCGGTTGGTATTTCTCGATGAGTGACCTCAAGGCCGGTGAGGTTGCAAAGAAGTTGGACGAGATGGGTATCGATTCCCTCAAGGTTGAAGGCAGGATGAAAGGCCCTTCCTATACGCTTGCAGCTTCCAGGTACTACCGTTCTGTCCTCGATGGCACCGCCAGCGAAGAGGAGAAGCAATACCTCGACGAAGCTCTCTCCATTGTATTTGCACGAAGGCAGACCAGAGGATGGCTTGCCGACTATGGGCGCAGTGGTCACAACTTTGAGGTCCGCACCGCCCCAACGCTCGGGAGCACCAGCTATCCTGGTCATCGCGGCATCCCTGCTGCTCAGATCAAGGTGGTCAAGAAGGACTATGCCATCGTAACAGCTCTGCATGACATCTCTATCCGTGATGGGCTCATGTTCTTCACCAAGGGCACCAAAGACCCCATTGAGGCTGTTAAATTCAGCCTGAGCGGTATCTTCGACCAGAATGGCAGAAGCCTTTCAACTGCCTACAAGGGAGAGACAGTGGAGGTGGACCTCCCTGTGAAGGGCCCTCTGCCCCATGCTGGGGAAACACTCTTCCTCATCAGCTTGCATGACCAGAACCCTGCACTCCAAACTGAGAGCATCCCTACAACCAAGCATCCCCTGGATACTGTTGTCGAGGTGCTGGAAAAGGAGCTGATCCTTACCACTGCCTTTGAGGGAAAGACCATCTGCCACACCTACGAGATTGAGGTGAACAAGGCAAAGAAGGAGCAGGACCTGCAACAGCACCTGCAGAATGTCTTCAGCCAGAGCGACACCTCCTACTTCGGCCTGGGCACGATTACCTATGAGAACAAGACGGGTCTTGAGGACAACCAGGTATTCCTCCCCCTGTCATGGCTGAAAGCCATCCGCAGGGACTGGTATGCATGCCTGGACAACGAACTCGCCCGGTGGATGACCGAAGATGCTGAGCCTCTAGCAGAACCCTCCAAAGTAGAAAAGGAACTATTGCCATCAAGGGAGAAATTGTGCACCAAGGATGGGCTCCCTTACCTTGATATCGGCCTTCTTGCCAAGCAGTTTGCAGAAAAGAAGAAACCAGAGGGAATCCTCTTCCTTGAGAATGATCTGTTCTATCTTCCCCTCTGTCCTGTCATGCTTGACGAGGTGCAGTTCTTCAAGGACCTCAACAGTGTCATCACCTACCTGGGGATAGAGGGCTACCTGGAAAGGACCCGCATTGGCCTGAACAACATGGGACAGCTCAACTGGGCAAGGATACAGAAGAGCGTCCCCTGTTTCTTTGACATCTATCTTCCCTTGGGAAATGCCGAGAGCGCAAAGATGGCCCTCGATCTGTTACCTGAGTTATCAGGAGCGTACCTCTGGATGGAACGTGATCAGTATGAGGAGGCAAAGTGGCCTTTCACCCCTACCAAGGTAGGTAGTGAGTTTGCCCCACCCCTCTTTATCAGCCGCAGCTGTTTCCGCCATGATTCGCTGATGCTCAGCTGTGAAGGGTGCCCGCTGAAGGGATCCTGGTATGTGAAGCAACAGAATCATCGCTACCATGTGATGGTCAATGACTGTATCACCACGGTAGTCAAGGCATAA
>CAZTXW010000038.1:0-19435 GCA_964617345.1 uncultured Sphaerochaeta sp. | reverse complement strand
TAGGTGGGAGCCTATTTTATTGGCATTGCAGAGAACTTGGTGCTTTACCTCCAGGATGGGTCTAATATGTATGCAGTGGAATGCTTATCTCAGCCATCGACTCCTTTGTATTGTGATTGCAAACTGCTCGGGTACGAAATAGAATGTATATACAACGTTTCATATTCTCAGGAGGAACGCATGAAAAAATCTTTACGACTGTTCGTGATCCTAACTCTAGTGCTAACGGGAATTTTCATCAGTTGTCAGGGAACCAAAACAACCGCGGTTATCCAGGAAACCCCAGCTGAAGTCAGTATCGAAATTGTTGCAACAAGCGATTTACATGGATGGTTCGTACCATGGGATTTCTCTGTTGACAAGGAAAACACCTCGGGAAGCCTTACATATATCGCTTCCATGATTAAGGAAGAGAGAAAAACCAACAAGAACGTCATCTATGTCGATTGTGGGGACTCTGTCCAGGCGAACTATGTTGAATATTTCATCGATTCCGACAAGAACCCTATGGTTGAGGCATTCAATGCCTTGGATTGTGAAGTATGGACATTTGGAAACCATGAGTATAACTTCGATAGGGCAAGAAGGCAAAAGCTCATCGATGGATTCGATGGAGCTATCCTCTCGGGCAACGTGTATGATACGGCAAGTGGAAAACGATACCTTCCTGCGATAACGGTGGTTGAAAGAGACGGGGTCAAAGTCGGGTTTATCGGCATGGTTACCCCTCTTATCACCGAGTTCGAGGCAGGGAAGACCTCACTCGAGGGCCTGACAATCGTCAATCCGCTTGATGAGATAGGCAAAGCTCTTGCAGAACTCCAAAGCCAGGGTGTTGATGCTATCATTGGAATCATGCATATGGGATTGGATAGGGAAAACAATGTGCGAGGCTCAGGTGTTACTGAAATTGCAGAGGCCTTCCCTCAGTTCGATGCAATCATTGCAGGCCATGCCCATGCCCTGGTAGAGAAGAAAGAGATCAATGGTGTCTTGGTCATGGAGCCCTATCGGTATGGGGGAGCCCTTGGTTTTGTCAATCTGTCCTTCGAGAAACAGGACGGCAAGTATGTACTTACAGCTAAGGACGTCTCTGCAAAGAAAGTAACCAAAACTGAAGACCCTGAGCTTGTAGCCCTGATGGCTCCCTACAAGGATCAGCTCAGTGCCTATGTGAATACCCCTATAGGAAAGTTGATACACAGCGATCTTTCAAAGAAAGATGCAGTGAAAGGCATCAGTTCTGTATACACGGAGTCTACAGGAATAATGAACCTGTTGTTTGCAGCTTCTCAGTACTACAGTGGTGCCCAGGCCGTGATACTCAATACTGATGCTGAGGGTGCAGGCTTCCCTGTCGGTAATATCAGCATCAAGGACATTTCTTCCTCGTATACCTATTCTGGTGGTGAGATTACCACCTATAAGATCAGTGGCGCAGACCTCAAGGCCTTGCTTGAGTATAGCGGTGCCTACTTCAACAAGATCAAGTCTGGGGATTTGACGGTAAGTTATGCACCGGACAGGAGAGAGTCAAAGTATAGCACTGACAATATTGCAGGAGGGGTGACCTACACCCTCGACCTCCGCGAGGAGGTGGGCAATCGGGTTAAGGATCTTCGCCTTATCACCGAATATAATGCAGACGGAACGCCTAAGCTCGTCAATGGGAAACCTGTGACAAGGCCCCTTTCTCCTAACGATTCAATTATCTTCGGAACCAACTCCTATAGCTTCAACAAATGGGTTGGCAAAGGTGGTGCGTTGGAGGGCAAGAAGTTTGAGCCGATTTTCAGCTCTACAACCAAGTGGGGTGACTATGGTACGGTGCGTGAATTGACTATCAGGTATATCAAGGAACCCCTGGAGGGTATTGTTGATGGAGATGCTTTCAACTATGTCAACTGGAAACTGGAAACGGGTATTGACAAGAGTTCTGCCTCCTATAAGAAGATGGTCTCTCTGGTCAACGAAGGGAAACTGGAACTTCCAAAGCTTGAAAACGGAAGAACCAATGTTGCCCCCATTACTGAAAAGGATCTTATGTAGGGATGTATAGAAGGATACCTAGGTATCTTCGACAAATCACCCATTACGCAGACGTGCCAGAGAGATGTATTCCTTCTGGCACGTTCTGTCTGTCATATACTAAAAATCCAGATCTTGTTGTCATAGTGAGGAAAGTGCAGGGCCATATCTCTACCGCATCATATTTGCTTGCTGTATGCGAACTAGCATAGGTGCTATAGATTGTCAGGTAGAGTATGACCATATAGTACCAATTGCTCACTGGGTGCCTTCAGCACCTCCTTGCATCGTTCTAGGATACATGAGGAAGTGAAGAGGGCTATTTGATGGAAGTGTAGCCACCTCTAATGACTCGAGAATCACTCACCACGATAACAGCTCCAGTAAAATTTTCATCGATAGTAGTTTTTGCTTTGGCAATCTGCTTTCGCTTCAGATACAACAACATGACATCCCTTTCTCCGCTACGTCCAGTCCCTTTGACTACAGTAACTCCAAATCCTTCATCACGAAGTGCTTTGGCGAGGTTGATGCTCTCTTCTGATTGAGGGACGACTATCTGAATTGAACTCAGTCCGAATGCCAATTTATCCTCAACCCACGATCCCATGTAGTTGCCAACTGCAAATGCTAAAGCGAAGACCAGCATCCGTAAAGGATCTTCCTGGAAGCCTTGTAACACTGTCCCGGTGATGACAAGCCATAACAGGATATCAAAAAAAGCAAGGATGGTGCCTTTCACTCGCTCACCTCGATTGATGAGCACCATACGTACGGTGGCCACTGTCACTTCAAGTATCTTACCGAAGAAGATGACGAAGTATATCCAAATTCCCATGTTTTGCAAAAAATCCATTTGTATTCCTCCACAAGCCAGTATAGTCGCATCCATCGGGATTTGATAGATAACCCTAGAAAAGGGTTCTGTGAACTCAGGAGGGTAGCAGGTGTGAGTGATCGGGGAAGTAGGCTACTTGGGGTACAGAGAAACAGGTGGTCGTTATGTATGGTAGTAACCCCAGGCAGTCGTGCATGCATAAATAAAGGGTTCTGCATGAGGGTAACCTGTAGCAAAAATCATTGAATATTCTACTCTCCAAGCAGTATTTGACAGATGTGTTTTGTATCTTCTGTCTGTTGGTTCTTGATCTCACAAATGATAACAAGGGGTTTTTGTATTCCACTGGCTGTCACACCAGAAGGAGAATCCCGGTTGACAAGAAAACTCACCCTGTTATAGTTGGATAAGACGAGAAGCAAGAGAACATGCAGTGAGATGATACCCTCAAAGACCATTTCACATGGATTATTCACTATCTACTTGCTATGCCAAGCATCCAATTCTTTGGGAGGAATCATTTCATGTATAAGAAAGAGACTCCAATGCCATCGGTCGTAGTCTCCGTTATTCCCCTACTCGTCACAGGTGTTGCCCTGTGGCTTTCCGTATTTGTATTTGACGCACAACCTCATTTTGCGCTGTTCCTCGGTGCCACAACAGCTGGGATATGTGCATATGCATCCGGTTGTTCCTGGGAAATAATCCGGGAGGGCTTCAAGCAGTCAATAAGCAGGACGATTCCTGCCTTGCTGATCCTGTTGATCATCGGCATGCTCATAGGGGTGTGGATCGCCAGTGGTATAGTACCTGCCCTGATGTATTTCGGCTTTAAGTTCTTGACAGCACGATGGTTTCTTCCCCTCATACTTGTGTTTTGTGGTGCTATGTCTCTGGTGACCGGCAGCTCCTGGACTACCATAGGAACCATTGGTGTTGCAGCAATAGGAGTGAGTGAAGGCCTGGGAATTCCCGTGGCAATGACAGCAGGCGCTGTCGTCTCCGGTGCATTTTTCGGGGACAAGCTTTCCCCTTTGTCTGATTCCACCAACCTGACATCATCGGTACTCTGAGTAAACCTCTTTGAGCATATTCGGCATATGCTCTATTCCACAGTATCTGCAATGCTGCTTACCCTCATAGTGTTCACCATTATGGGCTTTATCGTCTCTGGAAATGGTGCCATGGGTGATGTCTCTACCTATACGGAAAATATCCTGCAGCACTTTACCTTCACCTTTTGGCTCGTTGTACCTCCCGTAGCGGTCATTACCCTAATCCTGTTCAAAGTTCCTGCCATTCCCTGCCTGATAGCAGGTCTCTTGCTTGGAGGAGTTGCCTATCTTCTATTCCAGGGAGGCAGCGTTGAGATGCTTTTCGAAACGATCCATACGGGATTTCGCCTCGACACTGGCAGTGCAGAGATTGATGCTCTGTTCTCCCGTGGAGGAATGGAAAGCATGTATGACGTTGTCACGCTTGCTCTGATATCCCTCGCCCTTGGAGGCATTATGGATCGCACTGGGATGCTGCACAGCATAGTCCGGAAGCTCTCCCGATTCGTAGGGTCCATAGGCAATCTAACCGTGACAGTCCTGTTGAGCTCTCTCTTTGTGAATGTGTTTAGCGCCAACCAATACCTAGCTGTCATCCTGCCCGGGCAGATGTTTGAAAAAAACTACCGTGATCATAATCTCAAGTTGAAAAACCTTACCCGTACCCTGGAAGCTGGGGGACCCTTACAGCTCCTCTGATACCGTGGAACAGCAGTGCTGTTTTCGTAACTACAGCGCTGGGAATATCAGCAACAGCGTATGCTCCCTATGCAATCTTGTGTTGGGTGACTCCTATTCTCACCTCCATACTAGCCTATGCAAACATATCCATGGAACGGGTCGATCCTACTGAGACTGAGCCTGAGGCACAGCAGTAAGGAGCCTGATGATATGATTTACTGAAACCCATATGGGAATCCTGATCCTTGTAACCATGGCCATAAGTTTTCTTTTGCCCAAACTACCCAAGGCAGTGCCGGCGACCTTGACTGCTCTGGTAGTGGTCAGTTTGATAGGCTTGCTCCTGAATCATTTTTGCAATGTACAAGTCATGACAGTATTGGATTTTGTGCAGAGCAAGGATCCAACCAAGATGACGTAGCAGCATCTTTGCCACGTTTTGCTCTTCCTGTATTCCCTTTTTTTATAGAAGCATTCAGGACTATCTTGCCCTATTCCATACTGGCTGCTTCTGTTGGACTGATAGAGTCTCTGATGACGCTGACCTTGGTGGACGAGCTACCTGAAACACAAGGCTTCGGTAATCAGGGGTGTGTAGGGCAGGGGATCGCCAACATCCTGAATGGCTTTTTTGGTGGCATGGGAGGGTGTGCAATGATAGGGCAGAGTATCATCAACATCAGAGCCGGAGGACGAGGAAGAACCTCGGGTATAACAGCGGCACTGGCTCTGCTGGGTTTTATCCTCTTTGGTGCTCCGCTCATCGAGCAGATTCCTCTTGCAGCCCTAGTCGGGGTAATGTGTATGGTGGTAATCAGTACGTTCGCCTGGTCCAGTTTCCGCGTTATGAAGAGTATTCCAAAATCAGATGCATTGGTCATTGTGTTTGTTTCAGTTGTCACTGTCATGACTAATCCGGCTATAGCTGTGGCATTGGGAATCGTATTTTCTGCTCTGGTGTTTGCCTGGGAAAAGGGAAAGAAGATAGAGGCTGTTGCGTTCACCTATCAATTTGGTTCTAGAATCTATCCGTTGGAAGGAGCTTTGTTCTTCGGGTCAGTACAATCCTTCAAAGATCTGTTTAATTTTACAGATGATCCTCTCGATATTGTCATCGATTTTGATAAAGCTCAGGTTCACGACCACTCAGCCCTAGAAGCAACAATCTTTGTGGCTGAGAAATACGGACAACAAGGGAAAAAGCTACATTTGCTCAATCTGAGTGATGAATGCCTGAAACTGCTGAAGAAGGCAGAGAATATCGTAGAGCTCACCATAATAGAAGGCTCCCATTATACGCTGGCACACGATCAGTTGGCATGGCAGGGGTTGCGTCTGAAAGAGAGACTGAACAGGGCAAAGCCTGGTCTACAGCCTCTGTAGGTCACTTTACCTATCCTTGATGATCTAATTCACAGGAGAATCCTTGAATATGCATGATTGCTTACTCTTCATAGTAGCAATGATGTGGTTTGTGCTACCTCGGTTTCAAATTCAGCTAACCTTCTCTAATGGCATATACAACCTCTCTTCCCATGATGGTTCTCTTCAGGTGTGCATCGGCATTATCCTCATAGCCTTTGTGCTTGTATGGCTGGAGGCCAGTTTCCCAAGCCACAGCACATAGTCCTGATGCATCATCGTTGATGAATACGCTAGAAGTGAGGTGCATCGCATTTACTCAAGCAAACTTGTTACTGTGGTTATATTGTTCTTGAAAGTACTGTGAAATCATCGTGCCTAAAATAATGAGAATATTACTACTCACCAGTGGTTTTAGGCGAAAGTAATGACCCTCGGAATAGCCGGTGGTCATTACTCTGCTGTGTTAACGGTACATTAGTGTACGTGCTTATGTTCCACTTCTTCTTGAGTAGCTTCACGAACGTCATCGATTTGTATATCGAAATGAAGTGTCTGCCCTGCGAGAGGATGATTGGCATCAAGGGTTACGTTATCACCCTTAATTTCTTTGACAGTGAGTACCTGAACGTGGCCTTCGGGGTTTTGGGCCTGTACTTGCATACCTGCTTTGATATCAATTCCTTCTTGAAACTGGGTTTTTGGGACATCAACCATTTGAGCTTCATCATATTCACCGTAGCCATCTTTAGGTTGCAATGTGACAGATACTGTATCACCTTTCTCTTTGCCTTGAAGTTCTTTTTCCAGTCCAGGAATAATCATCCCTGCTCCTACAATAAATCTCAGTGGATCTCGGTTCTCAGAAGTATCAAGAACCTTCCCTTGATCGTCTTTCAGTGTGTAGTTCATACTTACAACATGGTTGTCAGAAATCTGCATAATAATATTACCTCAAAAAAATTAGATCACAATCAATTATTCCCATCACAAGCAAAAGGATTACCATTAGCTAGTACCATCCCTAGTGTGCTGTTGTATAAACAACTTCTGGCAACATGTATTTTTGCTAGAAGAACGACTAGGATATAAAAAACTATGTGTTAAGGAGGTTAGTAAAATATTGAGAGAGCGGAAAGGGCAAAAGGTCATTTATCTCTAATCTTTAGTTTTTATGGGTCCTCTCACTCTTTTCTGTGTGATAGGTCCGCTCTACATAGTACCTAAAACCTTCGCTATATGGATACAGGTGTAAGTATGTGTTCATTTCTCAACTGTTTTCACAACTTCCTCAAGCGTGATCACTGTCCAATAATCTTAATCAAAGCCCTCTTCTGCCTCTTGCCATCCAGTTCATAGTAGAAGATCTGTTCCCAGGGGCCCGCTTCCAGCTTGCCATCTGTAATGGCACAGACAACTTCTCGTCCCATGATGGTCCTCTTGAGGTGTGCATCAGCATTATCCTCATAGCCGTTGTGTTTGTATTGGCTGTAGGGCTTCTCTGGTGCGAGCTTCTCAAGCCATACTTCGTAGTCATGATGCAAGCCTGATTCGTCGTCGTTGATGAATACGCTTGCTGTAATGTGCATCGCATTTACCAGGACCATGCCTTCCTGTATCTTGCTGTCCTTAATTGCCTGTTGTACTTCATGGGTGATATTTACCAGGCCACGACGTTGGGGAATATTGAAGAAAAGTTCTTTCCTATAGGTTTTCATTGGTGACTCCTTGTCCTCCTAGGATAGGAAACCCAGGCTTCTTGGTCAAACCCAAGGCCTTTGGAGACGTATTTTTTATATGCTGTGATAGCTCTTGTTGTCTATTAAAGTTCCTATATTCACATTAATAATCTGTTTTATTTCCTTGCAGTCGTTTTAGTGAAAAAAATATTTGCTTTGATATACAATCTCCCTTACTATGTAGTAGACCAGCCTGTGAAGATGAACAACAACCCCTTTTAGGAGTAGCAATATATTGGGTTCTTAGTCATTTGTTTTTTTCAAGGAGGTCTCTTGTGAATGAGCTCTATGACACCATCATAGCGACCTATCAAGGCAAGCCAGGTGCACTTCTCTCAGTTCTTGAGGAGGTGCAGCGCAGTACAGAACATACCTACCTCAACGAGCAAGCACTGCTGTACATAGCAGAGAAAATGGAAGTTCCCCTCTCACAGGTCTATTCTGTCGCAACATTCTATTCGTTCTTCAATCTCAAGCCCCAAGGAGAGCACACCATTACCGTCTGTCGTGGAACCGCATGCCATACCAGAGGATCAAAACCTCTGCTTGACGATGTCATGGCGATGCTGGGCCTGCATGAAAGCGAAGAGGGGGAGGACGAATCTTCCTATACCACTGAGGATATGCGCTTTACGGTACGCACGGTTGCCTGCTTCGGGCAGTGCGCCCTGGCACCCGTTATTGCAGTCGATGAGGTCATCTACAGCAAGATGACAACCGACAAGCTTTCTACGCTGCTGAAACACCATATGGCAAGAAAGGGGACAGCATGAAGCAACTACTACAACAACTCAAGGAACAAGGCGAGCTCCTCCTTAGGAGCGGACGAGTGGACATAGCGGTAGGTGTAGGAACCTGTGGCCTGGGAAATGGGGCAGGGGAACTGCTGGATGCCATCAAGGACCATGTCGCTTCAGAAAACCTGGATATACAAGTACGATCAGTGGGATGCTTTGGCTTCTGTGCCAATGAACCGCTGGTAAACATATACATGCCCGATAAGCCCCTGCTCATTCTGGACAAGGTGACTATCGAGGACCTTCCCTGGATATTCTCCTCAATAGAAAAACAATCCTTCCCCACTGAGCGAGTCCTCTGCAAGGTGACAGAGTGGGACCACTTGGGAAAGGTCTTCACCTATGGCCATGGCTTTGAGGAGATTCCCGAATGGAATGAGATCTCCTACTTCAAGGCACAGAAAAAGATAGTCCTGCGTCATGCAGGTCTCATAGACCCCACCTCCCTGGAAGAGTACCTTGCAGTCGGAGGCTATTCAGCCTTCCTGAAGGCTGTGTGGGAAATGAGCCGAGATGAAGTATTGTTGGAAGTGAAGAACTCCAAGCTCCGAGGCCGTGGGGGGGCGGGCTTCCCCACCGGGCTCAAGTGGGAGCTGATGAACAAGAATGAGGCAGAGAAGAAGTTTCTCATCTGCAATGCAGACGAAGGGGATCCCGGTGCCTACATGAACCGTAACGAGCTTGAAAGTGACCCCCATATGCTTATAGAGGGGATGCTTATCGGTGCCTATGCCATGCATACTTCGGTAGGAATCGTCTATGTGCGTGCCGAGTACCCCTTGGCCGTTGAGAGGCTCAAGCTTGCAGTACAGCAGGCCAGGGAGGTTGGCCTGCTTGGCAAGCAGATACCCAACACCCTCTTTAGCTTCGACATTGAGATAGTGGAGGGGGCCGGAGCCTTTGTCTGCGGAGAGGAGACAGCCCTCATCGCCTCAGTGGAAGGAAAGGCAGGTCGTCCTACCATGAAACCCCCCTTCCCAGCCCAAAAGGGCTATCTTGGCTGTCCCACAACCATCAACAACCTGGAGACCTGGTGCAATGTCCCTGTCATCATCGGCATGGGAAGCTCATGGTTCCGCAAGACAGGAACGGGTGACAGCCCGGGAACCAAGGTGTTCTCCCTCGTAGGGAAGGTGAAGAATACAGGCCTGGTCGAGCTACCCCTGGGAGAGAAGCTCACCACCCTCATCTATGAGATAGGGGGCGGCTCCTCTTCGCCGAACAAGAAGATCAAGGCCGTGCAGTCGGGCGGACCCTCGGGAGGGTGCATACCCGCCTCCAAGTTCGACACTCCCATCGACTATGAGACGCTGAACACCTTGGGTGCCATCATGGGATCGGGAGGGATGGTGGTCATGGACCAGGATAACTGCATGGTCGATGTCGCCAGGTACTTCATCGAGTTCACCCACAAGGAGTCCTGTGGCAAATGTGTTCCCTGTAGGGAAGGCCTTGCCCAGGAGCTTGCCCTGCTCAATGGCATAGTCGAAGGAAGAGGCCAGGAGGCTGACCTCGTCCTGATGAAGGAACTGGGGCTGAACATCTGCGATACGGCAGTGTGTGGCCTCGGACAGAGTGCACCGAACCCGGTGCTGACTACCCTCACATACTTCAGGGAGGAGTACGAGGACCATATCCTGCGTCACCACTGCTCAAGTGGCACCTGCGAAGAGCTCATCACAGCACTGTGTTCAAACTCCTGTCCCATGCATATGGACATCCCTGCCTACATACAGCTGTTGAAGGAGAACCGACTTGAGGAGGCCTTCGCCTCGACTCTCCAGGACAATCCCCTTCCAGGGACCATAGGAAGGATCTGTCACTTCCACTGTCAGATGCGCTGTAGGCGCGAAAGTATAGACCAGGCTGTCCACCAGGGTGAGATCCACCGCTATCTAGCAGATACCATCTACAAGATGGGAAGGGAAGAGGCGATCTACCGCAAGCTTATCAAGGGCAAGCTTCCCCCAACAGGCAAATCGATAGCCATCGTGGGAGCAGGCCCTGCAGGCCTTGCCGCTGCCTTCTACCTCATCAGGCTGGGGCACGAGGTTACCATCTACGACAGTCATGACAAGGGAGGGGGTGTCCTGCGCTTTGGCATTCCTTCCTACAGGCTTCCCAAGGAGGTCCTGGACAAGGAATTGGAACTCTTTCCCATGCTGGGAATCAAGTTTGTCTATAATACGGAACTGGGGAAACAGATCAGCATGAAAGCCTTGCAGGATGAGTACTCGGTGGTAATCCTTGCAGTGGGTGCCTACAGTCACATGGAACTGCAGATCCCCGGGATTGAACTCAAGGGAGTAGTGCAGGGCACAGAATTGCTTGAACAGCTGGAGAGGGAGGAGAGCGTAGAGCTTGGCAAGCGTATTGTCATCGTAGGGGGAGGAAACGTTGCCATCGACGCCGCTCGTACCCTCTGGAGACGCGGCTGTGATGTCACTGTCGCCTACCGCCGGGCAAAGGAAGACCTGCCTGCAAACAAGAGCGAGATCGACGAGGCCCTTACCGAAGGGATCAAATTCTCCTTCATGTGTGCCCCGGTACAAGTAATCGGCAATGATAAGGGGCAGGTAGAGGCCTTTGAGGTCATGGAGATGGAAGGCGGTCAGTATGATCTATCCGGCAGGAGAAGACCGCTTGCAAGCGGCAAGACACGGCGCATTCCCTGTGACACAGTGGTAGTTGCCATAGGGGAGCAAGTCGATGATGGCCTCTTGACCCGAGAAGGCCTTGAGACAACAGAGCGAGGGAATGCCTCCATCGGAAGGTACTCCTTCAAGACCAATCTCCAAGGGGTCTACGCCATCGGAGATGTCGTTACCGGGCCCTCCACTGCAGCTGAGGCGATGGGATATGCAAAGGATGCCGCATCGGTCATTGATTATGACCTGACCGGTCAGAGACGATTCGCCTCCCTGTTTGAGACTTTCTCCTACAGCAACGAGGTTCCCGCCGAGATAGAGGCGATACAGCCCGTAGCGCCGAGGCATCTGAAGCTCTCTGAACGCAGAGGAAACTTCTCTGAGGTGAACAGGGGCTATCTTGGTGAACAGGCACGACAGGAGGCTTCTCGATGCCTCCGCTGTGATATTCGCACCATCGAGCCCAAGGAGGTTGCATATGGCTGATAATCTGATAAAACTGAGCATAGACGGTCAACAAGTGACCGTTGAGAAGGGAACAACCATCCTGGACGCATGCCTTAAGGTAGGCATCAAGATACCCACCCTCTGCCATCTTGAGGATGTCTCTTCCCATGGCTCGTGTGGAGTCTGTGTTGTGGAGGTGAAAAACTCCAAGAGGTTGGTGAGGTCTTGTATCTCCCCTGCATTGCCGGCAATGCAGGTCACCACCAACAGTGAGCGTATCCGCGCATCGAGGAAGCTCAACCTTGAGCTGGTGCTGGCCAATCACCCCCTGGAGTGCCTGACGTGCGAGCGAAACCTCAACTGCGAACTGCAGAGCCTGGCCCATCAGTTGGGAGTCAGGGAGAGCCGGTTCCAACGGACCAAGAAGAAGCTGCTTCCCTTGGACTACTCCTCTTCCTCGCTTGTACGCGATCCCAACAAGTGTATCCTCTGCAACCGGTGTGTGGAGGTTTGTGCCCAAGTGCAAGATGTGCATGCCATCGACATTGTGGGGAGAGGACTTCGCAGCAAGGTCTCAACCTTCCTGGACAAGGGTCTGGGAACATCTGTCTGTACAAACTGCGGGCAGTGTGCCCTCGTCTGTCCTACAGGTGCCATAACAGAGCGATCACATATCGAGGAGGTATTTGCCGATTTAGCAAACCCCAACCTTGTCACCATTGTTCAGACAGCCCCTGCCATCCGGGTCGGGATAGGGGAGGCGATGGGAATGCCTTGGGGAGCACTGGTTACCGGCCAGATGGTAGCAGGCCTACGCAGGCTTGGTTTCTCCAAGGTCTTTGATACCCAGTTTGCCGCTGACCTCACCATTATGGAGGAGGGACACGAGCTGATCAGTCGGATACAGAAGAAGGGGGTCTTGCCTATGATCACCTCCTGCTCGCCGGGTTGGATCAAGTACATAGAGCACTTCTATCCCGAGCAGCTGGCCCACCTTTCCACCTGCAAGTCTCCCCAGCAGATGTTCGGTGCCATTGCAAAGACCTATTATGCCCAGGAGGCAGGACTCGATCCCAGAAATATACGCGTCGTCTCCATCATGCCCTGTACTGCAAAGAAGTTTGAGGCAGGACGGAGTGAGATGGACGGAGCCTTTGACTTCTGGAAGGAGACAATGGGTTTGTCAGAGAGCGAGCGTTTTGCCGATGTCGACTATGCCCTGACAACGCGCGAACTCGCCTCGATGTTCAAGCGTGTGGGCATCCAGTTCGCCTCTCTTCCCAATGAGGAGTTTGATAACCCCCTGGGTATGTCCACCGGGGCTGCGGTCATCTTTGGAGCGACAGGAGGTGTCATGGAAGCTGCCCTTCGTACCGCCTATGAGGTGCTTACCAAGGAGAGCTTGCCTTCTGTGGACTTTACTGAGGTACGGGGCATGGAGGGCATCAAGGAGGCCACCGTTGAGATTAATGGTACGCCTCTTCGCGTAGCTGTAGCCCATAGCCTGGGCAAGGCCCGTATCCTGATGGATCAGATTGCACAGGGTGAATCGCCCTATGCCTTCATTGAGGTGATGGCATGTCCTGGAGGGTGCCTGGGTGGAGGAGGCCAGCCCATTCCCACCAACGAGGCCATACGCAAGAAGCGGGCCGAGTCCATCTACCAGGAGGATAGGAACTATGCAATACGAAAATCTCATGAGAACAGTGAGATACTCGCTCTCTATGAGCATTTCCTCATCAAGCCATTGGGCGAGAAGAGTCACCACCTGTTGCATACCGCCTACACCAAGAGGGGTCAGTACGGATTGTTCGATTCATAGGCATGCTGGTAGTGCCCATGTATCTCAATGAGTAGTAGGCATGAAGGGACGCCTACAGGCATACAACTCTGATCGGAATGTTCCTGCAGACAACCACCTGGCTCCCAGGGAAATCCCAAGGTTTCCCTGGGGGAAAGGTGGTTGTTCTGTTTGAGGAGGCAATACCCTTCCTTGAGGTGAAGTGTGCAATGGGTTTCTTGTGGTTTTTTCCCGTATTCAGTATGTATCCACTGCCCTCTATTAAAGTAATCCTTTATATGGTAACATTAAGCATGAAAATCAAGTCCCAATGCATGCGTGCATCTATGTATCCAGCCTGATTGGTATACATCATAGGAACCTTGTAGTTTTTGGGATAATCGATCTTATTTCTTTAGGAGGACGAGCGTATGGATATGATCACAATGGAAAAATTGAAAAGTTTGATAGCAGAACAGTCTGATTGGTGTATCTCCCTTTTTATGCCAACATTTCGTGCTGGGCTGAAAACGGAGCAGAATCCGATCCGATATAAGAACTTGTTGGCAGAGGCTGAAAAACAGCTGCATGCCAAGGACCTTGGCAGGGCCAAGGTCGATACAATCCTCAAGAAATCCCGGAATTTGTTTGAGGCGAGCACCTTCTGGCAGCATCAGAGTGACGGCCTTGCTGTCTTTATCTCTGACGATGTCTTGCATCTTTTCAGGCTTCCTGTCGCATTTGAGGAGAAGGTGGTAGTGACCACACGCTTTCACATCAAGCCGTTGCTGCCCCTCTTGAACAGTGACGGGACCTTCCACATACTGGCGTTAAGTCAGAAACAGGTTAGGTTGATGGCGGGCAATCGGTATGCGGTTGATGAAATCGATCTGGTTGATACCCCAGATGCGCTGGAGCAGACCCTACCAGACGAATGGCCGAAGCAGAACCTGCAGTTTCAGACAGGTACTCCCTCTGGAGGTGGCACACAGCCTGCCATGTACCATGGACATGAATCAGGCAATGAGATCAAGGACCGCCTGAGAAAATGGTTCCGCAAGATTGACAAGGAGGTCACAGACCTTCTGGCAAATACCCACTCTCCCCTGATTCTGGCTGGTGTGGATAATCTCTTCCCTCTCTATAAGGAGGTAAACAGCTACGCCCATCTGGTGGATGAGGGAATTGCCGGTAACCCTGATAGGGTGAAGGCAGAGGAGTTTCATCCCCTTGCCTGGCCTATCGTCGAGCCTATGTTCAAGAAGGAGCGCGAGGCTGCCTTGGCGAAGTATCGACAGCTTGCGGGTACAGGACAGACTACGGTCGAAATGACTGAGGCTCTTCTGGCAGCAACACACGGACGGGTCGAGGTTCTCTTCGTAGCCCTAGGTGTCCAGGTATGGGGAAAGCTCGACAGGGAAAACAACAAGGTTACCCTGAGCGAAACCAACAAGCCAGGCTATGAGGATCTTCTCGATCTCGCAGCAGTGCAGACCCTGGTCAATGGAGGTTCCGTATTTGCCGTTGCCCCTGACGAGGTCCCTGAGAAGAGCCTTATCGCAGCAGTGCTTCGGTATTGATGATACGCTAGGTTCTACTAACTGAAAACTGAGTATTGAGCTGTGGGTAGTGTCGAAAGATGCTACCCACATCTGTAGAAATTTACAAAACGAGAAATAGTAGGATTTGTCTCTGTGCTTTTGGGAGCATAGCGAATGCTCGTTTGAACTGATAGGCTATTATACATATGTATAGCTGAAACCATATTCTTTTGCCCCAAAGGGTACATATTTCCCACACTCTTTTTACCCCTACATTCGTCATTATCGTCAATATTTAGCAGACCTGAAAAGTATCCTGCGGTTAGGAGTAAATTGAAGAACGAGGCTTGCTGTAATTTTTTTACATCAGTATTGTGTTTTGCATTTTTATCAACTATGCTGTTACATAGTAAGAGGTACATGCTATGTTGAGTAAATTTTCAGTCAAAAATTTTAAATGTTTCTCTGATTGGTATACATTTGATTTGTCACAAATTAATGGATATGAATTTAATACAGAATGCATTAATTGGGAGGAGAGGGTAGTAAAGACTTCAATTATCTATGGGTATAATAGTGTTGGCAAATCCAACTTGGGCCTAGCGATTTTTGATATAATCACCCATTTGACCGATAAAAATAGAGTTGAGAACAAATATTCTAGTAATTACAAACATGTAGAACATGAAGACAAGCTAACAGAATTCAAATATACCTTTCAATTTGGTGAACATACACTTCACTATTCTTATGGTAAAACAGAGTATCTCAATCTGATATATGAAAAAGTAAGTATTGATGATGAATGTATTATATCGTATGACAGAAGAACTGATACTAAAGAAGTTGAAATCAAGCTTACCGGGGCGGAATCTCTTAATAGAAATCTTGATCAGATAAAGATTTCAGTCTTGAAGTATATCAAATCCAATACAGTTTTAGTTCCGGAAATCACTAATGAAGTATTGGCTAAGTTTTTTAGCTATACTGATAGAATGTTGCTTTTTTGGTCTTTGGATGATCGGAAGTATGAAGGCTATGAAGAAGGGATTACTAGTATTTTGGATAGCTTGATTATTGGCAATCACTTTGAGGATTTTATTCTCCTACTCAAAGAATCAGGGCTTGAGACAAATCTAGTAATTAGGAATGACGATGCAACTGGAAAAGACAGGATTTTCTTCGACTTTAACGGTAAACTCCTAGACTTCTACAGTAATTGTTCTGCAGGGATGCGATCTCTGTGTCTCTTTTATTACTGGTTTCAAAAAATCAAATTCTCGCCAGACCCCCCATCCTTCATATTTATTGACGAGTTTGACGCATTCTATCACTTATCATTAGCTAAAAAGATAGTGGAACTTTTAAAGGGTACCGATATTCAAGTTGTTTTGACAACGCATAATACTAGTTTGATGACAAATGATTTGTTACGCCCAGATTGTTATTTTCTTATGTATAAGAATAAAATACAAAGTATTGCAAAATCTACTGATAAAGATCTCCGGTTAGCCCATAATATTGAGAAAATGTATAAGGCGGGGGCTTTTGATGCCTAAGGGTATTATCTTATTAGTCTGTGAAGGAAATGAAAGGGAACCCCAAATAATTACAAACCTAAAAGCTAATTTTCCTTTGGAGCATGAGATAATTGTATCCATATTTGGTGCAGAAATATATCAACTTTGGAAAAAAGTTTCTGAGGATAAATATCTTGATTTACTAGAATTACTTCGGGAAACAAGGAACTTCGATTCTTGTAATGATTGCCTGAAGGGGCTAACAAGAGATGATATTTCTCAGATTTTCCTATTCTTTGACCATGATGGACATTCCCACCCAGAAATGTCATCCGAAAATAATGGCCAACCTGATCGGTATAATCTATTGATAAGGGAAATGCTTGCAACCTTCAATAATGAGACTGAATTGGGGAAGTTGTACCTAAGTTATCCTATGGTTGAAGCATTGGCAGATTGTAAGAGGGATCCCTCTTGTTGTTTTGAATGTGAGAATTACATACGGGAGAATATCCACTATAAAGAAACTGTAGCGAGAAGAAGTGATTTTTCCTGTTTTCGTGACTACCAAAGAAGTGATTGGGAATATCTATTTGGTGTTACTATGATAAAGGCCTTTTGCCTTTATAGTGATGATTATAGAATTCCAAGGTATAAGGACATTAAACCAATTGATCAACTGAAATTGTATTCGAAACAATATGAATTCTTTATTCTCCCAAAACAAACAATCGTTTCAATGAGTTCTTTCCCTTTTCTTCTTCTTGATCTTAATAATGAAGAATTTTTCAATTCCATACTCGTTTCTGATATATTTGTCAAAAATTGTAGTTTCAGTTGCATCCTGCCTCATAATCAGTAGGATATTTGCGTATTTAGAAACATTGCACGATGGGCAGTGTTGTTGTGAATGATACATTTTTCGAGTTTGAGTTCTTTTTGGCCTACCCATCCCTGCCTATTTTGATTTATAATAAAAGAGAGACCGTCCACATACATGGTCGGTCTCTCTTCTGTTATTCTCTACCTTAGCATGAGAACTGCTTAGGCCTTGAAGGCTCCTGGCTTGATCTCATTACCGAATTTGGCCTTGGCCTTCTCGATGGTTGCGATCTCCTCATCCCATCTCTCAAAGATGAATGCAGGTGCATGAGCGTCCATCTTCCTGAAGAAGGTCTTGGCTCTTTCAAGCTTCTCAATCCACTTGGTACAGCGGAAGGTAAACTGGTAGTTGTACTCAGCCTCTGTGTAGTCGTAGTCGAGATGCTTCTTGAACAGATCCTTCAGGTCCTTGTAGAGGGGGATTTTTCCCGTTGGAGTATCAAAAGCTTCATACTCGTTATGGATACGACCCTCAGCCCAGTGCAACCACACCTTCTTGGCAAGCTTGTCGTTACAGAACTTGCCATTCTCATCCCTGAGGAAGTAGTTGGTGGAGAATACCTTGGGGACCCTCTTCATGCCCTTTACAAAATCAATGTTGTTCTTGGTGTATTCGCCAAGAGGGTAGGAGACAAAGTCCATGTTTGCCATGGGGCTTGGGTTACGCACACCCTCTTTACCAAGGGTAGCACTGGTGGTTTCACTTTCAAGGGTACAAGCCTTGATGAGAATCCCATCGGCCCAAGTTGCCGACTCTTCGACAGGGACACAGGTGTCACTATCACGGCCACCATAGAGGATACCTTCAACTACGACGCCCTTCTTGGCATCGAAGCCCTCCTTGTCAAAGTTCTTGAGGTAGTCTAGGCGCATGGTGTAGCGGGCATTGCCGTGTGCTACTGGGATCTCATTGCCCTTTGCATCCTTCTTGCCCTCAAACCAATCCTTGCCACTGTGGTTGTCACCCTTTTTGGGGGTATCAAGGCCAGAACCAAGCCAGTACGGGTTGTTGTCGGGTCCTCTGAGTACGTTGGAGAAGATGGTCTCCTGATCAAGCATCAGATTCTCGAAGATAACCGGATCATCTTCAGCATTTACATCCTTGATGATGCCGAAAATTCCCTGCTCGACGTTTACGCCCCTGAACTCACCGTCAATGTTACGGAAATAGGCGATGTCATCACCGACGATCTCTTCACCGGGGATCATCGCAGTGGAGGTCTTGCCGCACGCTGAGGGATAGGCTCCTGCAAAATAGGTCCTTCTCTTCTTGTCCTTGTCGATTGCCGCCATGAGGAACATGTGTTCGCACAACCAGCCTTCCTTGCCACTCTTGTTGATGGCCAGACGCATGGAGTGCTTCTTCAGACCGACCGAGTTGCCGGCATACTGGGCATTCATCGAGTAGACGATGTTGTTCTGGGTATCCATGTAGATACGGCGCTTGTCGAGGTTCACAGAGGTGTTTCTCTCATCAAGCTCACCAGCTGAGTGGATGAACCTGAAGAAGTCATCCTTCTTTTCCATCTTCAGGAAGTGCTCGTAGCCAGGGCGATAGAGGATTGCCTCGGAGTGGGCAACGTACCAGGAGTCAGTGAACTGTACGCAAGGGATGGTGAATTCGGAATGTGCAGGGCCTTCACAGAAGAACTTCACTACAGTGTCCTTGCCTTCCATGATGTTCTTTGCAATACCCATGATCTCTTCATGTCCCTGTTCATACTCAACTGAGTTGAGACTCTTCATATTTTCAAGGTTTTCCTTGTATACCATGTATCGGGTGTTGGTCTTATCACGAGCCTGGTCGCCGTAGCCGTCCCAGTGAATGGTCTGGCCTTTCTTGGCCAACTGAAATTCTTCCCCGATCTCGAGGGCCTTCGCTTTGATGTATTCCTCATCTGCCTTGCTGTCATCACAGACGTAGATGGAAGCGGGATTGCAATGCTCAGCGAAAGAACCAACGAAATCATTGACCTTTTCATTCTCTAGTTTCATGAGTTTGGCATAACTTTCCTCACTCATCTTTTCTTTCAATAATGATGTGTACTTTGAACCCATATGATAGCTCCTTTGGATAGTTTCTTATCGAGTCTTATCCCATACTACTACTCATAAAG
>CAZTXW010000037.1:0-19879 GCA_964617345.1 uncultured Sphaerochaeta sp. | reverse complement strand
GACCTATGCGCCATCAGAAGACTGCAGACTTCCCTGCGAACATTTGAAAAACACCTGAAAGAGGAGACAGGGCTCTCCTTCAATGATGCACTGCTACTCTGTGCGGTGAACAAAGGAGTAGTGGAGCCCGGATTGCTTGCAAAAGAACTCGAGCTCTCCCCCTCCCGCCTTACCCGTATCCTTGACAACCTCGAGAGCCGGGACCTGACAAAGCGGGAGCTCTCTTCTGTCGACCGAAGAAGCATGCTGGTTACCCTCACCCAAAAGGGCAAGCAGATGGTAGAGCAATACAGCTGTAGCGGGATAACACTCCCCTCAGACTTGGAATTCACCCAGAACTGAACCCGTAGGAGGGATGTATGGCACGATACCTAATCGTGGGAGGAGTAGCCGGAGGAGCCGGAACTGCTGCCAGACTCAGAAGACGCGACGAAAAAGCGGAGATCATCATGTTTGAACGTGGTGAATACATCAGTTATGCAAACTGCGGGCTGCCCTACTATGCGGGCAATGTCATAACCGAACGCTCCCGTCTGTTCGTCATGACCCCGGAGCGGTTCAGGGAGACCCTGAACGTGGAAGCGAGGGTACTTTCCGAAGTTGTATCCATCAACCGCAAGGACAAGTCCATCCACATAAGGAATCTGAAGAACAATACCGAGTATGACGAGCGCTACGATACTCTCATCCTCAGTCCCGGAGCCTCTCCCATCAAGCCACCCATTCCCGGCATTGAGCACCCCTCCATCATGTCACTTCGCTCTGTCGCTGACATCGATATGATAAAGGAGAAAATCGACAACCCTGCCACCAAGAGGGCAGTTGTGGTCGGAGGTGGTTTCATTGGCTTGGAAATGGCTGAAAACCTCAAGGAACGTGGTCTGGAAGTCTCTGTGGTTGAAGCCCTCGAGCAGGTGATGAACATCATCGACTATGACTTGGCGGCAGAGGTACAGCACCACCTCCGCTCAAAAGGTGTGAACCTCTACCTTCGCGACGGGGTGAAGGCCTTTGGCAAGCATGGCTCGCTGGTCAGTGTCGAACTCTCCTCGGGAACCATCATCGATGCTGACATTGTCATCCTCTCCATAGGGGTTCGCCCCGATACCGCCTTCCTCAAGGAAGCCGGTATCGAGCTGGCAGAAAATGGGGCTATCAAGGTTGACGAGTTCTTCACCACCAACGACAAGAGTATCAGAGCCGTTGGGGACGCCATTGAATTCACCAGCCCCCTGACCAAGCTTCCCATGACCATACCCCTGGCAGGTCCTGCCAACAAGCAGGCTCGCCTGTGTGCGGACAACATTATCGATGGGAATACGCGAGCCTACGAGGGATCGATTGCAACCAGCATAGCCAAGGTCTTTGAGATGACCGTAGCCTCTACGGGCCTTACTGAAAAAGGACTCAGAAAAGCGAACCTCCCCTACAAGGCAGCGGTGACCCATGCGGCCAATCATGCCGGGTACTATCCCAATGCAAGCCAGCTCACCCTCAAGATCCTCTACCATCCAGAGACAGGAAAGCTCTGGGGAGCACAGAGTGTAGGCTATGACGGCATAGACAAGCGAATCGATGTCATCTCTGCCTTCATCGGTAAGGACGGAAACATAACAGACCTTGCAGAATTTGAACAAGCCTATGCACCCCCCTTTTCCAGCGCAAAGGATCCCACCAACATGGTCGGCTTCATCGCAGAGAATGTGTTGCATGGATATTCGCATACCATCACCTGGGAAGAGGCGGAAGAGATGCGCCTGGATGGGGCCTATATCCTTGATGTACGTACCCAGGAGGAGTATGAGCTGGGCAGTATGGAAGGCTCTCACCTCATCCCCAGCATCGACCTGCGCGACAGGCTCAAAGAGGTACCCAAGGACAAGAAGATCGTCCTGTACTGTGCCATGGGGCTTCGTGGCTACCTTTCGGAACGAGTCCTCCGTCAGAATGGCTATACAGAGGTGTTCAATCTCACCGGTGGCCTGAAGACCTATGAAGTTGCAAAGCGAGAGCTTGAGCTTCTGGAAAACAAGGACCAGCAGAAAGTCAGTATCCAGAGAAACGTCAACGTGCTCAACGAGGACGGAAGTTTCAGAAAGCCCTCTGCAAACAAGATATTCAAGGTCGATGCCTGTGGCCTGCAGTGTCCAGGGCCCATCATCCGCCTGAAGAAGGAGATTGACAACCTCGAGCAAGGGGACAGAATTGTCATCAAGGCATCAGATCCCGGCTTTAGTGTCGATGTCCAGTCCTGGTGTGAGCTGACCGGTAACGAGCTGGTCTCCCTGAACACGACAAAGGGCATCATTGAGGCGGTCATCAGCAAGGGAGATTCCTCCATCTGCTCGGTACCCGACTCCTTCGGTAGCAAGCCTGCCATCTGCGATCCCGACAATGGGGCGACCATGATCGTGTTCTCCAATGATCTGGACAAGGCTCTTGCAACCTTTGTCCTTGCAAATGGAGCAGCGGCAACTGGCAAGGATGTTACCCTGTTCTTTACATTCTGGGGACTCTCAGTCCTGCGAAGAAAGCCTAACGGACCTGTCAAGAAGGATTTCATGGGCAAGATGTTTGGAGCCATGCTTCCCAAGGGGATGGAGGGCCTCGCTCTCTCTTCCATGAATATGGGAGGGATGGGTGCTGCCATGATGAAGGGGCGCATGAAAAAGAAGAATGTGGACCAGGTCAGGCAGATGTTTGAGGATGCAAAGAAGGCCGGAGTGCGCATGATAGCATGCCAGATGTCGATGGACATAATGGGCATCACGCGTGAGGAACTGCTCGATGGTGTTGAGATCGGTGGAGTAGCGACCTATATGGGTGCGGCTTCAAAGAGTAAGGTCAACCTGTTTATCTAGGCACAATCTCAATAGTGGGGCGGCCTTTCATGTTCAGGAAGGTCGTCCTCACCATGTTCCACAAGGGCTGTAACACGCCTTTCCAGTTTTTCCAAACGGTTCAGCAAGATGGCTATCTCCTGGGCTTGTCCACTGACTACAGCGTCCAAGGCAAGAACCGTCTCTTCCGCATAGGCAAGTTTAATCTCCAGTTTCGTCAGACGTTCATCCATAGCAACCTCTCTTATACCAGCATAGTATCATGGCTTGGAATCTAGTTCAATGAACCATTTCTGTACTCTTTATGTTGCATATACCTTGAATTAGTCAATATTCATGGTATACTGACTTGAATTTTGTTGCAGAATGGTGCAAAAAAAAGAGGTTATCCATGAAAGGCGAACGAGTTGCACAGCTTGAACTACTCTTACATTCACACCCCGAAGGACTCAGGCGTGCCGAGATTGCACGACGACTGGGAGTCCATCGCTCTACCATCAGCAGGTATGTAGATGAGCTCAAGCAATATATTGATATCTACGAGGAGAACAACCTCATCAAGATCAAGCCACATGAAGGCGATGAGAACATCGCCCTCAGTGTCTACGAAAGTCTCGCCTTCAACCTCTCTGCAGAGGTTCTGGCATCCACCAGTGAATTCCAGAACCCCCACCTCGCATCTGGGCTTCGTAAACTTGCGATGAACATGCGCTCCTACGCCCCCAAGATCAGTGACAATGTCATCAACCTCGCCGAACAGATCGACAAGCAGGTCCAGCAGAAGAAGGAGAGCAGCAAGTTCAACTCCATCCTGGAGGTCCTCATAGACTCCTGGGTATCGGGACGTATCGTGCGCGTCATCCAGAGCCTGAAGGGCTTCGACCCGATTGAGACGGAACTTGCCCCCTACTTCATCGGATTCAGGGAAGAGGACAGTGGCGGCAGACACCCTATCAGCGTGACAGGAAGACTGCGCCACACAACCGAGATCATAACCATAGACATCAGCACCATCACAAGTGCAACCATCCTGAATGAGACCTACACCATCCCGGACAACCTCAAGCCCTTCAAGTTCCAGGAGGCTGAGGAACGCTATGAGAGTCTGGACATGATTCCGCTGAGCCTCAAGCTGAAGGAGCGCTCAGCGATGAACGTCTTCAGGTCTGTAGTCCATGGGACCCCGGTATTTTCCAAGAATGCCGAGGGTTCGCTGATATGCAATATGGATGTGGAGAACTCGATAGAACTCTATCTCAAGATCATCCAATGTGGTGATTCTGTAGAGATTCTCTCCCCTGAAAGCTTCAGAAAGAAGTTCTGCAAGATGCTTACCAAGATTCTTGCCCTCTATCAATAAATATTTTTCTTGCCCCGTTGGGCATTTATCGCTATGCTAGCTTATAGGAGGAAACAACTATGAAAGAATATGAATGCGACCTTTGCGGTTATGTGTATGATCCCACAGTAGGTGATCCCGACAATGGTGTGAAGCCCGGTACTGCCTTTGAAGATATTCCAGAAGATTGGGTATGCCCTCTCTGCGGAGCTCCTAAGTCGGATTTTTCACCTCGCAGCTAATTGCTGCTGCACTTTTGAGGAAACGGGACTGCCTGGCAGCCCCGTTTTTCTTTCTCTGCCAGTATGAGGCAGCAACATATCGAAGATGTTTCCCTTTTCCCCATTGATTCTCTTTGCCTATTGCTAACGATTCGTGATATGCTCAGCCCATAGTGAAGACCCAAGACCAGAACAAACCAATCATCCTTGTCGCTGATGCAAACAAAGAGAATCGCAAGACCCTTTGTGCACAGCTTTCCGATGAATATACTATCCTCGAGGCAAAGAACGGCCTGGAAGTACTCCATATTCTGGAAAAGCAATCCATCGGCGCCATGCTCTATGAGTATGGCCTCAATGCCAAAGAGTTTTATACCCTTAGGCTGAACAACCCTTCACTCGAAACAATTCCCCTCTGTATCCTCACCGACCAGCAGGAAACAGATCATATTCCCGATTATCCTCTCACTTTTTCGATAGCCAGACCCTATGAGACGCATGTATTGAAACGGCGAATACAGAGGGCCATACAATCACAGCACCTCCAGCCTGCCCCCGATCTGGAAAAAGTAAAGGCCATCACCGATGAGCTTTCGCTGTGGAGTATCAATGCAAGTGAACTGCAAAGTGGATTTGCCCTCTACAGCTATACAGGGGAAAAGAGCACACCCATCTATGTTGATGAGGGATTCCTCTCCCTAGGGGGAGTGCAGGATATCGAAGAGTTCAAGTCAAAGTATCCTAAGATAGAAGAGTTCATCAAGGAGGAGAATCTGCTCACGTTCAATGAGAATGTACGCACAGCCATGGCCAACCATACCTCCTTCTCCTTTTCCATTGAACTCACGCCAAATGCAAACCATGGTTCCGAACTCTTCTTCTATGCCTCGTGGATTCCCTATGCAGATGCAGAAGACCCGGTCTTCATTGTCATGGTGCTCGACTCCACCCAGCTCATCGAGAACCAGAAACTGCTACTGTCCCTGATCGAGAGGGATGCGCTGACTGGAATCTACAACCAGGAAACCTTTTACCGCAAGACTGAAAGGGTACTCAAGGAGAATCCCAACACCCCCTATCTTTTCATCCGTTGGAACATAGAGCAGTTCAAGACGGTCAATGACCTCTTTGGAAACTCTGCAGGGAATGCAATCCTGAAAAACCTTGGGGATACCTTCAGGTTGCTGATCGGAAACAGGGGAACCTATGGGCGTCTCTATTCAGACCAATTTGCCCTCTGTATCCCCAAAGAGGGGTTCGATGCCCCTTGTTTTGCCAAAGAGGTGGAAAAAAAACTCAATTCGAATGCCCTGAAAGCCTATATCCGTTCGGTTTTTGGTATCTATGAGATCAAGGATCCCACCATGGCTGTCTCCCTGATGAGTGACCGCGCAAACATGGCTCTCAATACGGCAAAAGGTAACTACCAGAGGCCTTTTGCCTACTATACCGATACCCTGCGAAAGAAACTGCTCAAGGAGCAGGCGATAGTCAACGAGATGCGCAAGGCCCTCGACCTTGGGCAGTTCCAGATATTCCTGCAGCCATTTTTCAGCATCATCGAAAACCGCTTTACCGGAGCCGAAGCCCTGGTACGATGGATCCATCCGGAACGTGGGCTCATAGGGCCCGATGACTTTGTCCCCATCTTTGAGCAGAACGGCTTCATCATTCCCCTCGATGACCACATCATCGAGCAGGTCTGCATCCTGCAGCGCAGGATCCTCGATGAGGGACGACCCACCGTCCCCATATCGGTCAATCTCTCCCGCTCTGATTTCTACAACCAGGATCTGGCACAGAACATCATAGAGAAGACTAACCGCTACAACATACCCCACTGCCTGCTTATGTTCGAGATTACCGAAAGCGTCTATTCGGACAATCCCAAGGAGTTGCTGAAGGTAATGCGTACCCTGCAGGACGAAGGCTTCCTCATCCTGATGGATGACTTTGGTTCGGGGTACTCCTCCTTGAATGTCCTCAAGGATGTACCCATCGACATCCTCAAGCTCGACAGCATGTTCTCTGAAGAGATAGGCCGTTCAGAAAGGGCAGAAAACATCATCAGAAGCATCGTCAACATGGCTTCCCTGTTAGAGATACCCCTCATCATTGAGGGCATAGAGAGACGGGAGCAGGTGGACTTCTACAAGTTGCTAGGATGCAACACCCTCCAGGGCTTCTATTTCAGCAGGCCCTTGCCTATCGAGCAGTTCCTCAGTTTGGACATGGTCAACAACAGTCCATCCTTCATCACCGACCAGTTCTTCCAGCACATGGGGTCCTTCTCCCTCTCCAAGATGCAATCGAAGGTACTCAAGACCCTGTTTGACGAGATGTATCTCTTTGATTATACCGAAGACCGATACCAGCAGCTGTACAACAACCCGCACCTTCCCTCTCCCTCCTTCCCTGTCCAGGGGTCCCTATCCTCGTTTCTCGACCGCATTGAGGAGAAGCGCATCCTCGCCCAGGATAGGGAGAGCTTTCACCTCTTCACCCACGCTGATCATGGCAAAAACCTTACCGTTGGGCAGGAGATCCACAAGCAGAGGTTTGACTGGATAGACAGCAAAGGGGAACAGAAGACAGGGATCTGGACCATGATCAGGCTGGACAACCCTACAGACAAGACCCTGGTTCTCTGCTGCATCAATGCAGTCGAGACCGGCTGTGACAAGGAGGAGGAAAGCTGTGGATACAAGAGCCGGTATTCGCTCTTGGAGCAACTAGCGAACATCAGGGTGATGGAATGGGACATCGAACAGGATATCCTCTACAAGAGTCCTAATCTGGAACTGCTCCAATTGGGCAAGATTTCTCCCAAGGCCCTCATCGGGAGGCAGTACGCCATACCCTACATCCATGAAGAGGACATTCCTGCATTTGAGGCGTGTGTAGCGAATGTGCTCAAGGAGCCCAAGCAAAGGGGTACTACGGTTCGCCTCAGGCTGCTCAATGGAGAGATGCGTTGGTTCAACATCCAGATGTACCTGCACAATGCAAACAGGATAGTCGCCTCCCTTGTCGATGTCGACACCAAGATGCGCATGAGCGAACAGGTACGCTCTTCCAGAAGGAGAATTGATTTCCTTACTTCCAGTGCCCGATGGGGAATTGTAATGGGGTATCTATCGCCGGATGGATCGATAGTGACGACCTTCCACAACCCCATCTTCTACAGGCTACTCGGCTACTCCCGGACAGAGTACGAGGCTTTGGGTATTGATTACCTTTCCATGCTGGGCAAAGGGGAGGCTCTGCTGCTTGTCTCTACCATGCAGAAAAAGCAGGATTTCCCCCTTACCCTGCATATCAGGCAGAAAAACGGCAATACAGCCACTGTACAGATATCGGTGATATTTTCTCCCATCGACCAAGAGAGAAAAGAGTTCATCTGCTACATATTCGACCAGGAACAAGACAGTGCACTTGCCGAAGAAACACCTGCTGTGCATGCGATCATTGAGACTGCACAGCAAATACCAAACAAAGAGGTGATTCATCGAAAGCTGAAACATGCAGAACATATCACCGTGCATTTCTAGATTGCAATGAATCCAACTGTTCCACACATACAGGAACATTAGAACCATATACTATGCATACTTGCAGTAACCAAAGGAGATGAGAAGAATGCCAATACTCAAAGAGATTGCACAAAGAAGGGCCAAACGGGCCCTTGCGACAACACCCATTACAGAAGAGGTCCTGCTTCGCCTTGCAGAGGCAGCCCATATGGCCCCTTCAAGCCTGAACAGCCAACCCTGGCGCATGATAACGGTCAGGGACCCTGAAGCTCTGGACAAGCTGAAGGAAACACTCGCTCCAGGAAACTACTGGGCAAAGAAGGCTCCTGTCATAACAGCATTTGTCACCAACCCTGCGTGGGGTCTGTCCCTGGGAGAGGTAACCTACACCCCCTTTGAACTGGGCATGGCGGCCATGGCCTATCAGATACAGGCTATCGCAGAAGGGCTGTACGTGCACCCGATAGCAGGCTATAACGCTAAGGAAGCGAAAGTAGCACTTGGCATCAGGGAGGAAGACACCCTGCAGACTCTGGTCATCCTAGGGTATCCTGGTGAAATGGAGGGACTAAGCGAGAAGCATATCGAGAGTGAGAACAGTCAGAGGAGTCGCAAGGCCCTTGATGAGGTTGCATGCTTTGACCATTGGGATGAACGTTTGGTTCCGAAGCCAAAGAAATAGGCACCTGCAGCAGGGTATTGAAATAGGGCGTATGCTATGCCGAAAATAACGACCTGTGCCATCACAAACAAGCAACGCTTTCAAGAAGGCCAAATACAGCCAGACTAGAGAATTCCAAGAGAGGCACCACCACACAATGTAACACACATTTCTGTGGAGGTGCTTTCTCCTTTACTTGCTTATTGGCAATGAATTATACAGCGTGTTCGGGAACACCAGGTGTCAAAGGAATCTAATGATTGGAAACACCATATAGCACTGTATGCACCAGAAACATGCAGTACTGTTCTCTTAGGTTATTTGGCTTTGCCATTTCCCAGACTCTCTAGGGCCTCACCAGTCAGGCGATAGGTTGACCACCCATCCATGCTGAAAGCGCCCAGGCGCTTGTAGAAGTCGATGCTCATCTCGTTCCAGTCAAGGCAGACCCACTCAACCCTGGCACACCCCTCTTCTACTGCCAGTGAGGCTATATGCTCGATAAGAGCCTTGCCATATCCTTTACCACGAAAGGGTCTCTGGACAAACAGGTCCTCAATGTAGAGGCCACATCGTCCCTCCCAGGTTGAATAGTTATAGAAGTAGAGGGCAAAGCCTACCGCCTTCTCATCTTCACAACAGAACAAAACAACTGCCTTCTGCTCGACAAATAGCCACCGGTCCATGCTTTCGATGCTTGCCACCACTTCGTGTCCAAGCTTTTCATATTCAGCCAACTCTCTGATAAAGGCGAGTACCTGGGGAAGGTCCTCTCGTGTTGCTCGTCTGATGGTCATCACTGTAGGTGTACGATCTCCTTCTCGATAACGGTGTGCAGCCGCTCCTCTTCGGTGATGATGAGCTCACTCTCCTTGAGGAAGGTGCTGCCCATCATGGCTGCAAACAGCAGGGCTGCAAGGCCTGAGAGCAACTGACCGGCATACTGGCCACGGCTAGCCAAGGTGATGATGAGAAGCAGAGCCCCACTTGCCTGGGAAAAGAGCAGTAGCATCGCCTGGATGATCTCCTCAGAGATGCCCGTGCCAAGTTCCGCTGCATACTGGCTTCCGATGGGAATGGAACTGAGTAGGCAAAAGCCTACTATGAAGGCACCTACCAGGGCGATGATATTGCTGTTCAGCAGAACAGAGCCAACCTCCTTGTTGAACACCAACAGCAGGACCCCAGGGATTGAGCAGAGGTTGCAGAAGACAAAGAAAGCCTTGCGCCTCCTCCATCGGTCAGAGAGGGAGGGAAGCAATACAGCCCCCATCATCCCCCCGCTGAGCAGGACAATGCCAAGCCTCCCATCGGAATCGGGGAATCCCAATACGTCGCTTATGGTGTCTATCTTAACCAGCAGCGTCACCAGGACACCCCACCCTACAGCAAATATGATCATGAGGCCCCTTAGCGAAGATATCCTGTTGATGGCCTTGAATGACTTGAGAAATGAGACGTCCTCTTGCTTTTCCAGTACGGAAGAGGGTGTAGGAGGGTTTTCCCGGATGAGGAACGCAGCAACAAGGGCAAAGACCGAGCATATGATGGCATAGGTGCCCATCATCTGCTCAAATCCACTGCCATACTTGGGGGAATCGGCTTTGGTGACCACCATCAGGGGGGACAGGAACATGACAATGCCCAAGGAGAGATACTGGGCAGCTGAAGCCATACCGACAGCCATTCCCCGCTCTCGTATGGGAAACCATCGTGATACTATCTCTGTGATGCTGTTGAGAACCAAAGCTTGTGCCAAGGCAAGTATGATCTGGCAAAAGAGGACAACGGGGAAATTGGCTGTATATATCCACTTTCCTAAAGCGCCAAAGATGATCATGCCCGCTGCTATGCGGATGCTTACCTGTATTCCCAGACGGTGGATGACATAGGAAGAGGGTATGCTGGCTATGACAAAAATAATCAGGTAGGCAAGGGAGAGCAACTCCACAGGGTTGGAAAACCTAGAGGAGATCTGGTCCTGGTAATAGAGGTTTGCTACCCTGCCGACAGGTGCCATATTCATCCACTGCAACTCCACTGAGAGTATCAGAGCCATCAGGGCCAGCAGGACGAGCCATCGGAAGCGGTATGCCTTTACACTTTTCATACCTCCAATGATAGAGCAAAAACCCCTATTTGTATATTGCCTCTTTGCATTTCCCCTAGGCTGTTGCTATACTCTTCCTATGAATGAAACCTTACAACTACTCCAAGAGAGGCGTTCTGTACGCGCATTTAGCGAGACACCGCTGACAGAAGAAGAGATCTCCTCTATCAAGGATGCAACACTCAGGGCCCCCACTGCAGGAAATATGGCCCTGTATTCGGTGATCGAGGTGCAGGACCAGACAAAGAAGGAGCAGCTTGCCAAGCTGTGTGATAACCAGCCTATGATAGCAAAGGCTCCCTTGGTCTGGGTTTTCCTTGCAGACATGCAGAAGTGGGTGACCTACTTCCAAGAGGGAGGGTCCAGACAAAAGGGGGAGCGCGAGGGCATTGCATCCTGGCGAGACCCCGGCTTGGGTGATCTGCATCTCTGCATGCAGGATGCCATCATTGCAGCTCAGAATGCTGTGGTTGCTGCCCAGTCCCTTGGCATAGGATCTTGTTACATCGGGGATGTGATTGAAAACTTTGAACAGGTCAGGGACCTCCTTAGCCTCGATCACTACACCATCCCTGCCTGCATGCTGATTTTCGGCAAGCCTAAAAGCGAACCAACAGGCAAGCAGACTCCTCGATGTCCCCAAGATGCCGTCTTCATGCAAGATCGTTATCAAAGGCCCTCCCTAGAGCAGTTGCAGCATGCTTTTTCCGAACACGAACAGAGAAGAAGAGACTCTAGGATTCTTCCCTTCAACAACACAGGAAGCATTGCTGATCACTACTACTTCAAGAAGCATACCAGCCCTTTCATGGAGGAGATGAACCGCTCCACACAAGTGATGTTCGATCACTGGTGTAAAAGCTAATCTGCTTGCACCCTCCCCCATTTCGTACTACCATATCATCTATGGCCTATACTATTTTGCTAGTGGATGATGAGAGTGCGGTGAGGGAGGGAATACGCAACCGTACCCCTTGGGAGCGCTATAACTTCAGGGTAGTGGGCGAAGCTGGAAACGGCATCGAAGCCCTCGAAATGATCGAGGAGCTTCACCCTGATGTAGTCATCACCGACATCAAGATGCCCTATCTCGATGGCATGGAGCTCATCAAGGAGATTCGCAGGTCCCACCCCCCTGTCACCATCATAATTATCAGTGGCTATGATGAGTTTACCTATGCCCAGCAGGCTATCCGCTACGATGTCAGTGAGTATGTGCTCAAGCCTGTCACCAGCGAGGATATCTGCAATCTGCTTGAACGTACTGCCAAACGCCTGGATGAGGATATCATCAGGATACAGGACCAGAACAGGCTCAAGAATGTCTACAACCAGGCCCTCCCCCTCATCAGGGAGAAGTTTTTGGTATCCCTGCTTACCCCTGTGCACCAGATCCCCAATACAAGCCTCATCGCAAAGGCAAAGGACTATGGCTTCAACCTTGAAGGGGATGAATTCATAGTTGCAACCTTTGAGACTGATCATGACAATCAGGATGACCCCCTGGAGGCGATGGCCCTCCTGGAAGTCACCCTGGATGTTCTGCAAAAGGAAGGCAGCGACATCGTTTTCCAGTTTGAAAACCAGATAGTCATCATCTTCACGGCCAACAGCCATGGAGAAGGACAGTACGACTCGCTCTTCCGCAAGCAGACCTTCAGGAAAATAGAGCAGTTGCAAGCCTATCTGGAAAAGTACTTCCCCTTCTCCATAGTCATCGGAGTCGGGAACCTCGTCCATGTCCCGTCTTTGATCGCCCAGTCCTACAGACAAGCCCTGGAAGCCCTGAACTACAGCTCCTTCTACCCGGAACAACATATCCTGGTCATCAGCGACCTGGAGAAACCCGACACCAAGGAGGATACAACCCATTTGCAAGGACTGTTGAGCGATGTCATCATAGCGGTGAAGATGGGAACAGAGGAGCAGGTGGTGGAGAGCGTCAACAATCTCTTTGGCGAGAGGGCAGCCTCCCTTCCCTTTGAAGGATTGCAAACTTTTCTTCTTGAACTGAGCTCTTCCTTGAATACCCTTGCAGAAAGTTATGACTACAATCTCTTCCAGATGGGTGGCGATGGGGACCCCCGCTCCTTTTTTGCAGAATTGGGCAGCCTGAACACCCTAGGTAAAGCCCGGCGCTGGCTTACCAAGGTAGCCCTTGCAATACGAATTGCCATCAGCGGGCAGAGGGCAAACTCCCACATCCAGTTTGTGCAGGAGGCAAAGTCCCTCATAGCCAAGCACTTCACCGAATCGGGCTTCGGCCTAGACCAGGTGTGTGAGATGATCGGGGTAAGCCCTTCCTACTTCAGCTCCACCTTCAAGAGGGAGATGGGAATCTCCTTTGTACAGTACCTGACCACCATACGCATGGAACGGGCAAAGGAGCTGTTGGTAAAATCTGAGGCTAAGACCTATGAGATAGCACAGGCTATCGGGTTTACTGAGCCCAACTACTTCAGCTTCTGTTTCAAACGGCATGAAGGGGTCTCCCCTTCGCAGTATCGACAGGCAAACAGGTAGAGCATGACAAGAAACATACAAAACCTGAGCATCAAGACCATCGTGACCATTGCAATTGCTGTGGTCTCGATCTCCTTTACCCTCATTGTCTCTGCAATCCTTTTTTCCGAATTCTCCTCAACGGTCAAGGATAATGCCACCGTATCGACAAGGGAGATCGTACGTCAGATCAACTCCAATCTGAGCTATTACATCAACGATATCGTCAGCATATCAGGCTATGCAAGGGACCTTTCCAAACAGATCAATGTGTTGGGAAAGGAAGAGGTCGAGGATAAGCTCAAGACTATTCTGGCAAGCAGGCAGGATATTGTCGCCCTGGTCCTGTTCGACCTTGAGGGGAATGCAGTCCTGTCGACCAGCGATGCCCCTTTCAGGGCCCCTAGGGAAATAACTGCTCAGAAGTGGTTTACCCGAACCATCGGGGGAGAAGGGAACTTCTACTTCACCGGCCCTCATGTTCAGCAACTCAGCACCAGTGCATACCCTTGGGTCATCACCTATAGCCAACAGATAAGCTACTCCCAGAAGGATGGGGAGATGGCACAGGGGCTCCTACTCGTCGACATGAACTTCTCAGCTGTCAGCGAGCTTGCAAAAAATGCAAAGCTGGGCTCTACAGGCTATGTCTACTTTATCGACAACAATAACAAGATTGTCTACCACCCACTGCAACAGCTGATCAACTCCAATATCTTCAATGAGGACCTTGATGCTGTAGAGGATCACATCTTTGGCACCTTCATCAACACCTTTGAAGGGAGGGAGCGCCTGGTCATCATCGATACCGTCAATAATGCGCGATGGAGAATTGTCGGAGTCGCATTCATGGATGAGCTGATGAGCGGGCTCAACCAGTTCACCATCGTCATGACCCTGATCCTCATCCTCTGCATCATCATCACCATCTTCTTGGCCAGGTATGTGTCAGCGTGGATAAGCAGACCCATCAAGGAGCTGGAGAGACTGATGCTAGCTGTAGAGAGGGGTGACTTCTCAGAGCCTCCGACGGTGAAGGGGAACCAGGAGGTCCTCGCCCTTTCCCAATCCTTCTCCCTGATGATATTACGTATCCGTGAGCTTATGGATGACATCGTAAAGTCCCAGGAGCTCAAGCGAAAGTTTGAACTTGATGCCCTCCAGGCTAAGATCAACCCCCATTTCCTCTACAATACCCTTGATTCGGTCGTCTGGATGGCAGAGCAGAATGATACCGATGGGGTCATTCGCATGATCTCTGCCCTGGCAAAGCTATTCAGGGTCTCCATCAGCAAGGGCCACGACATCATCACGATCGCTGAGGAACTTGAGCATGTGCGCAACTACCTCATCATCCAACAGATCCGGTATCAGGGGAAGTTTGAGTTCTCCATCCTCATCGATGAGGGTATTGAAGATGCCCCCACCATCAAGCTCATCGTACAACCCATAGTGGAGAATGCCATCTACCATGGAATCAAGTACCTGCAGGAGATGGGCCATATAGACATCAAGGTCTATCGCAGGAAGCCCGGGGCTATCGTTCTGGAGGTCCGAGACAATGGGGTGGGTATGGATGAGGAGAAACTTACCAAAATTCTCTCCTTCAGCGGAACCCACTCTCCCAAGGGAAATGGCATAGGAGTACGCAATGTACACCAGAGAGTGCAGCTGTACTATGGATCAGATTTTGGTCTGGAGATCTCCAGTGAACTCGATGAGGGGACGCTGGTACGTATCGTAATTCCTGAGGGACAACCTCTGCATCCGATCAAGGTGGTAAAGAAATGAACAGACAGAAGCCCCTTATCCTTCTCATCATCGTCCTGGCACTCACCATGGCAAGTGGATGTTCACGTCGTGATGAGAGGCAGGACCCTTACCGCATTGCGGTCATCACCATGATGCAGGGTGGGGAGTTCTGGGGTGCACTGAAGAACGGGGCACGCAATGCCCGTACAGAGACTGGAGCTGTGTTGGAATTCTTGGCTCCGATCAATGAATCGGATTATGATGCTCAGATAGCCTATGTAGAGGAGGCCATCGACCAGAACTTTGATGCGATAATCCTCTCTCCCAGTCATACCACCCAACTTCAGGATGTGGTGGAGAAGGCAAGGAGCAATGGCATCAAGGTAGTGCTTGCCGATACCCGCCTCGAAAAGAGCACTGCAGATCTCTTCATCACCGCCGATTACCATCAGGTAGGCTTGGAGATGGCAGAGCATGCCTTCTCCCTCTTTGAGGAAGGAGAGAGCATCAGGGCTCTGGTGATAGGATCGCTTCCCAACTCAACCTCGATGACAAGCATCGTTGGTGGCCTGGTCTCAGCCTTCAATGCCCAGCAAAACGCTGAAATTGGATATGCAACCTACAGTTTCACTGACGAGGCCATAGCAAAAAAGATTACACTGAATACCCTAGGCAGTGATCCGGAGGTGAATATGATCTTTGCCTTGGAGGAAAATACTGCCCATGGCGTGGTGAATGCTCTCCCAGAAGGCAGGGATATCAAGGTCATAACCTTTGGGACCACTCAGTTTGAGGTACAGCTTCTGGAAGAGGGGGTCATCGATGCCTTGGTAGTCATCAATACCTTCAACCTTGGCTATCGTTCGGTGAAGGCTGCCATCGACCTCTTGAAGAGTATCAAGCCGGTGGAGAAGGTAGTCGAGCATGCCCTGGTAACCAAGACCTCCATGTTCAGCGAGCAGCATCAGAGGCTGTTGTTCCAGACACTTCTGTAAAGAGGGAAGGGAACATGAATAGAGAGCCTGAGCAGGAGAAAATCACCTATGGAGAAACACGTAAGGGGCAGGAATTCCTGCCCCTTACTCAGAGTTTTAAAAACTAGTTTTTCTTTACATACTTGCGGATATCGAACGAAACTGCAGAAACAATAATTATACCCTTGATGATATTCTGCCAGTAGGGGTTCACTCCGACAAAGGTCAGGCCGTAGTTGATGAAGGAGAAGATGACGACACCGGCGATAACACCACTGACTGTCCCGACTCCTCCGGTTGTCGATACACCTCCGACAACACAGGAAGCGATGGCATCGAGCTCATAGCCGCTTCCGTAGTTGTTGGTTGCTCCACCAGTGCGAGCTGCTTCCAGGACACCTGAGAGTGCGATGAGGAATCCACACAGGCCAAAGAGGCCGACCAGTGTCTTGGTGATGTTGATACCGGAGACTGCGGCTGCCTCGGGATTTCCCCCAACTGCATATACGTTCTTACCAAAGACAGTCTTGTTGAGCACTATCCAGACAATAACAGATACTATTGCGGCGAATATGATGATCACCGGCATAAAGCCTATGGAACCCGATCCCAAGTAGGTGAAATCAGCACGGAGGCCACCGATCGGCTGGCTGTTGTTTGGAGGCATGTTGAAATATATTGAGTTGACACCATAGATGATCAGCATGGAGCTGAGGGTTGCGATAAAGGCAGGTACCTTAAACTTTGCGACGATCAGGCCGTTGATGACTCCAAAGAGGGTACCGGCAAACACTGCGATCAGGATGGGTAGCAAAATGGGAATCTGCCCAAGCTCAGGGTAGAAACGCCTTACATAGTCAGGAGTCTGCAGCATGGAGGCTGAGATTACTGCTGCCAGTCCAACTGTTCGTCCACCACCGAGGTCGACACCACCGGTAAGGATGACAAACATCATACCCAAAGCCATGATGACCTTCGTTGAACTCATCATCAGGACGTCACGCATGACCCGGATGCTCAGGATTCTAGGATTGATAATCGCGATGACCACCACCAACAGCAGCAGGACAAGGAATATAGCCTTATCCATGACAAACTGCTTAACCGTTCTCTTACCCAATAGTGTATATACCAGACTATTCGTACTCATTGTATTCTCCCTCTAGCCGACATACTTTGTCGCCAGTTCCATAATTTCTTCCTGGTTGGTATTCTTGCTGTCCACCGTACCGGCGACACGTCCTTCGCTCATCACTACAATCCTATCGGTCATACCGATAAGTTCCGGCATCTCACTGCTGATCATGATGACTCCCTTGCCTTGGGCAGCGAGTTCGCTCATGATGACGTAGATTTCATACTTTGCACCGACGTCAATTCCTCTGGTAGGCTCATCCAGGATGAGGATGTCAGGGGTAGTGAGCAACCAACGGGCTATCAGCACCTTCTGCTGGTTTCCTCCACTCAAACTCTTTATGAGGGTTTTGGCAGTAGGTGTCTTTATATCAAGATCCTTGATACTTTTTTTGGAATCTTCTGCCATCCTGCTGGCGTTGAGCAACCCGTTCTTATTGGTATAGGAAGAGATGTTTGCAATGAGAAGGTTGTCCTGTACAGAGAGGACGGGAAATATTCCTGTCGCACGTCGCTCCTCTGTAAGGAGAGCCATCCCCAACTTCTTGCCTTCATAAGCATTGCTACAGGTTTTTTCCTCACCCTTGATGAACAGCTTTCCTTCACTATGGAGGCGCAATCCGAAAAGAGCCTCCATGACTTCAGTTCTTTGTGCCCCTACAAGTCCGCCGATGCCCAAGATCTCCCCCTTATGCAGGGTGAAGGAGACATCCTTGAAACTCCGGGGGTTGGGGGAGGTATAGTTGGCAATTCTCAGCAGCTCACTTCCAGGGTTACTTGTCCTGGGAGGGAAACGGTTGGTAAGGTCACGTCCTACCATTCGCTTGATGATCATAGCAGTGGTAAGGTCCTTGGATTCCCAGGTTCCCACATACTTACCGTCACGCATGATGGAGACTTCATCAGAAATCTTGAGGATCTCTTCCATCTTATGGGATATATATATGATAGCTACCCCACGCGCTTTCAGCTCGCGAATGATGGTAAACAGGTGATCGACTTCATTTTCTGTAAGTGATGAGCTTGGCTCATCCATGATGATGATTTTGGAATCATAGGATACAGCCTTTGCAATCTCAACACTCTGTGCCTTGGAGACCGAGAGGGTCTTCAGAAGGTCATCAGGCTTTATGGTTGTCAGGTTGAGGTCTGCGAGCAATTTCTCTGTCATGTCAAACATGGTCGCATGATCGACGAAAGGACTTTTCGCACCACCTTTTCGGGGAAACCTGCCAAGCCATATGTTTTCCATAACCGAACGGTAAGGGATAAGGTGGAGCTCCTGGTGAATCATGGAGATTCCCAGCTTCAATGCCTCTTTTACGCTATCAATTTTTACAGGCTGTTCGTTGAAGGAGATATCTCCCTCGTCCATGGTATACAGGCCGAACAGGCACTTCATCAGTGTGGACTTTCCCGCACCGTTTTCACCCATCAAGGCGTGTACCGTTCCCGGTTTCACCTTCAAGGTAACATCATCCAAAGCCTTAACACCGGGAAAAGACTTGGAGACATGGTTCATCTCTAGAATATACATTGTTTTCCCTCAAGAGGCTGAAGCGCCTCCACTGTCTGAAAAACCCTCTGGTCAGAGTTCTGATCCAGAGGGTATTCGATAACCTAGCTATTCTTATCTGAACTGCTTGTAGTTGTCTTTGGTGACCTTCTGGTAAGGGACCCATACATACTTGCCATCGGTGATCGTGTAGCCGATAGAAGCACTGGTAGGAGTCTTGCCCTTGGCCAGATCATAGGAGAGCATGAATGTTGCACGGCCCTGGTTGACTGCGTCGTTGAGGACGGTTCCAAGGAGAGTGCCTTCTTCAAGAGCCTGAAGAGCAGGAGCGGTTGCATCAACGCCTACGACGGGCATGAACTTGCCATCTTTGAAATAGCCAGCAGCCTTGAGGGCTTCGATTGCACCGAGAGCCATGTCATCATTGTTAGCGAATACGGCTTCAATCTTGTCGCCCTGGCTAGCAATGAAAGCGGCCATTTTTTCCTGGCCCTTAACGCGGTCCCACATGCCGGTATCTTCAGCAATCTTCTCAACCTTGATTCCGTTGTCGGTCAGACACTTGATGGAGTATTCAGTGCGAAGTTCAGCATCCTGGTGCCCGGGCTCGCCCTTGAGCATGACATACTGCAGTACGCCGTCGCCATTCTTGTCCATCTTGGCTTTGTTTGCTTTCCAGTAGTCAGCAATGATCTGTCCGCTCATGGTGCCGGACTCTTCAGCCTTTGCTCCGACATAGTAGATCTTGTCCCACTTTGCCATGTCTTCTGCAAAAGGTTCGCGGTTGAAGAATACTACGGGGATGTTGGCTTTCTTAGCCTTGTCAATGATGACTCCAGCTGCAGAGCGGTCAACAGGGTTGATCTGCATAGCCGCAACACCCTTGGTGATGAAAAGGTCGACCTTCTCATTCTGGGTTGCCTGGATGTTCATTGAGTCGACAACATCGACTTTGGCATCGGATTTTTCTGCAGCAGCTGCGATGATTGCATTCTTGACACCAGTCATGAATGTATCATCAAACTTGTAGATTGCACTACCGATAGTAACAGTTCCTGCCTCTGCCTGACCCTGTGCAAAGACAGGAGTAGCAATGACGAGTGCCAAACACAATACGATAAATACTTTTCTCATATAATCCTCCTAAATGGATTTTCTCTGTATATAGTCTTGCATGGTCTTTTCAATCGTAACATGCAAAATTCTTCGAAGATTCTTAATAATTTTTGGTTTTATAGAAAAACTAATATACAAGTTGTCTGGAAAATTTCCTAAGGAATAATTATATGCTTGTAAG
>CAZTXW010000036.1:0-20049 GCA_964617345.1 uncultured Sphaerochaeta sp. | reverse complement strand
CTACCAGAGACTGGGCTTCGAAGTGGTGGACAGATGGGCGACCATGAGATTCTAGGATCCGGCATTCTTCATTGAAAAGGCTTGGATCCTGTTGACCAACAGAACCCAAGCCCCTCTGATTTCATGTATCCTTCAACTACCCTCTTCCTATCAGCTCAAACTATTTCCAATATCTTTCTTCGAGAGGTACTGTGCATACAGTGCATCAGAAGGAAACTGTGGGTCAGGATGATATGTCTTTGGATGGAATGACTTGGAAATCATCTTTCTAATACCAGACAAGGACTGAGAGGGGTCATGGTGCAGGATCTGCATGGCGATGACTCCGAGGGAGGTGGCTTCATCCGGGCCGGCAATGATCACCTTCCCTGTTATATTGGCCGCCAGCTGATTCAGGTAACCATTACGGCTTCCACCCCCAATGATATGAACCTGTTCAAATGCACTGCCGGTAATCTCTTCCAGAGAGTCAATGGCTTCCCTATAGCTACAAGCAAGAGAGAGGTACGAAGAAGCTAAAATCCTGGATATCTCCACCTCCCCACTCAATTTCTGTATTGTTTCAATAATCCTTTCGGGATTGAACAGCTTTGTGCTGTTCGGATCATACAATGAGACCGAAACCCCAGCCTGCTCAGCCATATCCAACAGTTCGTCCCAAGAAAAATCCTTGCCAAACGAGACGCTCATCTCATCCTTGATATTCTTGATAATGTGCATTCCAGCGGAGTTCTTAAGTAAGGTAATGGTACCTAAGGCCCCTCCTTCATTGGCAAAACTATGTTCAAACACCTTGGAGTCGATGATTGGCTCAGGCAGTTCTGTTCCTATCAGAGACCAAGTACCCGAACTGATAAATACAAAACGGTCACTGGTTGCAGGAACCGACACAATCGCCGATGCAGTATCATGGGAGGGCACAGAGATGAAGGGAATAGAAGGAATATTGAGTTTTTCAGCAATCGAAGGGAGCATCATTCCTCGGATCTCTCCATGGGGGACAACAGGGTGGAACATGGATTTTTCCAATCCCATGAGATCCAACACCTCCTGGCTGTACTGCTGAGTCCTCATATCCAGGAGCTGACTGGTACTAGCAATCGTACTTTCGGTTCCCATTGTACCAGTAAACATGTACGTAAGCAGATCAGGTACAAGCAACAGGTCCTTGGCAAAAGAGTAATACTCAGGAATAAGGGTGCGGATGCCAACCAATTGATAGAGGGAGTTCATCGGATGGTTCTGGATCCCTGTCAGTTCAAACAACCGTTGCCGGGTCTCTTCATCGGCAGACTCGAGCCCTTTCAATCCAAACTCATTGCGATAGCAGAAAGGATTGTTCAGCAGATGGCCAGAAGGCCCTAGGAGCCCAAAGTCGATTCCCCAGGTAGTTATGCCTACAGAATCAATATGCCCATAGGTCTCGACTGCTTTCTTCAGTCCATTCTGCATACTATTGAATATGTTAAGAATATCCCAATAGTGCACGCCATTGACGGTCACCGCCCCATTCGGCTCCTTCTGAACCAATTCCATCTCAATGGACGAACCATCATATCTACCGATAACAGTACGGATTGAAGAGTTGCCGCAATCAAAGCCAACACACTGGATACAATCTTTTTTCATACATCAAACCCTTATCTTCTTTTTTTCTTTAAATTATGCTTCTTTCTGCAGTTTAAGAGCCATCTCATCCTGTTTTTTCAACTGGAACTGATCTATTACTACGGCTACGATGACTACCATTCCCTTGATGGCTATTTGCCAGAAAGAAGAGACGCCAACCATTACCAGACCATCATTCAAAACACCTAGGATAAGCGCTCCGACAATGGTTCCCAGAATTGTACCACGGCCCCCACTTAGGGATGTTCCACCAAGCACAACCGCTGCAATAGCGGTCAGTTCATAGCTTTCACCGGTAGCAGGATGGCTTGCAGCAAGCTGTGAGGAAAGGATGAGGCCGACTAAAGCACCGGTAAAGCCTGAAAACATGTATGTGTTCATCTTGATCCTATTCACTCTGATCCCAGAAAGCACTGCAGCGTCCTCATTGCCGCCGACCGCATACACATACCTACCCAAGGTGGTATGCTTGGATACATAGGTAGCGAGCACTGCCAGAAGGATTGCAATCCAAATGATGAAGGGGATACCCAAGAATGTCCCAGAACCCAAGAGTGTATATCCCGTATTCCCCAATTCGGGATTTCCTACGAGATTCGGAAAGGTCTTCCCCCCAGAACGGAGCATTGCAAACCCTCGAGCCATATACAGCATACCCAAGGTGGCAATGAAAGGTGCTACATTGAGTTTTGTTATAAGAAGCCCATTGATGGCCCCCAGGCCAATCCCTATCAGGAGAATAATGACCATAAGTACCGGGATATTAAAATAAATCACTATATCAAACATGGGCAAGCGCAAACCCTCAACGATCAGGCCTCCAGCTATCATCCCACAAAACCCGGCTATTGAACCGACAGAGAGGTCAATACCTCCACCGATGATTACATACGCAACCCCTATGGCCAGGATTGCCCAAATTGCAGAGTGCTTTACCATGACAATGAGATTGTTGATGGTCAAGAAATTGGGAACCAATACCGAAAACACCAGAACCACCAGAATAAGGGCGATGACCGTTCGCATCTTGAGCGCCAACATTCCAATCGATAGGGTAGATTTTTTTTCTTTCATAATTGCATTATCCATTGAAGTCCTTCCTCTATTACGCAGTAACGATCAAACTATGTCCGATCTCAGATGCTTTTCTAATTTTTTCTTCAGAAATTTCAGCCCTCGTGAAGACCCCGGTAACCACACCCTTTGAAAGGACAAGGATCCTATCCGACATCGAACAGACTTCGTCCATCTCCGAGGAAACAAATAGCACACCCAAACCCTTTTCGGCCATATCACCCATAATTTGGAACACATCAGCCTTTGCTCCAATATCAATGCCTCGTGTGGGTTCATCCATAAGCAATACTTTCGGATTAGTCAGAAGACACTTTCCAATGACAACCTTCTGCTGGTTCCCCCCGCTCAAAGCGTTCACCGTCAAGTTTTTATCAGCAACCTTGATGGACATCTCCCTGATCATGGAATCCACACCCTGCTCTTCCTTCTTTTGGCCCACATGAACCTTTGAAATGATGTAATCAGATAAGTTGGCCATGGAAATGTTGCTCTTCACAGAAAGGTTGAGGAACAATCCCTCTCGCTGCCGTTCTTCAGGTATGAGGATCATGCCACGGTCGATGCGGCTTCTGGTATCCTTTGAGGCAAGCGAACTGCCTTCAAGGAAGACATCACCTGTCATCTTGTTGTTCTGGCCCATCAGGCATTCGAGCAGCTCAGTGCGCCCGGCACCCATCAGGCCATAGATGCCCAGAATCTCACCTTCATGCAGTGAAAACGATACATGCTCGAGGGTAAAGCCGCCACCAAGCCTTGGAAGGGTAATATCCTTGGCTACCAGAATCTCTTTCCCTATCTTGTGGGAACTGCTGGTAAAGAACTCCTTCTGATCTCGCCCTATCATGATGGCCACTATCTGCTTGATGGTAAGGTCGGTGATGAGGCCGGTATGCACCAGACGGGAATCCCGGAGGATGGTGATGTAGTCGCCTATCTGCTTGAGCTCTTCCAGCCTATGGGAGATGTACACAATTGCCACTCCCTGGGCCTTCAGTTCCCGAATTGTATTGAACAGGATATCCACTTCCTGGATGCTCAAGGAAGAGGTCGGTTCATCCATAATAAGGATTTTTGGTTCATCAACCAGGGTCTTGGCAATCTCAATTATCTGTTGCTTGCCCAACCGGAGATCACGAACCAGTGATTTGGGATCAATATCCTGCTTCAGTCGTACCAAGATCTCTTTTGCCCTGACCTCTTGGGCTGCATGATCAATGTAGAGGGAACCAAATTTCTTGATCTCCCTGTTCATAAAAATATTCTCAGCAACACTCATATCCCCAAAGAGGTTCAGCTCCTGGTGAACTATTTTGATTCCCTTGCGCGAAGCCTCACGGGTTGAGGAAAATGATACTTCCTCACCATTTCCCTCTTCATCATACAGAATCATGGTTCCATCAGTAGGTTTCTGAATGCCAGCTACGATCTTCATCAGCGTCGATTTTCCTGCACCATTCTCACCGATCAGAACATTGACCTTGCCCTTGTAAATCTTAAAGTTCACATCAGTGAGTGCGTGGGTACCCGGGTACACCTTGCTGATGTTTTTCGCTTCCATCAGCAGGATATCATTATGCTTATCCATTCCTATCTCCCTATTCAAACTTGGGTCTCCTCAAGTATCTCGATCAGTACAGGAGTAATTACAATAGAGGAAAAATCCATTGTTCCTGCGTCTATCTTGATGGCGCCATAGAACTTGATTCTTTTTCCTGTGATGCTGCTCAAGTCCAAGGGATCAATTGTTTTCATTCTCATCATTTTGTTCAATTCATCTGAAAGCTCAGCAAAGAACATCTGGTTTCCTACATCAGTAAACCCGATGCATTCCAAGGAATCCCGGATAGCAGTCTGCTTGATGACAGGACCTACCTGCACAATCGCATCACACTGACCATCCTCAGGGGTAAAGTCAATTCTGATAATCCCATTGCGGGAGCTATCATCGTATTCTGTTACAGTCGCCTCTCCCACAACCTTGAAACCTTGCATCCTCGACCCATCTTCCCTCACCACTGCATAGGTTGCCAAGGCAGTTTCCGCACCATCAATTTGCAAGGAAGAAACAACGGTAGTCACATCCATTGAGTTTTCCAAAAACAGAGGAATTATCTTTGTATCCCAGTTTTGTACTACATACTCTTTCGCATTAAAAGAATCTCCACTTTTTGTCCAGGCAGAAAAATCATAACCAGAATCCGCTGAACAAGATGCCTTATTTTCAATTTCACTTAATTTGCGTACCGTACAAGAAGACAATGTGAAAGTAAGCAATACAATCAGCAGTATGGCTAAAAAACTTGTAGTACATTTGATTTTCTTCATGGGATAACTCCACAACTTCAAAAGTTCTTCTTCAAATTTCGAATAAAGGGGAGCCGTAACCAGTTATATAGCTCAATACGGCTCCCCCAACTAATCCAATAAACCTAAGTGCTTACTTTTTCTTAAATCCTCTCCACTGCGAAGCATTCTCAGAAGTAATCAGGTAACAGTCGCTGAGCACCTTCTCTTCTGCCAGACCTGTCGAACCGGTCTTGAGGAACTTGTCAGCGGTTATGACAGCCATCTCAGCATTGAATGCATTTGGCTGCATCGAAGTGCCGTCTATCTTGCCCAGCATAATCGAATCAAGCACATCGTCGTTACCATCAAAACCCTGCACGAAAATGTCTTTTCTTCCAGCAGATTCAACAGCAGCCTGTGCTCCGAGGGCCATGGTATCATTTCCACAGATAATTCCATTTACATTTGGATTTGACTGGAGAATAGACTCAACCTTGGCATACGCTTCATTCTGATCCCAGTTTGCAGTCTCACGTGCGATCATCTTCATGTCGGGATACTGATCAATGATGCTGTGGAAACCCTTGGAACGGACACCAGCATTGGTATCGGACTCTTTTCCCACCAACTCGATGTAGTTCCCCTTTTCCTTCATTAGCCCTACAAAATGTTCAGCACCGAGTGTAGCACCTTGGAAGTTGTTGGAAATGAACTGTGCTTCTGCTATACCGGTAACGTTGATCTCCCTATCCATACAGAATACGGGGATACCGGCATTCTTTGCCCTTCTGAGGTTATTTGGGGAAGCATCAGCGTTGGCAACGTCAATGATAATTGCTACTGCCTTGCTGGAAATGGCTGAGTCGATGATATCACTCTCTTTCATCGGGTCATCACCATGCACTGCAAGCAATGTCTTATAACCTAGGGATTCAGCCTTGGCTTTTGCAGTATCAGCTTCAGCAGTAAAAAAGGTATTATCCTTATCCGGAGTAACAATTACAATCAATTTGGAACCTGCTGTTTCCTGTGCACCAGCAGCAAACACACCAAAGGTTGAAATAAACATCACAACCAAAGCCAATACCACGATCTTTTTCATCATACGTCCTCCTTAACATTCTCACCACAACTGTGGCTCGTGAAACCATTCTCAACTAATATTCTTGCCGGAATTATCTCCTTCCGGTTTATTAGCCTCCTCTGAAACCGATTTCATACTGTTAAAAGTCTACCATAAAAAATTCAGATGTCAAGTGATATTCTCATTTATTTCGCTTATTGGTAATTATTATCAGTATAGATGTTCTAAGTTTACCAAATTTCAGCTAGAAACTGTTTAGTTATATCTACATTACCATAACAGCTATTACAGGGAAAGATGCGCTTCTAGCACCATAAGGGAAGAAAAACCAGACGACCTGGCCAATCTCTCATACGTTAGCACCGTCATGTTTTCACCTCTATTTGTGAAAGAAGCGACATCACCTGCAAGCAAATTGAGCGTCTGGTCTGAATAGGTTTCTAACTCACAGCCAAGATAGGTGCAAAAATCATCCAGTGTTCGTGATTGCCTCATCACCATTGGAAACGTATTCTTAATTTCAATCTGCCAACTGAAGAAACGATCTACCAGAGATGGGATCAAAGGGTTAGATGAATATGGAGGTATTTGTGCTCCCATCCTAGCATACTTGATGGTCATGAGATTTATACCAGCTTGTTTTGCACATTGAAGATCTGCCTGATAACTTTTCAATGTTTCCAGGGACCAGGGATAGAGTTGTGCATCTCTGTGCATTTCAAAAGCATCAAGATCTTTTTGACAAGGTGCTTCAACGGAGCTACGCACAAGGCGAAACATCTCTTTCTCAAGTTCAACGAGCTTGGTGATCAATGACTCTTTCTTGATTTCCATGAAGCCTCCTATTCCAACAAGCCTGGATACTCTCGCAAAAACTCGCTATGGATCCTCTTCTGGATCTGTTCTGCAAGAGAGAGCATACAGGGAGTAGCAGGGCAAAGATCCAATACTGTGGAGAGTGCATCCTGCAAGCAGACTACCAGCACCTCAATTATTTCCACTCTCTCGCTCATGGAACGAACTGCAAAGAGCCCCTTTAGCTGTTCACGCACAGAACAGCCAAGATCTCCCAATCCTTCCAATCCAAGAAACAACCATTTGTAATAAGGCCGATACTGTTTTTTCAGCAGGTACACAAGCATAGCAGCTTCCCTGGCAACCATGGCCAACTCATAACCAATACCCAATTCATCGTTTCGAGCATATGAACGGAGGAGATTGCTCTGACCGTATTGGGCAATGAGGGCACATCGTGAAGAGATTTTCTTTAGCCACACATCTGTGGGGTAATACTCCATAAGGCTTGCACGAAAAGCTGTGACCAAGCCTGAGCCATCAGAGAACACCTTACCGTTGGTAGCTAGGGAAAGCGCTTCTTCCTTGACAACTATCCATTCCAATTCAGTTGTAGGGGGGTGGTCGTACCCAAGGACAGAAGAGAAGAAACCATCAATGGGGTGGATACCCTTGCGGATTATGGAGCTATCGAGTGTACGAGAATACCCATACCCAAAGCAGTAAGGGGCCAACCCATCATAGATGGCCTGATATCTAGCTATAGTATCCTTGGAGGTAGTGCTTGGAACCCAAACAATGACTCGAGGGCCCCAATCATGATCTCTGGATAGTTCATCATCAAAGCCGTAACACTCTGACCCAGGGCCAACAAGACCGAAGGATAAGCGCTGGAACTCTTGAATGGAAAGCATTTTTTTAAAGGCAGGACGCACCGACTGCTCAAAGAAGAGTTCCGACAGCCGTAACCCCTTCACTAAAGGGCTCCCGCATGGACAGAGAGTCCATATTCCTTGCCCATACGTGCAAAATGCTCCACATCTTCATTGGCCATGTTCTTTGTATGCGCGTAGGCATAGGAAAAACCCAGTCCACTATACTTGGCCAGGCCCAACCGATTGAACGGAAGCAGTTCAACTCTCTTTAGTGTGGTACTGTTTTTGAGAAACGAGAAGATTTCGCGCAACTCCTCATCAGTGTCATTGAAGCCCGGGATGACGGGAGTACGTATGATAACATTCGCCCCGCTTCTATCCAAGGCAATAATGTTGTCCAGGATGAGGCTGTTACCGGACCCAGTAAATTTCTCGTGTTTTTCAGAATCCAGATGTTTTATATCAACAAAAAAGAGATCTACCAGGGAGAGCAGTGGTTCAAATACCGACCAGGGTACACACGCAGCTGTTTCAAGTGCCAGATGAATATTTTGCCGCTTAAGGGCAGTTGCAAAAGAAACTAGGGCATTACCTTGCAAAAGAGGCTCGCCTCCTGAGAAGGTCACTCCCCCACCACTCTCATCAAAGAATTGCTTGTCTTTGAGCACCTCCTCCAATAAAAGCTCCTCATCCCACTCCTTCCCCATGATCGAACGAGCATCGTAAAGACAGGCATCCACGCAAGCATTGAAAGCAGTGCAAAGATTGGAATCTGAGATGAACCCGTATGTCTCGTCATAGGAGATGGCACCTACAGGACAGGCATCAACACACTTTCCACAACCAGTACAAAGCTCCTGGGTATATATTACTTGTGCCTTTGCAATCTGGGATTCTGGGTTCTGACACCAAGCACAACGCAGGTTACACCCTTTGAGAAAAACTACGGTGCGTATTCCGGGGCCATCTTTTGTTGCAAATCTTTCGATATTGAAGACGTTCATAGCAAATGCTCCCTTATATTTTCGAAGACAACTCTCTACAGGTCTCTCCCAATACCAAAGAAGTAGGCACTACAATCTCTTGTACAGCATCAGAAAAACCCGCTTTTTTATTCTTGGGAAAAAGAAGGTTGAATGCATGTTCGCTCAGGGCATGTATGTCCTGATGCACTGTTGTCAGCTTAGAATCAAAAGCATTATACAAGGGGATATCATCAAAACCCACTATGGAAAGATCTCTAGGAACCTCTAGACCGCGGTTTTTAGCGCGGGCAAGAGCACCATAAGCCATCTGGTCGTTGGCACAAAAAATTGCCGTCGGCATATCGTCCAAAGCCAGATAATGGTCGATGGCCCTGCCCCCAGACTCAAAGCGCAGGTCTCCTGCAAAGATATATGCAGGTTCAATAGGTATGCCGTGGGCGGTAAGGGTCTTCTGATACCCCAGAAAACGGTCCTGTACAGTCGGCCAATTCTCAGGCCCTCCAACAAATCCTATCTTGGTATGGTTTAAGCCGATGAGATGTTCTACAGCCAGACAAGCTCCGCCATAGTTGTCACTGTGGACTTCCGAGATGGCTTCGTGACTGTAATGACAGTCGATCAGCACGACATGGGTGTGTTTTTTTGCCTTCTCAATAATATTGAGCGAGATTCCCTCTGCAAAGATAATCCCTTCTACCTTGGTGTTGAGAAGGTACTCCAGGTAGAGCTCTTCCTTCTCCTGATTGTTTTCAGTATCGCATACGGTGAGAGGAATTCCCTTTTCCATGGCAAGATGACTGATATTCCTTACGATTAGGGCAAAAAATGGGTTGAGAATGTCAAAGACAAACAGGCCCAAGCCCCATGTGGCATTAGCGCTGAGGCGTGAGGCAAAAGGATTTGGCTTGTAGCCAACCTCTTTCATGGTGTTCTCCACCCTCTCCCTAAGCTCAGGGGAGACCAATTCAGGATTATTGGTAATCCTCGAAATGGTCGCCGGGGAAGTTTTACAGAGTTTGGCCAACTGGTTTATTGTATATTTAATAGAAACTGCCTCCTTCAAGAAACCGTTTTCACTACTATATCCAGCTTAAAAGGGGATACCCTCTTTGTCAACAGAGAACCTACTCAGGCAATCAATCTAAAAAAAGAGCACAGGCTGTATAATTTCAACCTGTGCTACTTTTTCTATCATCGGGCAGGACTACATGGATTCATTTTTTTTGCCATAATGGTTTTTGGCAAAACTCTGCATCGCATCAATTTCATGCTGAGTAAAACGTCGGACCTCGCCTCCAAGAAGTTTGGAAAACAGCAGTATCTGAGCATTCTTTTCCACTACAGTACATACCTTGAAAGCCATCTTCAAGGAAGATCCAACTGCAAGCAAACCATGTCCCGGCAGGAGAACAGCATTCTTATCTTTCAATCCTTTGACCGCGGTTACACCAAGCTCCATTGTTCCTGGAAGTTCATACGGATATGCAGGATAAATCTCATCACCAACAATCTGGATGAAATCTTCACTCACTCCGATCATTGTCGTATTTGTCAAACCAAAAGGGGTAGAGTAGATTGGATGGGTATGAATAACTGAGTTGACATCCGGTCTTGCCCTATAGACTGCCGCATGCATCTCTTTTTCGATTGATGGTTCGCATGTTCCTTCGATAAGTTCACAGGTGTCGGTAAGCACCACAACGTGATGGGTCTTTATAATCTTATAATCCATACCGCTAGGACTGATATATATATATCCACTTTCTGGGTCACGTACACTTATGTTCCCCCAGGTACCTACAGTCAAGCCTGTGGCAAGCATCTCTAATCCTGTATCAACAATAAGTTGTTTGAACGATTCTTTGCTAGTCTTTTGCATATTTCCCCTCTTTTTGGTAAATGTATATCATTTTCTTGTTCTTATTTTATCTATCACTTAGAATTTGTCAATACTAGAACATGTTTTTGTGATTTACTTTTATTCAAATTATCATTATACTAGCAACCATGACAACAAAAAAAGCTAGGCTTGAATCTTTGATAAGGATGTTACAAGTAGAAGGCTCACTAAAAATAACTGAAATTTCAGCTCGTCTTGGCGTATCACCCATGACCACCCGAAGGGACTTGGAGTTGCTCTCCAGCCAAGGTGAAGTAAAAGTATTGTATGGAGCTGTCATTTACACCGGTGATGAAGCGAAGGGAAGCCTATCTGATTATCTGCTTGATGTTGCAGAGAGCCTGAATAAGGAAAAGAAAAAACGCATCGCACAACATGCAGCTTCCCTCATTGAGGATAATGACATTATTTTTCTTGATGGTGGCTCTACAACTGAGCTGCTTGCGCAGTACATCCCTTCGGAGTATCACATTACAGTGGTCTGCTGCTCTATAAACGTATTTCTCACCATCGCAAACAAAAAAAACATCGATGTCATCCTCAGTGGGGGGATGTACAACCGTAAGACCATGATCCTCGAACAAGCTATGGACTCAGAAATCCTAAGGAACAACCGTATCCGAAAAGCATTCATCTCAGCAGGAGGAGTGCATGAAAAGCTGGGGGTCACGTGTGCAAACCAGAACGAATGTGTCATCAAAAAGACAGCCATGGAATCATCCTTGGAAAAAATCCTGGTCGTGGACTCAACAAAGTTTGGCTATGTGCACTCATGCTATTTTGCAGATATGGAAGAGTTCGACACCATTCTTACCGATATGAATCTACAGGCGAATTACCAGAAGTTTTTTGAAGGCACAAAGACTAAACTGACAGTGGTCTAAACCTAAGTATTGATTTCCCAATTAGGTCATGATACTATTAAGATATCTCTGAAACCGTTTTCAGTATGGAGGGACCCCGATGAATACAAGAATTTCCAGACTACGAGAGGAGTTGTTGGATACAACACCAGAAATCTGTTCCGAGCGTGCAGTTCTCTTTACAGAAGCAATGAAGCGGAGCGAAGGCGCGCCCATAGTAAAACGACGAGCCCAAGCGCTGTACGAAATCCTCAATACAATGACCATTTTTGTCCGTGAGGGAGAGTTGTTGGTAGGGAACCAGGCCAGCACCGTGCGAGGGGCACCTGTATTCCCTGAATACTCCTACAAATGGATTGAAGAGGAGTTTGCAGGAAACCCCTATGATTTCACCCAGCGTCCCTGCGACCAATTCACCTATTCAGAGAAGACCAAAAAAGAGGTACTGGAGACGATCGACTACTGGAAAGGTAAAACCCTCATAGAGAATGTTTGGCGGGAACTGCCCGACGATGCACGCACAGCGTGGGAGATCAATGCAATCGATGACACCTGGTGCGCCGCGGCGGGGCTTGGGAATATTCTTCCAGATTACTCCATTATCCTTGAACATGGGCTTGAAGATATCATTGCAAGGGCTCAAAGCCGATTGGATTCACTTGATCTTGCTGAACCTGATACCATCAAGCAGGCTTGGTTTCTCCAGGCAGTCATACTCTCAAACCAAGCGGTCATACGATTTGCACACCGGTATGCAGAGCTGTTGGAGCAGCTGGCGTGGAAAGAGAGGGACCCAAAGAGAAAGGCTGAATTGGAAACCATGGCAGAAAACTGCAGGCAGGTTCCAGAAAAGCCTGCAAAGACCTTTTGGCAGGCAGTGCAGACAGTATGGTTTATCCAGCTTGTACTGCAGATAGAAACCAATGGCCATGCAATCTCCTTGGGAAGATTTGACCAATTTCTTTTCCCCTACCTGGAAAGGGATGCAAAAAACGGAACCCTTTCCGATGCTCAGGCATTGGAGCTTGTGGAGAGCTTCTTCATCAAGGCAAACGAGATCAACAAGCTTCGCTCCTGGCCAGACAGCGAATACTTCCCCGGCTACCATTTGGCAGAAAACCTAGCCATTGGAGGGCAGACCGCTGACGGCAAGGATGCTTGCAATGTGCTGACCAGCATAGTGCTGCAGGCAACAGCCGATGTAGGACTTCCCAAACCTTCTGTTTCCTTCAAATGGTTTGAAGGCACTGATGACAACCTGATGGACAAGGCCTTGCAGGTAGTTTCCGTGCACAAGGGTGGGCAACCGGCTTTCTACAATGACCTTGGGGTCATGAGGATTCTGGACAACATGGGCATTGCAAAGGAAGACCAGTACAACTGGGCTCCTGTAGGCTGCATCGAAGCTTCGATTCCCGGCAAGTGGGATTTTGCGGCAAAAGGCTCCTGGTTGAATGTAGCCAAGATTTTTGAAATGACACTGAACAACGGAACCGATCCTGTCACAGGAAAAACCCTCCTCAAGGGAGATGGGGATCTGGAGACATTCATTACGATGGAAGAGGTCATGGCTGCTTTCAAAAAACAACTGTTCTACTACATGCGCCTGCAGGTCATCGTTGAGCATATCGCCGATGAGATGCATATTCTCCATGACCAGAATGCGTTCAGGTCCTCGTTGATCGAGGACTGCATCGGTCGGGGCAAGTCCCTCATTGAGGGAGGATCCATCTACTCTGCTGACGGAGGACCCACTGCAGGTTCCATCAGCGTAGGAGACTCCTTCGCTGCTCTGGACTATCTGCTGTTTGACAAGAAGATACTCACTTCCGCCCAGTTGAGGCATGCAATACAGACCAATTACGAGGATCTCACGACAACACCGACAGGAGAGGAGATCAGGCTCCTGATCGTCAACAAGATTCCCAAATTCGGCAATGATAACGACTATGCTGACAAATGGACGGTTGAGATCAGTGAATTCCTCGGATCGACCTATCAGAAGTCTTTCAAGAACTCGCGCTACGGCAAGGGTCCCATTCCGGCTACCTTTGCACTCAGCAAAAGTTCAGTGACGGGGAACGTCGCATTCGGAAAATCGGTTGGTGCACTGCCGAATGGAAGAAAAGCAACCTTACCGGTGAACAATGGGGTCTCCCCCACTAATGGTTCGGAACAGGAGGGTCCCACTGCAACCATCAATTCCGAGAGCAAGCTTCCAAGCATCTGGTTCCAGAAAGGATCTATTTTCAACATGAGGCTCACCCCAGACTCCTTTGCATCGGAAGAGTCCCGCAAACGGATATTAGCCCTGGTCAAAACACACTTCAAGAACTACCAGTACCATATCCAGTTCAACGTAGCCGATGACGAAACACTGAAGGAGGCCCAGAGGAATCCTGAGGAGTACAAGGACTTGTTGGTCAGGGTTGCAGGATATAGTGCATTCTTCACCCCCCTGAACATAGAGCTACAAAACGATGTGATTGAAAGGATGAATTTCAGCATGAAGAAGTAATTGCAGAGTATGCAATCCCGGGACTGCCGCATAGACCACTATGCGGCCGCCTTTGTTTTTTTGCATGTCCTGCACTTCAATCCGTTCTTTCTACTATTCTCCCCATCATTTCTTTTCATGCGACAGGACCGCACTACCCTATCAGCAGATAACCACAGTTATCCCTGCAGCACGAAGCTTCTTGGCATAGTCGGCATCAATACCATCATCTGTGAGCAAGTATTTGATCTTGTCAACACAGCCTAAGGATGCAAACTGCACCTTCTCCAACTTACTTGAGTCAGCAAGCAGGTATACAGTCTTCGCTGATGCTATCATGGCACGCTTGAGGGCGATATCACTGAAGCTCGGGTAGGTGAGCCCTGCATCCAGGGAGAAGCCGCCGGTCGCGAGAAACAGCTTCTCCACATAGAGATTCTCAAACAGGGAGAGGCCCTTCTCACCAGTAAGGGAGAGGGTCGGGGGTTTGAACTCACCTCCGACAACCAGGACATGGTTGGTCGGTTCCATTCCCAAATGAAGGGCAATGTTCAATGCATTGGTCACTATATTGAGGTTGGTGCGACTGCCAAGGTGCTTGAGCATCTCTGATACAGTTGTCCCTGAGTCGAGGATGATATTGTCACCATTGCCCACATAGGATGCAGCCTTCTTTCCAATCCTTGCCTTTTGCTCTTCATATCCCCGAGAAGGGAGGTCCAGCGAGACAGCTTGTGCATTAAGATTGTTGATGAATGCCCCACCGTGCTGGCGCGTGATGAGCCCTGTCCTCTCAAGGCTTTCCAAATCTGCCCTGATAGTCGGTTCGGACACTAAAAAAAGTTCCTTGAGCTCCTGAACGCGACAACTGCCGTTCTCTTGGAGGAGCTGTAGGATCTTCTCTCTTCTCTGGTCTTGAAACATATACTCTCCTCGATACAACGCACTATCCATGCCAATGATACTAGAAACCAAATGAAATGAAAAGAAAACTTTTGTTTATCACCGTAATCATCACAAGTACCGAGCAAAACAGTCCAGACCTCAACCTATTCTCACTATATAGGGAAAACTCCTCAACAAGATGGCTATCAGGACCTCTAGATGCAGGATAATAGAAATCAAACGAAAACCAAATGAAAACAAACGAAATGTTTTTATTGACGAAACCCTTTGTAGTGGCTTAGGATACTAGTGAGCATCTCATCTACAATTCACAGGTAAGGAGAAAGCCATGGCGACCATCAAATTGGGGTTTGCCCCCACACGAAGAAGCATATTCAGCGCACCAGACGCCATCAAATACCGCAACATCACCTCAGAGAGACTGAAGGAGCTGGACATTGAGTTCGTCGACATAACAGACATCAATGAGGAGGGGCTCCTCTATGATGACCAGGACGTGCTTAGGATAGCCAGGAAGTTCAGGGATGAGGGGGTAGACGGCCTCTTCCTGCCCCACTGCAACTTCGGCACCGAGTATGTCGTTGCCCGGCTTGCCAAGGAGCTGGGGGTCCCCGTCCTGCTCTGGGGCCCTCTGGACGAGAGGCCGGAACCCGACGGGGTACGCCTTCGTGATACGCAGTGCGGGCTCTTTGCCACAGGCAAGGTGCTCAGGCGCTTCCAGGTCCCCTTCACCTATATGACCAACTGTAGGGTCACAGAACCTGAGTTCGAGCGGGGAATCAGGGACTTTTTGGCAGTCTGCAATACGGTGAAGACCTTCAGGTCCATCAGGATACTGCAGATATCCACCCGCCCCTCTGATTTCTGGACCACCATGTGCAATGAAGGCGAACTGCTCGAACGCTTCAACATCCAGCTCGCCCCCATTCCCATGCCCGAGCTCACCTCGAAGGTCAGGCAGGTAAAGGCAGACAAGAATGATGCGGTGCAGAAGGTCGTCGACTATGTCAGACAGGAGATGGTCATCAAGGTCACTGACGAACAGCTCGAGACTGTAGCTGCCCTGAAGGTGGCCATGGGCGACCTTGCAAAGCACTACGGGTGCAAGGCCATCGCCATACAGTGCTGGAACGCCCTGCAGGATGAGTTGGGCATCATGCCCTGTGCGGCCAACGCCCTGCTCAATGATGAGGGTATCCCCGTCGTCTGTGAGACAGATATCCATGGGGCCATCACAGCCCTGCTGGTGGAAGCTGCCGGCATGGACAAGAGCCGATCCTTCTTCGCTGACTGGACCATCCGCCATCCGGACATCCCCAATGGGGAGCTGCTCCAACATTGCGGGCCTTGGCCAGTCTCGGTAGCCAAGGAAAAGCCAGAGCTGGGCTACCCCCTTGCATTCGACCATCCGGGTAGCCTTACAGCAGAAGCCAAGGGCGGCAAGGTGACACTGTGCCGTTTCGATGGGGATAACGGTGATTACTCCTTGCTGTTGGGTAATGCACAAGGGGTGTCCGGCCCAAAGTGCATGGGGACCTATCTCTGGATAGAGGTTGAGAACATCAAGAGGCTGGAGGAGAAGATCGTAACGGGGCCGTACATCCACCACTGTGTCGGGATCCACCAGAATATCGTCCCTATCCTGTATGAGGCATGCAAATACATCGGGGTGAAGCCCGATTTCTATGACCCCATAGAAGAGGATGTCAGAGCCTACCTGAGGGGTGAAGACATCCCGAGCATGCAATAGGCAAAGAGAATACAGAAAGGAACAGCCAGGAACCAGGGCAATCCAAGGATTGCAAGACCTGGTACGGTATAAAGGTGAAACAGATGATCATCAGAGAGTTGGAACTACAGGCAGTAAGAACCAGAAGAGACCTGCTTACCATGATCCACCATGCAAATACAGGCCATACGGGAGGGTCCCTCTCCTCGGCAGACATCATGACCGCGCTCTATTTTGAGGTGCTGGACATCGATCCCCAGAACCCCTCGTGGGAAGGGCGTGATTACTTCATCCTCTCCAAGGGGCACTGTGTGGAAGGATACCTCGCTGTCCTTGCGGCGAGGGGGTTCTTCCCCCAAGAGGAGCTGAAGACCTTCAGCCAGTTCAAGAGCCGGCTCATCGGACACCCCAACAACGAGATCCCCGGAATCGAGATGAATACAGGCGCTCTGGGTCACGGCCTTTCCATTTCAGTGGGAATAGCCCTGGGTCTCAGGAAAAGCCACAAGGACAACCGTGTGTTCGTCCTGATGGGTGATGGGGAGCAGGGGGAAGGTTCCGTATGGGAAGGTGCCATGGCCGCTTCCCACTACAAGCTTGACAATCTGGTAGCCATCGTCGACAGGAACCATCTGCAGATCTCAGGCTCGACAGCAGAAGTCATGAACCTTGAGCCTTTCGCCGAGCGATGGACATCCTTTGGGTGGAGCGTGCGTGAGATTGACGGGCATAACATGCAGGAGGTGGTGTCCACCCTGAAGGAGGCCCCCTTTGAAACAGGAAAGCCGTCTCTCATCATCGCACATACCATCAAGGGAAAAGGGGTCAGGGAGATGGAGAACCTGGCCAAGTGGCATCATGGGGTCCCCGATGCACACCTGTTCGCCAGCGCCATGGACCAACTGGACAGACTCGAAAAGGAGCTTACCCATGCCTGAATACAAAGCCTGCAAGGAAGCCTTCACCGATGCCTTGCTCTCCCTGGCCAGACAGAACCCCGACATCCTTGTCGTCAGCTCCGATGCCCGGGGCTCGTGTGGTCTGAATACCTACGTGGACGAGCTGCCTGACCAGTTTGTAGAGGTCGGGATCGCAGAACAGAATGAGGTGGGCATTGCCGCCGGGTTGGCACTGGTGGGGAAACTCCCCTACGTATGTGCCCCAGCATGCTTCCTCACCGCGCGTGCCTTGGAACAGATCAAGGTGGATGTTGCCTACTCCCACCAGAATGTGAAGATATTCGGAGTCAGCGGTGGGATAAGCTATGGGGCCCTGGGCGCCTCCCACCACACACTCCATGATATCGCAACACTGCGCTGTTTCCCTGACCTGCAGATAATCATCCCCTCTGATGCAGTGCAGACCAGGGCCATGCTACATGCAATAGAGAAGGGCACCGACGCCACATACATCCGCGTTGGCCGTGGGAAGGTCCCTGTGATCTATGATGGAACCTATGAGGGGAATCCCTTTGTCCTGGGCAAGGCAAACCGCCTGAGGGAAGGAGCCGACCTGACTCTTGTGGCCTGCGGGGAGATGGTCTACCATACCTTACAGGCAGCAGATACCCTTAACGGGCTAGGAATCAAGGCACGGGTCCTTGACATGGCCACCCTCAAACCTTTTGATGAAGAGGCGATCAGGGAGGCTGCCCTTGAGACAGGTGCCATCCTCACCGTTGAGGAGCACAGCATATACGGGGGCCTGGGAAGCATTGTAGCCCAAGTGACCGGCAGCAGCCACCCCATCCCGGTGAGCAGCCTAGCCCTTCCCGATGAGTACTTGATTACCGGGGACTCCCTTGAGCTCTTCGCCCACTACGGCCTCGATGCAAAGGGGATAACAGATGCGGCCACCAGCTTATTCGAACGCAAGCGAGGCTTCCATGCATGACAGGCAGTATATTCTATCTGTAGACCAGAGCACATCGACGACCAAGGCCCTCCTCTTCGACAGGGATGGCAACCTTGTACGACGGGCGGATGTTCCCCACAGACAGATCGTCAACGACAAGGGATGGGTAGAGCATGACCCCCAGGAGATCCTGGCCAATGTATTCGTGGCCATCCGCACAGTCATTGAAGAAGCTGCAATAGACCCTAGGCACATCCTTGCACTCTCCCTCTCAAACCAGAGGGAGACATCCATTGCCTGGGACAAGGGCAGTGGAATGCCTGCCCACAATGCCATCGTATGGCAGTGTGGGCGGGCTGCAGACATCTGTAGGCAAAGGGAAGGCCATGCTACGATCATCAAGGAAAAGACCGGGCTGAACCTCTCCCCCTTCTTCTCCGCATCCAAGTTCGCCTGGCTCCTGCAGGAGGTCCCCGCGGTCCAGAAACTGGCAAAAAACAATACACTGGTCCTTTCCACGATGGACAGCTTCCTGCTCTATCACCTCAGTGAGGAGCATGTGCTGCTGACTGAACCCTCCAACGCATCCAGGACCCAATTGCTGAACATTCAGAGCCTCAGCTGGGATGATCAGATCTGTTCACTCTTTGGGGTACGGACCGAACAACTTCCCGCAATCGTAGATTCAGATGCCATCTTCGGCCATACGACCCTTGGGGGGTTGCTAACAAATCCCATCCCCATATGTGGGGTCCTGGGTGACTCACAGGGAGCCCTGTATGCCCAAGGGTGTACAACGGAGGGAATGGTAAAGGCTACCTATGGGACAGGATCGTCCATCATGATGAACATCGGATCCAGACCGACAGTATCCAAGAGCCTGGTGACCTCCGTAGCCTGGTCCACCAATGGGGTTCCCTCTTACGTGCTGGAAGGGAACATCAACTATACAGGGGCGACCATAACCTGGCTTGTTGAGGATCTCAAGCTGCTCTCCTCTCCCAAGGAAGCCGGCAGGCTGGCCTCCCTGGCAAAGGATTCACCAGGGCTCTATCTTGTTCCTGCCTTCTCAGGGTTGGGAGCACCCTACTGGGATGGTGAAGCCCGTGCATCAATTTCGGGGATGAGCAGGACAACAGGTAGGAACGAGCTCATCAGGGCAGCTGAGGAGTCAATAGCCTACCAGATAGCAGACATCCTCTTTCTCATGAAAGAGGAGAGTGGGTATACCCTCGATACGGTAAAGGTCGACGGGGGACCGACCAAAGATTCGTTTCTCATGCAGTTCCAGGCAGACATAACACGGGCAACCGTAGGGGTGGCTTCGCTTGAGGAGCTTTCAGCCCAAGGGCCTGCAATCCTGGCTGGGAAAAAGTTGGGCTTCTACGGCAGTGATGCAACTTTCCAAGGTAGGGTGAAGGCAGAGTACCTTCCCCTCCTTCCACCCGAAGAGGCTAGGATCAAATACAAGGGATGGCTCAAAGCTGTAAAAAGCACGCTTTCTACCCAATAACTACAAGTCCAGTATCGTCTTTCCCATATACACCTCATCCCAGTTCTTCCTAAAG
>CAZTXW010000035.1:0-21201 GCA_964617345.1 uncultured Sphaerochaeta sp. | reverse complement strand
TTGTTTTTTTTCTGTAATCAAGGTTGACAAAACCCCCAATACTAGGTAATGTACGGTTGTCTTTGGCAAACGGAGAGGTTCCCGAGTGGCTAAAGGGGGCAGACTGTAAATCTGTTGGTTACACCTTCGAAGGTTCGAATCCTTCTCTCTCCAAATGGAGGCCTTCTTCTCAGAGGAAGGCCTCTTTTCCGTCATACTACACATCAAGAGGTGTCAATGAGCTGCTTCTACGAGAAAGGTCTCCAATTCGAATGTACCGGTTGTAACTACTGCTGTAGTTGTGAGCCGGGGTTTGTATTCCTTTCCCCCAAGGACCTGAAGAGGCTTTCCTCTCACCTTGGCATTACCGAAGAAGCATGTATCACCTCCTACTGCCGTACTGTATCCATGGGCAGTTTCAGTATGATTAGCATACAGGAAAAAAAGAATTACGATTGCATTTTCCTGACTGAGAATGGCTGCAGTGTCTACGAAGGTAGACCTGAGCAGTGTCGCACGTACCCGTTCTGGAGTAGCATAGTGGAAAATAAAACTGCATGGGATTCCGAGATGACCTCTTGTCCTGGTATGGGACAGGGAAGGGTATACACCAAAGAAGAGATAGAGGCGTTGCTTGCAGCTAGGATAGGCAATGTGCCCATCATGAAGTTTTAGGCCCTGATGGCTAAAATTTCAGATGACGTCCTTGATCAGGTCAAGGCAAGGCTCTCTATCAGTGAAGTAGTCTCCGAATATGTCACCCTCTCCAATAGGGGTGGGCGTCTTTGGGGGCTTTGTCCTTTCCACCAGGAGAAGACCCCTTCCTTCTCTGTAGTCGAAGACCAGGGCTTCTATTACTGTTTTAGCTGTAAGAAGGGCGGCTCGATGTTCGACTTCATCATGGAGATGGAAAAGGTCTCTTTTGTCGAATCGGTGAAGATGCTTGCCTCCAAGGCGAATGTTGAACTGGCAGAGGAGAGTCCCCAGGAGAGGCAGAAAAGAGACCTCAATGAAACCTTGTATGAACTATACGACAAGATCGCCGGGTCTTTCAACTATATTCTGCTCAAGGCGAAGCAGGGTGAAAAGGGGAGGCAGTACCTTGAGGCGAGGAAGGTGAGCCCTGCCATGTGGGAGCGCTTCAACCTCGGCTATGCTCCGGAGGATCCCTCCTGGCTCTATGATTTTTTGAAGAAGCAGCACTATAGTGATGAGATTCTTGCCCAGAGTGGGCTTTTCAGCCAGAAGAATGCTACCTGGCCCCTTTTTCGTGATCGCCTGATGTTTCCCATACGCACCTGGCAGGGCAAGACGGTAGCCTTTGGGGCTCGGGACCTGTCGGGAACCAGCAAGGCCAAATACATCAATACACCTGAGACAACGATCTACAGCAAGAAACACAACCTGTTCGGTCTCTATGAGTCTCTCGATACTATAAAGAAGGGCGGGCATGCAATCCTCTGTGAAGGGAACTTTGATGTGGTAGCAATGCACCAAAGTGGGTATACCAATGCTATGGCCCCCTTAGGGACATCTTTTACCGAAGAGCAGGTAAAGCTGCTCAGGCGCTACTGCTCCAAGATCACCACCCTCTTTGACAGCGATGATGCAGGCCAAGGGGCCACTGCCAAAGCCCTGGTCCTTGCCCAGAGATTTGGCATGGAGAACAAGGTGCTCAAGCTTACCAAGGCCAACGATCCTGCAGAGCTTGTGGAGACTCAAGGTGAAGAAGCACTGAGAAGTGACTTGCAAAGCCCTTTGCAAGGCTTCCATTATCTTGTAAACAATGCAATAAACAGGTATGATTCAACAACATCCAAAGGGAAGTCTGCTGTTTTTACGTCTGTAAGGCCGTATTTGGATGCCACGGAGTCGGCGATTGAGAAGGAAGCTCTCATAAAACATCTCTCTATGTTGCTTAATGTTGACGAATCGTCAATAATTGACGATTATTTGCGTGGTAAGCAATTCGTTGCAAAACCGGACGTACAAGCAGCATCTATTGGTGTCAGGCCTCTGAATCCTGCAACCATCTCTGTAGACTTGTATGCCATGTTGACTCTGGTCAACAATAGGGGTTTGTACCTGCAGACACGATACAAACTTGTAGTGGAGGATCTTGAGGACAAGGAGGCTGAAGCTCTGTACAACGTATTGGAAGATGCTGCACGAGAGGATGTCGGTAAGAACGACGAATATATCTTGCAGATGATTGATGATCCGCAGCTTCGCAGTGATGTGGCCCTCTCCTTTACGATGGAGGAGTTCAAGATGGCACCACAGAACGTACTCAATGAAGCGGTGAATCGAATTCAGCTCAGAAACTACGAAAAAAAACGGGTGAGCAACAAAAGGTTGCTAGACATCAGCCTCAGTGATGGCACATCAGATGACGGGATCGAGGATTTGCTCCGGGAGAAGACAGAGATTGATGCAAAGATCTCACTGCTGAAGCAGACCCTTGGACAGGATACTATAACAGGTAGGTAATTATACAGATGCTCGATGAAAATATTTCGCAAACTATCATTAAGGACTTAGTCGCATGTTCAGCTTTGAAGGGGCATGTCTCAAAAGATGATATCCTCAAAGCATTAGGTGCGGAATTTGCTACCGAAGAAGCGGTTGATGAGATTTTGCAGACATTAGGAGAACTGGAAATTCCTGTGACTGATAGCGACAAGGCTAAAATCTCCCCCATCTTCGTAGAAGATCCCACAGATGATGATATAGACACAGACATTGAAGAAGAGCCGGATGATGACTTGCTCGAAGACGCCCTCTCAGACGAAGAGGACGATATTATCGAGGATGGCGCCATCGATGATTATCCCACCAAGGAGCCTGTCAAGAAAAAGGCAATCTCCGATGGGGATGATGACATAGATGAAGATGATGAGGATGAGGAAGAGGAGAGTGATGACTCGATGAAACGTGCCTGGAGTGGCATGAGCACCGATGATGATGCAGCCGGTGGAAACCGTTTTGTAGACATCTCATCACTTAACGATCATGACAGCGAGACCGAGCATGTACGTCACAACACAATCCTTGGGACCGACAAGAGTGATTCCTCAGGAGATGATCCCATACGCCTCTACCTTCGTGAGATTGGTAAGGAAAATCTGCTTACAGCAGAGCAGGAAGTCGAACTGAGCAAGAAGATGGAAGACGGGGCCTTGATCATCAAGGAGGTCATCCAGGAAAGCGGGATCATGATCACGCGCTTCTACGACATCATCAAGACTCTCAACACCAAGATGGAAGGCCAGGAAGAGGAGTACAACGCTAAGGAATACAAGGATCTGATGACCAATCAGAAGCGTTTTACCCAGTACTACAAGGAGCCCCTGAAGGAAGTTCAGGCAGCCTTGAAGAACTACATGGCCAAGAAAGAGCAGATGATCAGCAGCGGGGATGATGTATTCCATGATGAGGCATTGGGGAAAAGTCGCGCCACCTTGCTCAAGAAACTGGGGAAGATAGACCTGCAGCCAGAGGAGATTACGGCCTTTACCCACGACTTTGTCTCCTCGGAGAACAAGATTCGTTCGTATAAGGAGAAGAAACAGCAGTTGGAGAACAAGCTGCACATATCCACTCCCAGGGAACTGCGTCAGCTTGGACGCGATCTTGCAACGCAGAGCCGTTGTTCCCTCATTGAAGAGGAGCTCCATCTTACCAGCGACACCATCAAGGACCTTATCCGGGAGCTTCAGCTCACGGACAAGGACCTTAAGATGATCGAGTACCAGTTTGAGGAGTGTTGCGAAAACATCCTTGTGCACTCGACCAAGATCAAGTATGGCCAGAAGATGATGAAAGATGCGAAGGACCGGCTCATTCGTGCCAACTTACGTCTAGTTGTCTCCATTGCCAAGAAATATACCAACCGTGGCCTGCACTTCTTCGACCTTGTCCAGGAGGGGAATATCGGTCTTATCAAGGCAGTTGAGAAGTTTGAATACCGTAAGGGTTTCAAATTCTCCACCTATGCAACCTGGTGGATTCGCCAGGCGATTACCCGTTCGATCAGCGATCAGGCACGGACCATCCGTGTTCCAGTGCACATGATCGAACAGATCAACAAGGTTGTGCGTGAATCAAGGATGCTGATGCAGTCCCTTGGGCGCGAACCCACCGATGAAGAGGTGGCTGAAAAACTTGGTTGGACTGAGTCTAAGGTCAAGGCAGTCAAGAACGTTGCTCGTGAGCCCATCAGCCTGGAAACTCCTGTTGGAGAGGAAGAGGACTCCCTTTTATCCGACTTCATTGAGGATAAGGAGGTGGAGAACCCTGCAACCCAGACCGCTTACTCCTTGCTACAGGAACAGCTGAAAGACGTCCTGGCTACGCTTCCAGCTCGTGAGCAGGAGGTCTTGAAGATGCGATTCGGCCTTGAGGATGGTTACTCATTGACACTCGAAGAGGTAGGGTTGTATTTTGAAGTTACCAGGGAGCGTATCAGGCAGATAGAGGCCAAGGCCCTGAGAAGGTTGCGACACCCCAAGCGCAGTAGGAAATTGAAGGATTTCATTTGATATATACCAGGAGAGTATGATGGAAGAAGCAGAAGTTTTCGCTAAACTCAACCAATTGCAGGAGGATCTTACCGATAGGTTCTCCCTTGAGGACGAGATTGTAAAGTTACCAAGGGATTTGAAAGTCAAGCAGGAACTGCTGGACAAGATCAACAAGGAATATATCGAAGAAAACGATAGGAGCGAGCAGGCCAAGGATGATCTGAAGAGTCTTCGCATCCAGTATGAGGACTCTGTTCGGGCTCGTGAGAATTCCGAGAAGCAGATGGAGTTGATCACAACCCAGCGTGAGTTTGAAGCACTGGAGAAGGAGATCAAGGACGCCGCCTCCAAGGAACAGAGCCTCTTGAAGCAGTTGCATGCCAAGGAGAAGCAGGTCAATGAGTTTGGTGAAAGCCTTACTGAAAAAGAGCAGCTGATGAATCTCCAGCAGGGTGAAGTGGACTCTGAATCCAGCAAGATCGAGGCTCTGCTCGCTGAGAAGAAAAAGCAGCTTACTGCTTTGGAGAAGAAGTGCGACTCATACCTTGGGGCAGATATCACCGAAGACCTGTACAACAAGTTTGGTAATATTGTCAAGAACAAGAAAGGGAAGGGTATCGTCCCCATTCATGGTCTTGTTTGTCAGGGGTGTCACATTGTACTTCCCATCCAGTTTGTCAATGATGTTCGCAGTGAAAAGCAGATCAACTTCTGTCCATACTGCAGCAGAATTCTCTTCTATGAGGACATTGAAGGCGGGGCCGAGCTGTTTGCCAAACCTGGTGAGGACCTCGAGTTTGAGGAAGGCGGACTCTCTGATTTTGTCGATAGCAGCGAATTTGACGATTTGCTCTAGGTTTTTTAAGGTAAGCTAGATGATCGCACGCGGGCGCAAGTCCGTTTGAGGAAAGTCCGGGCTCCATAGGACATGACGCCGGGTAACACCCGGGAGCGGTAACGCTAGAGAAAGCGCCACAGAAAATATACCGCCGGCTTGCCGGTAAGGGTGAAATGGTGGGGTAAGAGCCCACCGCATCTCTGGTAACAGGGGTGGCAGGGCAAGCCTCGTCAGGAGCAAGACCAAGCAGCAGGTAGGGCGGTCCGTCTATTGCCTGCGGGTAGGTTGCTAGAGCCTATTGGTAACAATGGGTGGAGATAGATGATCATCAGATACAGAACCCGGCTTATTGCTTGCCTTTTTTATGATACTTGAGGGAGAATAGCGTATGCAAAGAAAATATGTTCTTGCGTATTTGCTCTTCTCCCTTTTTCTTTTTTTCCTGCTCTCCTCCTGTTTTGCCCCGAGCCAACGAAAGCTTGCAGAGCTTTCAGGTCAGGGAAAGTATGAAGAGTTGGAGAGCAAGACAGCAACATTGCACCGAAGAAGCATTGATGCTGTCTCGCTGTACTATCGCTCTCTTGCCTTGCAACAGCTGGACAGGAAAGAGGAGGCCTTTCATGTGTTGCGTCTCTACTTTGGCTTTGCCAAGGAAGATGATGAGCACCTCAGCGATGCTCATCGCATGATGTGCTGCCTCTCCCTTGATCCTGAAACAACCCTTTCCAGTGGCCTGTGGCTGGAACAGCGTTCGCTTTTGGATGAGCAGGCGTCGAGAGCCTATTACCAGGCTCTGCTTACGGTAGGGGATGATGCAGAGGCTACACGAATATTTGCCCTGTATCTGAGGGGAACGATCACCCCCTTTGCCTATGCACAGATGGTACTCACCTCAGGCAGCGATATGCAGAGCCTTGAGGATGCCTTCGCCCCTCTTGCCCTTGGTGAGCAACTGACATTGCTACAAAGCGTAGCTTCTGGTACTGTTTCCCAAAAGCGGGCAATGCTACTGTTATCTCTTGCAACCCCTTTGGAGCAAGCGTTCGAAGGGAAGGCAGAATTGGTCCAGGTATACCGCTTGTTGGAGACTCTCTACGGCAAAGCCGATGTGAGGGTCCAACAGAGAAAATACACCACGCTTGCTCAGAATTTCCGATAGGAAGGTACGCATGAATGCATTTGACATGATCAAGGATGATCTTTTACTGATACAGAATCCCTCGCGCTATACAGGGGGTGAGTTTCACTACGGTGAGAAGGACCATAGCAAGGTGATATTCCATACCGCCATGTGCTTTCCCGATCTCTATGAGATAGGGATGAGCAACAATGCGGTGAGGATCCTCTATGACATCCTCAACAGGATGGACGAGGTCTATTGTGATTTGGTGTTCTCCGTTGCCCATGATTTTGAGGCCCTGCTCCGCAAACGTGAGGTTCCCCTCTACACCCTGGACAAGTACACACCCCTCAACGAGCTTGATCTGCTGAATATCTCCATAGGGTATGAGATGTGTGCGACCAACATACTGCAGGTGCTTGAGCTTGGTGGATTGTCACTGCGCACCTCCGATCGTAAGGAGAGTGATCCCATCGTCATTTGTGGAGGACCTGCTGCCACCAATCCGCTTCCTTTCTCACCGTTTGTAGATTTTGTCTATATCGGTGAGGCTGAAAGCGGTCTGCAAGACCTCGTACAGCTGATGATCGAGGGCAAGAAACGGGGCTTCACACGAACCGAGCAGATCGAAGCGCTCAAAAGCGTCGATGCACTGTGGTACCCTGGTAAGAAGAAGGCAAGGCGAGCGGTGGATACGAGCTTCGCAACCCTTGAGGACCATACCTACCACCACTATGTGGTTCCCAACTTCAAGGTCACCCAGGACAATGGCGTGGTCGAGATCATGCGCGGGTGCCCAAACAGCTGCCGTTTCTGTCATGCGGGACAGTACTACAAGCCCTACAGGCAGAAGCAGTACGAGACCATACGGGCGCAGGTGGCCCAGCATGTCCATGACTTCGGATTCCGGGAGGTGACCCTCTCCTCCCTCTCCAGTGGGGATCACCCCTATATCAAGGAGATCATAGAGAACCTGCACAGTGAGTTCGGAAGCGACCATGTCTCCTTTTCCCTTCCTAGCCTCAAGGTCGATACCTTTGCCCTGGGCATCCTCGAACAGCTTTCGGAGGTTCGCAAGAGCGGACTTACCTTTGCCATCGAGACCCCGGTTGAGAGCTGGCAGCTTGCGATGAACAAACCGGTTCCCCTGGAGCAGGTGATAGCCATCGCTCGCGAAGCGAAGGGTAGGGGATGGAAGCAGGCAAAGTTCTACTTCATGATAGGACTTCCCTTTGTTGACAGGGAGAGGGAGAACCAGGCGATAGTCGACTATCTCAAGGCGGTCCATGAAGCTAGCCGTCTCAATATGAACATCAATATCGGTACCTTCATTCCCAAGGCGCATACCCCCTTCCAGTGGGCAGAGCAGCTTACACCCCAACAGTCGTATGAGCAGCTCTCATCGCTCAAGCGCAGTATCCAGGAGAACATCCGTGGCTGCAAGGTCAGTTACCATGAGCCTGACGTCAGTTTCCTTGAGGGCCTCATCAGCCGCGGGGACGAGCGCTACGCTTCTGTCATAGAGAGTGCATACAGGAAAGGATGTCGCCTTGATGCATGGGATGAGCACCTGCAGTCTGAATTGTGGATGCAAGCGATAGCAGAGGCTGACTATGATCCCACTGCTTCGATCTTCAAGCCCCTCTCCCTGGACGATGAGCTTCCCTGGGACTCGGTATCCCTGCGTGTCAGCAAGAAGTTCCTGAAGGAGGAGTTTGAGCAGGCCAGGAGCCTGTTGCTCACCGGGCGTTGCCTGCCTGAATGTGACCACCTCTGTGGAGTCTGCTCCAAGCAGATCGAGGTTGCCGACACCGAGCATGAGGATACCATCCTGGAGGATTTGAGGAAAAACCAGCAGAAGCTGCCGCCAAAAACTCCTTTGGTCTATCCTGCCAAGCAGGTCATCATAACCTACAGGAGGACAGGCAGGTCCCTGTTCATCAGCCATATCAATGCGATGCGCAACTTTGAGATGTCCTTCCAGCGTAGTGGCTTGAACCTGCAGTTCACCCAAGGGTACAACCCCAAGCCCCGCCTTGAGTTTGTGAATCCCCTTGCCCTAGGGGTGAGTGGGGATAATGAGGTGATGCTTGCAGAGCTTATGATCCCACCTGGCATGGATGAGAATATGGTCAAGGAGACCTTGCAGAGAAACTTGAATGAGGGATATACCCTGAAGAAGGTGCTGTTCGTGGAACTGGGAAAGAAGCATACCCTTGCCAAGTTCATCAAGGGAAGCATCTACCTGATCAACACGGAGAAGAGCCCGGAGTATGAGCAGGTCCTGCGTTCGTATCTGGGCAAGCAGACTGATGAAATCTCTGTCATACAGAAGGGGGAGTACCTGTATGAGGTGAGGATTGCTGGTGAGAAGAATATGGTCAAGACCATATTCGGGACAGAGGTGGACAAGTTCACCATAGCAAGCAAGCTTACCATACGAAGGACCAGCATCTGTGCTGGTACCTGGGAAGAGGACTACAGTGAGTTCTTCACCAGGTTGATGGGGGAGTACCAAGAGAGGATTTCATAGTAAGAGTGCAGGAATCCAGAGATGCCTGACCTGCTTCCATGACTGGTATTATACATTCACCAGAAAAAATATATTCAGTTTACATAAAAACAAGGAGACCCGATAGTCTCCTTGTTTTTGTGTGTTCATGATGTATTCTGGCATGATTGCAAACGTAATCGTAGCAGAAGGCAAGATCAAGTCGGTGACGGTCTCAAGATCCGCAACAGGAAAGTATCATGCATCTTTCCTTTTTGAACGCGAAGGTCCTGTTTTCGTGAAGAAAGTTGTACCATCCCCTAAAAAGGTCGTGGGGCTCGATATGAGTCTATCGGACTTCTATGTTGATCATGAGGGGAACAGTCCTGGATTTGTGAGAAACACGAGAAAATATGAAATGCAACTTGCCAAGGCCCAAAGAAGATTGAGCAGGAAAAAGAAAGGATCAAAGAACTGGTGTAAAGCAAAAAGACGCGTTGCTCTCAAGCACGAGGGGATAGCCAACTCTCGTCTTGACTTCAACCGGAAGCTCGCTACCCATCTGAGCTGTGAATACGATGCAGTTTGCATCGAGACCCTTTCGTCGAAGGGGATGTCACGATCCTTGCACTTGGGCAAGTCAGTACATGACCTTGGATATGCTGACTTTGTCTCACGCTTGAAGCAGAAAGCTGCAGAGACAGGGACCAATGTGATCCAAGTGGACAAGTGGTATCCAAGCTCAAGACTCTGCAGCAACTGTGGGTATAAGAACAGGGATCTCACCTGGACATGCCCCAATTGTGGAGCGCTTCTCTCACGTGATGAGAATGCAGGAAAGAACTTACATACTGTAGGTTGTAAAATGTTGGCTCTGGGCTAGAGCCCAAAGCTTGTGGAGAAGACAGTCAGTCTTAGTAACTTCGGTTCCCAAGCAGTCTTCTGGGAAGCAAGAAGCCCATCTGCCTTTAGCAGATGGGTAGTCACTCTGTTCCCTTTTCCAATTTTTCACCTAAGTTGACTTTTATACTACGAACAGGGGTGAATGAAAAATAGGATAGGCCTGGGCGTTTTCCTTTTTCCAAGAGAATCAGTGTCTAATGTTTCTCAAAATCTTGGGACAAGCATTTCAGATCTACCCAATTAGTTCCTAAGAACCTAATCTCAAATGGTTCCTGACAAAATAGTATCGCCAGAAGATCAGGTGCCCCATCCCTGGAGCACCTGAAAGCTTTGTCTACATCTCCGGCTTCTTTATATGGCAGTTGTAGTAGTGAGTCTCACTGAACTTGACCATAGGTGGATACTGCTCCTCACAGATCTTACCGACCTGCTTGTGACACCTTCCTGCAAAGGGACAACCCTTGGGTTTTTTTGCAGGGTCAGGTAGACCACCTTCCAGGCGGATGGGATCCTTCTGCTTGGTAGGGTCAACCTCCGGCATTGCAGAGAGCAAAGCCTCGGTATAGGGGTGGAATGGCTTGCTCATGACCTCGTCACGCTTGCCATACTCACAGATCTTTCCGGCATACATCACCATGATCGTATCACTGAGATAGTTGATGACGTTCAGGTCATGGGAGATGAAGAGGTAGGTGACCTCACTGTCATGCTGCAGATCGTTGAGCAGGTTCAGCACCGATGCCTGTACCGAAACGTCCAGCGCACTGGTAGGTTCGTCACACACAATCATCTTGGGAGAGATGGAGAGGGCTCTGGCGATGGCTACACGCTGTTGTTCTCCTCCAGAGAGCTGGTTAGGCTTCTTTGTCAGATACTCGCCGCCCAGGTCCACCTTGTGCAGCATGGAGATGATCTTCTTCCTGCGTTCTTCCTTGGAATTCATGTTCAGCAAGCGTTGCATGGGACGTCCAATGATCTGCTCGACGGTATGCGAGGGGTTGAGACTCCTTCCGGGATTCTGGAAAATGAGCTGGATATCCTTGAGGGTCTCTGGTGAGCGCTTCTTCCAGCCAATTGTGATATCCTCGCCAGCGAAGGTCATCCTGCCCTTGGTGGGCTTGTATAGCCCTGCAACCATATGGCCGGTGGTGGACTTGCCACACCCCGATTCCCCAACGATACCGATGACCGTTCCACTGTTGACTGCAACATCAACACCGTTGACTGCGTAGATCTTTCGTCTGGTCCCATAGATCTTGTGGAGATTTTCAAGCTCCAGGATTGTCTCAGGTTCCTTGGGAGCAACTTGTCGTACACGAGGTTTTCGTTTCTTGACAATGGTATCTTCAATATCGTCTGCATACGCACGATCACAGGCAGCACTGTGGCCCTCTTCGATAGGCCTCATGCCGTATTTTGCCTCGCACGTATCATTTCGTGCGTCACATCGGTCCACATAAGGACACCCGCTCTCGATAACCCCACGTCGGCGCACATATCCCTTGATGGTGTTGAGCTTGGTGTTTTCCTTTACCACTCCACCACGAGGCATGCAGTTGATGAGGGCACGGGTATAGGGGTGTGAGGGGCGTTCGAAAATCTTGGCTTTGGGTCCCTGTTCGACCACCTCCCCGTTATACATGACCACTATCTGTTCTGATACCTTGTTGATGACACCCATATCATGGGAGATATAGATGAGGGACATGTTCAGCTTGTCCTTGAGGTCCTTGATGGTCTCAAGGATGACAGCTTCTGTGGTCACATCCAAAGCTGTGGTTGGTTCATCCAGGATCATGATATCTGGATTGCAGAGAATGGCCATGGCGATACAGATGCGTTGCTGGATACCTCCGCTGATCTGGTGAGGATAGCGTCGGGCAGTTCCCTTTGGATCGCCGATATTCATCATATCCAGAGCTTCGAGGGAGGCCTTCCTGGCTTCCTTCTTGCTCAGCTTCTGGTGCATTATCCCCACCTCATCGAGTTGAAACCCGATGGTGAGGGCAGGGTTGAGGCTTGTTGAGGGATTCTGGAAAACCATGGCTATCCGGTTTCCACGAATCTTGTCCATTTCTGCTTCCGTATTCTCCGTAAGGTCCTTGCCATTGAAAATGAGCTTCCCATCCATCTCTGCATTGGGGGCGAGATAACGCATGATGGAAAAGGCTAGGGTGGACTTACCACAACCAGACTCACCGATTATGCCTATGGACTCATTCCTTCCCAAGGTGAGTGATACATCACGCACCGCTGAGAATTTTCCCTCGAAGGTGTTGAATTGGACATTCAGATTTTGAATATCAAGTATTTTATCGTTCATGAATTAGTACCTTGCTGACAAAGTCAGAGAAAATCGAGATTGCTATGACCAGGGAGGCAATAGCAAGGGCGGGAAACAGCACAGCCCATGGAGCTTGACTGATGATGGGCTTGTTTTCAATGACCATCATACCCCAGTCTGGGGTAGGGGGTTGGAGTCCCACTCCCAAAAATCCCAAGGAAGCAACCATCATGATGGAGTAGGCAAACCTTGCGGTAGCCTCGACAAGGATAGGCCCTGTGGTATTGGGCAGGATCTCAACGAACATGATGTAGAGATGACTTTCACCCCTGATCCTGGCAGCTGAGACATATTCCTGGCTCTTCTCTGTCAACAGGACTCCTCGGGATACCCTAGCCGTAGCAGGGATGAAGGCGATTGAGACAATGAGAGTCAGAGAGAAAATGCTTGAGTCACCCAGGATTCCCAAAACCACCATGGAGAGTACCAGAGGTGGTATTGCCATCAGAATGTCCATGGCTCGCAGGAAGGCTGCATCAATCTTTCCTGAGAAGTATCCGGCAATAAAGCCTAGAAGTACGCCCAGGACAGTCGAGACTATGGATGTCATGAGGGCGACGGTTAGGATTGACCTGCTTCCATATACGATCCTCGAGAGGATATCCCGGCCCATGCTGTCGGTTCCCAACAGGTGCCCAGCCTTGCCTGGGGAGGTCATCTGGTTAGTGGAGTCCATAGCCGTATGGGTATGGGTGACCATGAGAGGGCCAAAGATAGCTATGCAAATCCATAGCAGCAGAACGATGATCCCTACAATTGCAAGGGGGTTTTTTTTCAATTGAAACAAAAAGTATTTCATTATTTCTGTCCTCCTTGTAATCGGACCCTTGGATTGAGATAGCTGTACAGGATATCGGTAGTCATCGTTGACAGGGAGAAAATGACCGTGATCAACAGGACGCATGCTTCGATGAGGGGAACGTCGCGTGTCTTGATGGCTGTCATGAGCAAGCTGCCCATGCCCGGGAATCCAAAGAGCGTTTCGACAACGACCAGACCTCCGAACAACCAACCCATATTCATACCGATGATGGTGATGGTAGGCAAGAGGGCGTTCTTGAGGGCATGACGGTATATCACATACTTTCGGGGCATTCCTTTGAGCACTGCAGCCCTGACATAATCAGAGTGCATTACCTGGATCATGGAGGAGCGCTGCATCCTGGATACATACCCAAACATGACAAAGGTAACAGATATGGCAGGCAGAACCAGAATTTCCAGATTGCTGAACAGGCTCTCCCCGATAGGTATGACACTGACAATCGGAAGCCACTTCAGCTGTACGCCAAATATAGTGATGAGGAAAACTCCCGATACGAACTCAGGCAATGCCATGGTCGCCAACCCGAGGAACGAAATGATCGAGTCGGAGGGTTTGTTCTCCTTGACCCCTGCCAACACCCCAAAAAACATGGAGGTCGGAACAAAGATGAGAAATGCTGTCAGGGCAAGAATCATGGAGTGACCAACCTTACGCCAGAGGATCGAATTGATCGAAACCCCCTGCATATAGATGGAATCACCAAGGTCTCCGGTGAGTACCCCTCCAACCCAACGGAAATACCGTTGGAGTACAGGATCATTCAACCCGCGAGCCTCACGCAGGGCAGCGACTGCCTCGTCGGTAGCACTCTGGCCCAAGATCATCTGCGCGACATCTCCTGGCATGATTTCCACCAGCATGAAGATGATGAAGGACATAACGGCCAGGGTCACAAGAAGTGACCCAAACCTTTTTACGATAATGATGAGTGTTCTATTCATTTTATATCAGTATATTTGTACTGGGGAAGCATTGTCAAAGGTTGTTTGTATCCAATGACACGGTCGTTAATTCCCACCAGGTAAGGAACCTGCACATTCAACAGTGCACCTTCCTCATAGAATACGTCCTGCAACTCATGATAATAGGCCAATCGCTTAGCCTCATCAATCTCTTCAATTATCTGTTCGATAAGGGTATTGACGCGAGGATTGTCCATGTGGGACTCATTCCATGCACCACCGCCCTTGAAGGCAAGTGAAAGCAGCATGGAGGGATCGATCCTTCCACCCCATCCAGTGACTGATGTGGGAACATTGAGCCAATACTGTGAGAGATAGACGTCACGCGTATACCCCTTCAGTTCAAGGTCAAATCCGGCAGGACCTGCAAGTTCCTTCAGTGTCTGTGCCAGTTCCTTTCCAAATGGGTGGTCGGATGCATAGTACAACTCAACAGTCACACCATTGGGATAACCAGCTTCGGCAAGCAGAGCCTTGGACTTCTCGATATCACGACCACGCAAGGGAATGGCCTTGTACTCGGCGAGCATATTCATGATGGGAGTCTCATTGTACTCGGCACCATTGCCAAGATCCATCTGGGTCACGCTCTTTGCAAGGATCTGTGGGTCCATGGCATATTTGAAGGCAAGGCGGACGCGGTTGTCATCCCAGGGCTTCATATCAACATTCATGGCAACAAAGCGCTGCTCCTGGTAGGGGGAGATGACAGAAATGCCTTCGATCTTCTCGAGACGGTTCTTGATGACAGGGGTCAAGAAGTTGACGACATCAACACGGTCGGCCTCAAGCATCGATACACTGGCATCGATGTCCCCGATAAAGTAGATCAGGATCTTGTCCAGCTTGGGGAGGGCAGGATCCCAATAGTTGGGGTTCTTGACCATTGCCACCGATTCCTTGGGAATATACTGGCTCAGCATGAAAGGACCGGTGCCCATGGGCTTTGATTCACCAAGCTTTGCATAGTCGTATTCGCTGGAGAGTATTGCCATGTTGTAATCAGTGAGCTGATAGACAAACGTAGGCCTGGGTTCCTTGAGGTTGATGATAGCTGTATAGGCATCGGGAGTCTCAATGGACTTTACAACTTCAAAGTCCTGCTTCTTCAGATGTCCCAGACCTGGATCCTGTGTCCTCTCGATGGAGAACTTGACATCTTCTGAAGTGAAGTCAGATCCATCATGGAACTTGACCCCTTCGCGAAGGTTGAAGACCCATCGGCTTCCGTCCTCGGTTGACCACTCTGTAGCAAGGACAGGATCGAGTTCACCAGTATCGGCATTGATCTCCACAAGATACTCATACATGGAACTGTTCATGGAGAAGACTTGGCCATCCCATACACCTGGGGTTATGAGGCCAGGTACCTGTTCTGCAATTCTGATGACCTTTTCCGTTGACTTGGCCTCTTTGTCTCCACCAGCAAATACGGGGAGCGCAATTAGCGCAACAATCAGTAACACAAGTAGTGTTTTTCGTTTCATTCGTAAACCTCCATACAAAGTTCAATGGTTCCAGGCATGTAGTTCTGTTGGAAAAGGAAATAAAGAATTTTTCCTTCGTACATGGAAGATAAAGATAATTGGAACCGACAACTTATTAGAACTTATAGGATGGCAGTTTGTCAAGCCCATACATAGTAATAAGTAAGTGACAAAATGGAGGAAAATATGGGTATGTAAGGAAGGTAAAACCAAGCATAATTTCCCACTTTTGGCCTGCTCATCGTACTGGTATTTTTTTTTCTTGAACAATTAGTGATGGCTAAAATCATGGTGAATGAAAATTTTGATGATTCAAAGCTATGTAGTGCATAGAATAAAATATTTCATTGCTCATTGCATAGAAACGCATGCCGCAACCCAGAAAAAATTACCAAAAAAATCAGGGTATACACATCTCTGCCATGGAGGAAGGAAAATTGAGGGGTATGACTCACATTTCCTCATAACAAAATTGTTGCACATAAGAGCAATAGTATCGACAAAATGCATTTTCATGCCTTGCATCAAGGGCCTGCAACCAGTAGAAATGGTCAAAAGTTTCCCCTAGCGGTGGTGATACAGCACCGATAGCCCTGCAAGTAGGTAGGAAAATGCAGATGAAGGTGAAGGTGCAAAGAACCATGGTCCCCAACCATCAGGATGGATGAGGACCATGGTAAACGTCACAAAGAGTGCATGGACCTATTCAACGATATCCGTATGCTTGAGCTGTGTGATGAGCGTCAGCGGCTGGATGAATTCGGATATGCGGGTATTGATCGCTACCAGATAGGGTACCTGCAGGTTGATCAATCCCCCTTCCTCATAGAAGAGAACCTGAAGTTCATCATAGTAGGTCTGCCTCTTATCGACATCGACCTCACTGGATATCTTGTCGATGAGGGTGTTGACCCTGGGATCATCGATATGCAGCTCGTTCCAAGGGGCTCCTCCCTTGAAGGCATAGGCTAGCAGCATGGAAGGGTCTATGCGTCCTGCCCATCCGGTTACCATCATTGGAACATTCAGCCAGTACTGGGAGAGATAGACATCACGTGTGTATCCCTTCAGATCGATATCAATACCTGCAGGGGCTGCAAGCTCCTTGATGGTCTGGGCAAGTTCCTTGCTGAATGGGTGATCAGTGGCATAGTACAGTTCACTGGTGACCCCGTTGGGGTAGCCGGCTTCTGCCAACAAAGCCTTGGATTTTTCAATATCACGCTTTCGCAGCGGCAATTCCTTGTATTGGGCGAGCATATTCATGATGGGGGTCTCACTATACTCTGTTCCCTGCCCAAGATCCATCTGCGTGACGCTTCTGGCCAATATATTGGGATCCATGGCGTACTTGAAGGCTAGGCGGGCACGAACATCCCCCCAGGGCTCCTCATCGTAATTAAGGGCAATGAGACGTTGTTCCTGGAAAGGGCTTATGACCGTAAGATTGTCAACTTTCTTGAGACGGTTGTTTATGATGGGGGTAACATAGGTGACCACATCAACCTTTCCGGCTTCAAGCATGGAGATGCTGGCTTCTCTGTCTGCAACAAAATATATCAAGACCTTGTCGACCTTGGGAAGGGTAGGGTCCCAGTAGTTGGGATTCTTCACCATGGCGATGGATTCTTTTGGGATATATTGGCTGTTCATGAACGGGCCGGTTCCCATTGGCTTTGACTCGCCTAGCTTGGCATAGTCATAGTCACTGGAAAGAATGGCCATGTTGTAGTCAGTCATCAGATAGATGAAGGTAGGTCGCGCCTCCTTCAGGTTCAATATCACCGTGTACTTGTCCGGAGTCTCGATTGAGTCGACAACGGCGAAATCGTTCTTCTTCAGGTGTCCAATATCTGGGTCCTGGGTACGTTCGATGGTAAACCTGACATCATCGGCGTCGAAGGCAGATCCATCATGGAAGGTTACCCCTTGGCGTAGCTTGAAGGTCCACTTCTTGCCGTCAGGTGTGGACCATTCGGTAGCAAGCAAGGGCTGCAGCTCTCCTGTCTTGTAATTGATCTCCACAAGATACTCATACATTGAGCTGTTCATGGAGAGGGTCTGCCCGTCCCAGGCACCAGGGGTAATGAGCCCTGGTACGTTTTCTGCAATACGGATAATCTTCTCAGGTTTTGCACTCTCCTTGTCGCCGGCTGCAAACAGTGGCATGGCCAACAATAGAGCCAACAAAAGAATAATTGGTGTGATTCGTTTCATATAAATATCTCCATAAAACGTTTGGAGTTTCAGATACACAGAGGTGAGAATATAGGTAAACTGATGGTGTTTAGGACAAAGTCCTGCTGGTTTCTGAAACCGCCAACTTAATTAGACTTTGAGATTGGCAGTTTGTCAAGCCTCGCACTCTCATTGCTTTAGCTGTATTTTAGTACCAAGAGCATGTATATATATACTCCTGGTGATAAAATATAAAAAAAGGACAAGCAAGACTATCGGTGAGTTCAGTGCAAGGAAAATCCCCGTTGCAGGTATTCTGGCAGCTGAAGGAAGAATTCCCTCTGGCTTGCAAGGGCGGCCTCAAGCAGCCAGTTCGGATTGCGAAGCAAGCCTCGTCCTACTGCGATGAGGTCAGCAGATCCGCTTTGCAACACATATTCGGCAAGATCAGGGCAAGAGAGCATTCCCACTGCAATAGTCGGGAGGCTAAGGGCCTCTTTGATATCCCTGGCAAATGAAACCTGATAGCCTGGATAGATCGAAAATGCAACAGGTTCCACACCACCTGAGGAGACATGCACGGCATCGATCATCGGTCTGACCTTTTGCAGTATGGGAATCAGGTATCCGACATCATAGCCGTGGGGAGAGTAGTCAGTGGCACTGACACGAATCCAGACATCCTTGTCCTTAGGCCACACCTCATGCACGGCATTCAGCACCATGGAGAGGAATAGCGAAGGGTCACCGAACAGGTCGGTGCGTTTGTTCACCTGAAAAGTGATAAACTCGTTGATGAGATACCCATGGGCTGCGTGGATCTCAAGGGCATCGAATCCTGCCATATCCGCCCTTCGGGCTGCCTGGCGAAAATCATCGATGACCCGCTCAATATCTCGTTCATCCATAGCACGAGGAGTACGATAGGTATCATCAAAGGCTAGGGGGGAAGGAGCAAGTATCTCGGTCACGCCGTCGGTTGCCTTGCATTTGCGACCTGCATGGGCCAACTGGAGGGCTACTTTCGAACCCGAGCCATGAATTGCACTGACAAGATTCGACAAGGCGGGAATCTGATCGTCATCCCAGATGCCGAGGTCCTCATCGGAAATACGTCCTTCAGGGGAGACGGCGGTAGCCTCAACGATGATGAGACCTACACCTCCCAGTGCCACAGAGACATAATGTGCATGATGAAAGGATGTTGCCTTTCCGTCATGGGAAGGAACCTGGTAGGTACACATGGGGGGCATGACACATCTGTTTTGCAAGGTTAGGTTCCTGATGGAAGTGGGTTCGAATAATTTCATGGAAGACCTCTTAGCAGTAACTATACTATCTGGACACCAATTCGGCTATAGGGTGAGATTCATTGTACCAAGGGTACCAACAATGGGGATGAATACCGGTATAGTGGAGATGATCCCTAAAGGTCTGTGCGTGAAACTGCTAATCCAGAAGTTCCTTGGTCTTTGCAAGAATGTCCTGGTTGCCGACAAAAATGATGATATCGAACTCGAGCAAGGTAAGATCGGGTCCTGGGGAGAGAAGAATTGACCCATCCCGGCGTATGGCGATTACTGTCCCTCCGGTCTTTTGCCAGAAATTCAAGGACCCCAAGCTGTTACCCACCGCCAAGGAACCCTCCTTGATGGTGTACTCATAGGTTGGGAACGGATTACTTGCAGAGAACCGGTCATTAGCCTCTATGAGATCCTTGGCAAGGTTGAAGAACTCCTTGTCGTTCTGCTCCCGTTCACTGAGGACATGACGAATCTGGGAGAGCAGCTTCTTGTTTTCACTGCTTTTTCCATATTTGGTAATATACTTCTTTGCATTCTCTCGGGAGACGACAGAAACACCCTTGTTGTGCTTGACTTCGACAACCTCCATCTCTTCAAGGAGGGAGAAGGAGCGCCGGATTGTTTCAGGCGATACCCCATATTCACTGGACATTACCGAACGGCCGGAGAGTCGAACACCCACAGCTATCTCGCGTCTGACGATACGGTTGGCTATATCGAGGGCAATCTTTTCATACACTGCAATGCTTTCGTGTCGCTTGCGTGGGGTTGTTTGAACAGTGGTTTCCATTTTCTCTAGTATAGCAGGTTGCCCATATGGGGGCAACATAGGCTATATTTCTCCTTTCTTGACCTCATCCCAGATGGCATCCATCTCCAGGAAATGCTCGCTCTCGAGCTTTATGTCACGTTCCTTACAGATGTCGCTCAGTGCATTGAAACGTCTTTTCATCTTCATGTTGGAACGATGCAGTGCTACCGAAGGTGATATCTTCAGGTAGCGGGCAAGGTTTACCACTGCAAAGAGAAGGTCTCCAATTTCCATCTCAACTTCATCAGGATTTCTGTCGAGTGCCGTGTCGGCCTCTATGACCTCATCAAGTTCTTCGCACACCTTATCAATAACTCCTTGCTTGTCAGGCCAGTCAAAGCCCACTTTGCGTATTTTCTTCTGGATCTCATTGGCCATTTCCAAGGGAGGTAGTGAAGAGGGGACTCTGCTGAAAAAATCATCTTCGGAGGCACTCTTTCCTTCAACCTCTATCTTTATCTTGTTCCAGAGATCGAGAACTTCTGTGCTGTTCTCTGCCTGCGCATCACCAAAGACATGGGGATGGCGCCTGATGAGTTTCTCACAGACTTCGTTGATGGACTCAACGATGGAGAAGTCATCATGTTCCTGATGAATCTGTAGCAGCATCATGACATTGAGGGCAACATCTCCGATCTCCTCTTTCTGTTCAGCCCTGTTTCCTGAAAGAACCGCATCAAGGTACTCGTAGGTCTCATCCAATAGGGAGGTGGCAACGCTCTTGGTATCCTGTTCACGGTCCCATGGGCATCCATCCTTGCTTCTGAGCAAGGATACAATGGTAAAGAGTTGCATCAAAGCTGATCCCAGGTCGGTTGTTTCTGTATAGGTATAGTCGATCATGTACGACAGTATAGCCAAAACATCATGAAGATTCCAACTGTACAGGGAAACCTGACCTATACAAATTACACCATTCAGAAACAAAAGGTTGCAATCCTTTGGTATTCGTCTATACTGTATATATACGGAGTTAGTACCATGAACCTATTGCCAAAGACAGAAGATACTACGCCCATCTACCAGCAGATCGTCGACCATGTGAAGAGACTGATCACTACAGGAGAAATGCCCATCGGTTCAAAGCTTCCTTCGATCCGCCAGCTTGCAAGGGAGCTTGAGGTCAGCGCCATTACCACCAAACGAGCCTATGAGGAGCTGGAGAGGGAGAACTTCATCCGCACGGTTCCCAGCAAAGGTAGCTTTGTCTCAGAGAGGGATCTTGACCAGGTAAAGGAAGAGTATCTCAGGGAGATTGAGATACATATGCGCAAGATCATGTTGCTCAGCGAATTCTGTGGCCTGACTGAGCAAGAGCTTGCCATGATGTTCCATCTCCTGCGGGTCAAGGATGGGAAGGCATTCTAGGGTAATAAGAGTTTGGCTGATAGGAATCAATGCGGGAGTATTTCTAGTTAACAGAATATATATTATT
>CAZTXW010000034.1:0-21473 GCA_964617345.1 uncultured Sphaerochaeta sp. | reverse complement strand
CTAAGTATGATCGTGATTTTCTTTTATCCAGTAGTTATCACTTCAGTTATGAGCCTATTTGATTTAAAAACAGTTGGGGTACCTCTCAGATTATGGGAGTTTGCAGGTATAAAGAACTACGTCAATTTATTTGATTCGAAATTATTTATTACGTCACTGGTCAATATCGGCAAAATATGGTCGATTTGTGGCTTTTTTACAATTGGAATAGCCCTTTTACTATCACTAATTTTAACCAGCGATATTGTAGGAAAGAAATTCTTTAGAGCAGTGATTTACATGCCTAATATTGTAGCGGAGATAGCTGTTGGTTACATGTGGTTATTATATGTCTATAACTCAAAGTTTGGGTTGATGAAAGCTATTTTTGAATTTCTAAGGATTCCAGGAATGGCTGACTATCAATGGTTATCCACAAATCATATTTTTACTTCAATGAGTATTGCATATATATTTGGAAGTGTTGGTTTCTACATGCTTATGTATATAGCAGGTATAGAGAAAATACCCCATGACTTCTATTCTGCTGCGCGGATAGAGGGAGCAAGTGAAATCCAATGTTTTTTCAAAATCACTATTCCATTGATTCGAAATGTCATTTCTACATCAGTCGTATTATGGACTACAAAGACCATGGGGTTCTTTGCTTTGTCGCAAGTCTTTGGCGGACTGAAAACGTACACTCCTATGTTATTTACCTATGAAGCTTTATTTGGTTCAGAAATTAGTACAGAAAGTGTTTCTGCAGGGTTAGCTGCAGCTTCGGCTGTTGTCCTTACACTAATTGTCGTATCAGTAGCTTCAATCATCAAAAGAATAACAAAAAGTGAAGAATATCTTCAATAAAGGTTGGTACTGTAATGAATAGATCTAAAGAACACTATAAAAAAATACTCAAACATAGTCCAGGGTTTTTGTTTGTAACGTTATGGGTATCATTTGCTTTTGTGATGATTGGTTGGGTAGTGTTAGCCTCTTTGTCATCAACAAGGGATATCTTCACCGGAACCTTTTTATCAAATGGGATTACATTTGGCAATTATAAAAAGGTATTGATATACAATAAAGCTCTCTTGAACTTATTGAATTCAATAATTTATACAGTGCCCACCTGTATATTTGTGCTTTTGATAAGTGCACCGGCAGCCTATTGTTTATCTCGCTTCCCGTTTAAGGGGAAAGGGTTACTCAATAATTTAATCCTGATTTGTTTAGGTATCCCAAGCATTATGATTATAATGCCACTATTCTCGATTGTTAATTTGCTAAATATTTCAGAGTCTCGGATGACGTTGATTCTCATTTACACAACAACAGCAACACCTTTCACTACCTTTTTCTTGATGTCCTTTTTTAAAGGAATCTCAACTTCGTATGAAGAAGCTGCAGCTATTGACGGGTGCTCTCCAGTTAGAACATTTTGGACTATCATGTTTCCCCTAGCGCAATCTGCTCTTATTACCGTAACTATTTTCAATTTCATTGCCAAATGGAATGAGTATTTTATGGCTCTGGTTTTTGCAAACAAATCAGAACTTAGGCCAATAGGTGTTGGATTGTACCAGACTATCAAATCTATGATGAACTCAGGTGACTGGGCTGGAATGTTTGCTTCTGTAATTATTGTATTTATACCGACATTGATAATTTATCTGTTTTTGTCAGAAAAAATAGTTAATGGAATAACAGCTGGTGGAGTCAAAGGATAAATCATGAGCGAGAGCAAAAAGAAATTAAATATTGTAACGATCATTTCTGATGATCAAGGGTACTGGGCATTGCACTGCGCAGGAACCCCTGAACTAAAGACACCAAATATTGACAAATTACATGAAAAAGGAATTATGTTTGAGAATTTTTACTGTGTATCGCCGGTCTGTTCTCCAGCTCGAGCCTCAATCTATTCAGGCACAATTCCTTCCTTCCATGGCGTCCAGGATTGGATTTTAAGTGGCAATATTGATATGGAAAAATATGCAGAGTTCAACAACCTCTCTCAGTTTACCTTTGAAGATAAAGCGATTGATTATGTAGAGGATCAGGTGTTTATCACTGACATTCTCAAAAAAGAGGGATATAGGTGTGGTATGTCCGGAAAATGGCATCTGGGAGACAGCATACAACCCCAACATGGTTTTGATGATTGGTATACCATCGCACGTGGTGGTTGTAGCTACTACAAACCTGAGATAGTTGAAAACAATGAGATCAAAATCGAATCAGAATATGTGACTGATCTCATAACTGCCAATGCAATTAAGAATATACATAAGTATAAAGAATCGGATACTCCTTTCTTTTTAAGTGTCAATTATACAGCGCCTCACTATCCTTGGGATAGAGATAATCATCCGAAGGAATTTATGGATCTGTACGAAGACTGTGCTTTTGAATCAGTCCCAAATGAACCAGTAAACCCAAGATTGAGTCCAGATGCTCCTTATGATAGTTCGGAAAACGGAAGACATGATAGTTTGCAGGGATATTTTGCCTCAATTACAGCTATGGATTATGGCATTGGTGCGATCATACAATCTTTAGAAGATTCTGGTTTGATTGATGATACAATCATTATTTTCACTTCGGATAATGGTATGAATATGGGTCATCATGGTATTTGGGGAAAGGGAAATGGGACATTCCCACAGAATTTATATGAAACCTCTATAAAAGTGCCTTTTATAATATCTTGTCCAAAGGTGTTGCTATCCAATAGTATAAACGTATCACCCCATAGTCACTATGATATTTTTCCAACTCTATTAGCACTTTTGGGAGTAGACCATAGGGAAGTGACCAATGAAGACAAAAGGCCAGGGATAAACTTTTCTGATGAGATCATATTAAACAGCCCAAGGCCTGTTATGAAACCAGATCAGCCAATAATTATTTTTAGTGAGTATGGGCCTACAAGAATGATTAGGTATGGTGATTGGAAATATGTCAGTAGAATACCGTATGGACCAGATGAATTGTATAATCTTAAGGTTGATACCCTTGAAAAGTATAATGTAATTGATGATGAAAGATATGTGGAAATCAAAGTCAGCTTGAAAAACAGGCTTCGGAAATGGTTTTTGAGCTATGCTAACCTCGAAAAAGACGCAAGTAACGAGTGCAACACTGGCAGAGGCCAGTTATGCAAAGTTGGTAAAGGTAGCAATGGTAAGAATGTGTTTTTGTTTGAAGATAGCTACAAAAGATATTACGACAATATATTAGCGTTAAAGTCGTCAAAAGAAATTGATTGAACCCTATTTTTTCTTCATTATCCTCTAGTGCCCATGCCTTGATTGATTAACAAGGTGAGCATGGGTAGCTCTTAGACCTAGAGAATACAATGTAGTTTGTAAACTCTGCAATTATGAAGAGCTTGTTCCATTGAGAAACTCCTTAATCCTAGGGGCAAACATCTGGGCGAGCTGTACTGACACAATAAGCTTTATGGTGTCCCCTATGATGAAGGGGAGCATCCCTACCTGGAAGGCTACCTTCCAGGAGAGGGAGCGATTGTATTTCAGGAAAGGAACACCCACTGCGTAGATGGCAAGGGTTGCCAGGGTTCCAAAGAGGATGCACAGGAAGAGATAAGTTCTTTTGTTTGTTTGTTTTTTGTCTGTTGTGGTCTCTTTATGTTCGTCTTTTGTCTTGTCGAATGTACTCTTTCTTGCATAGTTGCCTGCAATACCTGCTAAGAGGGCAGCAGGCAGCAAGCCAAAGAGAAAGCCTCCGGTAGGGCCAAGCAGGATGCCAAGGCCCCCTCCTGCAGTGAAAACTGGCAGTCCAACCGCACCTAACAGGAGGTATATGGCAACACTGCCTACACCAATTGCAGTCCCCCCTAGCAATGAAGCGCTTATGACAAAGAGCGTCTGCAACGTGATGGGTACAGGAGGAAGAGGGAAGCGGATGTATGCACCCACTATGATAAGGGATGCAAATAGGGCAGTCAGGACAGTTTTTCTTGTATTCATAGGGGGATCCTACCATATTGGTTTTTGTATTGTAAACTTGCATTTGGTTGACAATCGAGATAGAGTGCTTCTATGAATACCTCCCTAGCCGTGCTCTCCTATCTGAGCCGCCATCAAGATAGGTTTGTTTCAGGGCAGAAGCTTGCCTCTGAGTTCGGGCTCAGTCGCTCTGCCATCTGGAAAGCGATCGAAACCCTCCGTGATGAAGGGCACCTCATCGATGCCGTAACCAACCGTGGCTACTGCCTGATTCAACAGGAGTCGTTGTTTGACAAGGAAAAACTTCAGAGTTTGTTGCCTTCTATTCCCATACACCTCTTTGATACCATAGACTCGACCAACCGGTATGCAAAGCAACTTGCCAGTGAAGGGTGCACTACCCCATCGGTGGTCCTCGCCCATAGCCAAAGTGGTGGTAGGGGGCGCTTGGGGCGTGATTTTGCAAGCCCCAAGGGGGGTATCTACCTCAGCCTGGTCCTTGATCCTCCCTCTTCAGTCTCCCTGGCCTCCCTGATAACCAGTGCCGCCGCTGTTGCCGCAGCGCAGGCTATAGAGGAGGTCTGTTCGATCAGGTGCGGCATCAAATGGGTGAATGACCTCTTCCTTGATGGTCGGAAAGTGGGAGGTATCCTCACCGAAGGGGTGCTGAACGTGGAGAGTGGGACGCTCTGCTCTATGGTTGTGGGCATCGGCATCAACTTCTCTACGCCCCAGCAGGCATATCCTGCCTCCTTGCGGCCAATTGTGACCTCCCTCTATGGAAAGGGTTCGCTGGTACCTGAGCATGTCGATGCCTCTACGCTAGTGGCCCGCCTGGTAACGAGCCTTGTCGGATATTCGGCTTGTCTTTCCGAACGTACCTTCCTTGCCGACTATCGCCTGCGTTCTGTTGTTTTGGGCAAGCATATCGTAATGCGAGCCCAGAAGAGAGAACGCAAGGCCCTGGCCATCGCAATCGATGATGATGCCCATCTGGTGGTTCAGACCGAGGATGGGAAAAGGGAAATCCTGTCCAGTGGAGAGATCAGCATCGGCCTTGATGCATGAGTTTGGTTTGTAGTATAGTTTCTTCTACTTGCACGAAAAGGAAATTATAATGCTAGATACGGTACGTCAGTCTTGGAAAGCCCTTGTAGAGAAAGAGCTTGCCTCATATGCCCTTACAATCCTTGGAAAAGAGGTCGAGTTGCCTGAATTGGCTGTCCAGACCCCACCCAAGCCCGAGTTGGGAGACCTTGCCTTTCCCCTGTTCGCCTATGCGAAAACCCTTCGTACAGCCCCTCCCATGCTAGCCAATGAGCTCAAGGACCGCATAGAGAAAATCTCTGACCGTCCTCTGGGCGACCTGCTGGTAGCAGGTCCCTATCTGAATATCCGCATCGATATGGCAGCCTTGGCTACCTCCCTTTCCCAGGCAATAGAAGAGCAGGGCCCCCTCTATGGGACGAACTCGAGCCTTGGTGACAAGCGCATCACCATTGAGTTCAGCTGCCCCAACACCAACAAGCCCCTACATCTGGGTCATATGCGTAACGATAGCATCGGGGAGAGCATCAGCGCCATCATGAAGGCCAACGGTGCGACGGTTCGCAAGGTCAACCTGATCAACAACCGTGGTGTGCACATCTGCAAGTCCATGCTGGCGTACCAGAAGTTTGGCAATGGCGAGACCCCCGAGTCAACGGGAATGAAAGGGGACCACTTTGTCGGAAAGTACTATGTCAAGTTTGCCGCTTGGGCAAAGCAAGAGCCTAGTGCCGAGGCCCAGGCCCAGCAGATGCTCCAGAGGTGGGAAGAGGACGATCCTGTGGTGATGGATCTCTGGCACAAGATGAACAAGTGGACCCTCGACGGGCTTGCCCAAAGCTATGAGAAGATGGGCATCAGCTTTGACCATTATTATTATGAGTCTGAGACCTACAAGTACGGCAAGGATGAGATCCTCAAGGGCTTGGAGAGGGGAGTCTTCTACCGTGAGGAAGATGGCTCGGTATGGGTCGACCTCGAAGCTATCAAGCTGGATAAGAAAGTGTTGCTGCGTAAGGACGGTACAAGCCTGTACATGACCCAGGACGTGGGAACTGCCATTATGCGACACAAGGATTGGCCCTTTGATTCACTCATCTATGTGGTGGCAAGTGAGCAACAGTACCACTTCAAGGTGCTCTTCCATGTCCTTTCGTTGCTTGGCTACAAGTGGGCAGAGGATCTGCACCATCTCTCCTATGGCATGGTCAACCTCCCTGACGGGAAGATGAAGAGTCGGGAAGGCACTGTCGTCGATGCTGATGAGCTTGTCCAGCAGCTGACTGACCTTGCTGCAGCTGAGATCCGCGCAAAACAACGGGAAGAACAGGTTGGCGATGTAGGGAAGACCTCATCCTCGATAGCATTGGGAGCTTTGAACTACTACCTGTTGCAGGTGAATCCGCTCAAGGACATGATATTCAATCCGGCTGAGTCCATTTCATTCAATGGGAATACCGGTCCGTACCTGCAGTATATGGGGGCCAGAATCTCCAGTATGCTCGCTCGGTATGAGAGTGAGGGTGGGGACAGGACCAAGCTCTCCTTTGACAGCAGCCTGCTCACCCTCAGCGATGAGCGCGAACTCATCAAGCAGATAGCCCTGTATCCGGAGGTGGTGGCGCGTTCAGGGGCAGAACTAGATCCTTCCCTGGTGTGCTCGTTCCTGTATGAGCTGTCCCGCCTCTTCTCACGCTGGTACCACGACAACTCGGTTATCAAGGCAGGAAGCGAGAGCCTCGTCCGCGCAAGGATTGAGCTATCGGCCATGGTGATGCAGGTCCTCAAGAATGCATTTGCCCTGGTTGGTATCCCCTTCCTGGATGTGATGTAATCTCACTTGCCCTTGTAGAGGGCACAAAAGCTGTTGATGAACCTCTCCTCTCTTTCAGGAAGGTCGGCTTCCTTGCCGATCAGGATCTTGGAGAGGAGGTTCTGCACCGTTGAGCTGAACATCTCGATTGCCAGGTCCAAATCCTCCACCTCCAGCCTTCCCGTCTCAGAGAGCTCCTCAATGAGGACCCTGCTCTGTGCGTCGAACATCTCGGAGAGGGTGCTTGCGATCGAAGAGGCCTCGCTGTGTATGAGTTTTTCGGATTCGATGATGCTGTAGAACCATGACAGGGGCTCTGTCGTATAGACATCACTGTAGTGGTCCATCGCCCTAAAGAGGACATCGCTTGCACTCCCTGCAAAGGAGATGGTTATCTGCTGTTCGTAGGCAAGTTTTCTGCAGTAGGCAAACAGGGCTGAGATCATCTCCTCCCGGCTTGCAAAATGGTGGAAGACTGATGCTTTTGAGATACCGTTCTCCTTGGCAAGCATGGCGATGGAGACGTTGTCGATCCCTCGCTTGGCGCCTAGCTCCAACAGTGAAAGGATGAGGTTTTGTTTGGTTGATGTCTTATTCATACTATATACTAACCTATCGGTCGGTAGGTTTTCAACTCCCTTTTCTTTGTTTTTCAATCATTTATCGTAAAATAACCTTGAAGTTGTTTCGTGATGCATGGTATAAGGGTAGGGCACAAACTAAACGTAAGGATGCAAATCGACATGTATGCACTTGTAGAAATTCTCGGAAAACAGTACAAAGCAGTCGAAGGCCAGACCGTTCGGGTTGATTACATCAGCCAGAAAGAGGAAGGCTCTTCCCTCGAGTACGAAACTGTTCTCGCCATTGTGGATGAGGACAATGCAAAGTTTGGCACCCCCTATGTAGCAGATGCTAAGGTCAAGGCAACCCTTCAGGGAAGTCTCAAGGGTGACAAGATTCGGGTGTACAAAAAGAAACGCCGCAAAGGATACACTAGGACCCAGGGTCATAGACAGAAGTATTCACTGATCACCATCGATCAGATTATCGCGTAAGGAGGAAGGAATATGGCACATAAGAAAGGTGGCGGTAGCTCCCGCAATGGTCGAGATTCCAACTCACAGCGCCTTGGCGTCAAACGTTTCGGTGGACAGCTGGTAAAGGCCGGTGAGATCATCGTACGTCAGCATGGAACCAAATTCCATCCTGGTGAAAATGCAGGATTGGGTTCTGACTATACCATTTTTGCAAAGGCTGCTGGTACTGTATTGTTCCACGTACGGAAGAATCGCAAGTACATCAGCATCGTAACTGAGTAGTTTTACCTACCGATATTGGCCTTATGGCCTGAGTAGACGAACGCATGTTTGGATTTTCAGATGAGACCTATATTGATGTTGCCTCCGGAAACGGAGGCAACGGTTGTGTTTCCTTCCGCAGGGAAAAATATGTCCCCAAGGGTGGGCCGGATGGCGGCGATGGCGGACGCGGGGGTAATGTTGTCTTTGTGGTGAAGAACAACCTCAGGACCCTTGGCCATCTGAAGATGGTGCGCTCCTATCGCGCTGAAAATGGCCGCAATGGCTCTGGTGACCGTTGCTATGGACGTGATGGCAAGGACATTGAGATCCCAGTTCCTCCTGGAACCGTACTCAAGGACCCTAATACCGGGGCCCTCATAAAGGACCTCACAGGAGAGGATCGTTGGGTATATCTTACCGGAGGCCGCGGAGGCCAGGGAAACTATCATTTCAAGACCTCAGTAAGACAGACTCCCCGTTTTGCCCAACCAGGTGAACGAGGTGAGGAGACGCGTGTTGGTGTGGAACTTCTGGTTCTGGCTGACATCGGCTTTGTAGGATTTCCCAATGCCGGAAAATCCTCTTTGCTCAATATGCTGACAAATGCCCGTACCAAAGTGGCCGGGTATCCTTTTACGACGAAAATTCCCCAGTTGGGCATGTTCCGCTATGGTGATCACGATATTGTGCTTGCCGATATCCCCGGCCTTCTGGAAGGGGCGAGCGAAGGTGCTGGCATGGGAATCAAATTTCTGAGGCATATCAACCGGACTACGGGTCTTGCTTTCCTGATCGACCTCAGTGATGACCGGTATCTCGATGCCTATGATATTCTCTGCAATGAACTTGCAGCCTTTGAACCTTTGCTTTTGGAGAAGAAACAGGTTATTCTTGGTACAAAGCTCGATGAGCCGGGAACCAAGGAAAGACTTGCCGAACTGCAGGCTAAGTATCCTGACAAAGAGGTGATAGGCTTGTGTGTCTATCTTGACATCGGTCTTGATGAGGTCAAGCAAGCGTTCATCAGGATGGTAGGTGATACGGAAAACCCGACTCTCCAGGCTCTTGGAGATAGTACTGTAGGTGGTTTTACTACCACTATAGACTTTGATGCCGAGTATCCTGACGAGCCTTTCGAACTCTAGGGGGAAACGGTGGTCAAGCCAGTCGCTACTGCTATGGTGGGGGGAAGTTTCAATCCCGTACATCTTGGCCATCTGCATCTGATTCATACGGTGGCTACCACCACCGCCTATCGCAGATTCATATTCGTTCCCGTAGCACAAAATAACTTCAAGCGTGATGTCTCTCTTGCAGATGCACATCACCGCCTTACCATGCTCCATCTCAGCTTCGCCTCCTATGGGGATCTCTATCCTGATGATCCCCCACTTGAACTGCTCTCTGATGCGTGTGAGATAGAGCGTGGAGGGGTTTCCTATACCTACGATACGGTCAAGCATCTCTATCTCACCTATGGCATCAAGGGGAGACTGGGTCTGGTCATGGGTGATGACCTGCTCGCTACCCTGGACAAGTGGCACGCCTATGATGAACTGAAGGAGCTTGTCTCCTTTGTAGTCATCAGACGCGACAAGGAGGCAACCCCTTTTTATGACCATGCAGTGGATCTTGAGTACATTGACAATATGCGGGTTGATGACTCCTCAACTGCCATTCGCCAGGCCTGTGCAGCCTTGGAAGGTGATGAGGAGCTTGCTGAGGATATCCGGACTCTGATGCCGGAGGAGGTTGCCACCTATGTTCAGCAGAACAGGCTCTATCGCTCTTGAGGAGGAACTCGCCTGCCTGATCAGTGATGGGCGGTTCCTGCATAGCAAGGCGACCAGCCTTACTGCCTTGGCTCTGCTTCATCAGTATGGTGAACATATCGAGCCTGAACTCTGTAGCAGGACAGCTCTGTTGCACGATATTGCCCGGGAGTGGGCCTCTGATGATCTGCTCTCCTATGCACAGGAGCACCACCTCAAATTGGAAAAGGAAGAGGAGGGGAAGCCTGTCCTGCTGCATGCTCCTGTGGGTGCTCACCTGTTGCTGAAGAGAGGGTATGAAAAGGAGCTCTGCGTGGCAGTGCGGTATCATACGCTGGGAAGTGTGCATATGGGACGTCTTGGACTGGTGCTGTTCATCGCTGACTACATCGAGCCGAGAAGGCAGCATCTCACAGACGAAAGAAGATCCGAATTGCTGGCTCTCCCTTCGCTTGAGATGATCTGTCTGGAAATACTGAGGATGCAGGAGACATACCTGCATTCCAGGGGGATGGAACCAGCCCGATGTTCGGAGGTTTTGAAGCTCTTCCTGCTTGCAGGGAAACGTATATGAGAAAGAGATTCCTTCTTTTTACATTGGTCCTGTTCGCTCTTATAGCCTTTAGCGGATGTTCGCTTCAGAAACGCGAGGCATACTACGGTCTCTTTGCATCTGAGAGCATAGCCGTTGTGGTAGAGAACAGGCACCTGGTGGTGATGCGCCTGCCCTCTGAATTGGTACGGGGGTATGCCTCTTCCCAGGGCCTTGAGGTACAGCAGGCTTTGCCAGAGTTGCTGGACATCCCTGCCAAAGCCTACTTTGGAGGGGATGAAGCCTCGCTTGGTGAGGTTCGCTCCCTGGTTACCACACTCGCCGCAGAGGCCCTTGGAATCTCTCGCTCTGAGGTCACTGATGAACTCGCTCTCTCTGTCCTGCAAACCAGAGCCGGCGACTTGAGGAAAACCCCGTTCGTCAGTACACTGGAGATGTTGACAGGCCTCCCTGATGCCTTGGCCTTGCTACAGAAGATGAAAGCGTGCCACACCTATGATGTGGGGCAGTTCGTTACGATAGACAATAACACTGATTGGAAGTTTTTAAAGGGTTACCTGGGCCAATGGCTCAGTTCTGCCTTGCTTCTCGAGTGAAGGAGAATGATTGGATGAATACGACGGTAGCGGCTAATGCAGAAAGGCTTGGCCAGTTCTTAGAAGACCACAGGTGCACAAATGTGAATATCCTGGATATTACAGGTGAGTGTTCCTGGGCCGATTGCTTTATCATTGCAACGGTAAACAGCATTGGACACCTCAAGGGTGTAGCCCATGAGCTCTGGGGCGAGATCAATGATCTTGGGCTCACTGTTGCCAATCGCCACAAGTCTCCCCAGGGGGATGGATGGGAGCTGGTGGACTGTGGGGATATAGTCATTCACCTGATGAGTGAGGAGCTGAGGGATTTCTACTCCCTGGAGAAGCTCTGGCAGAGTCGCTCAGCCGTTGATGCTGATACAGAGCTTGAAGAGTCCCAGGAAGAGGATGACGACGATACAGAAGAAGCAAGCGAAATAGAATAAGAAACCCGCATGGGTTCTTCATGCAAGAAGGGTGTTCTGGTCATACTGGTCAGATCACCTTTTTTGTTTTCCATGTACCCCGTACAAATCGTATGAAGAAGAAGATGCCCCTACACAACCAGTCGATGTACATCCCAAACCAGACCCCATAGATGCCCAAGCCCAAGTAGAATGCGAGCACATAGCTAGAGCCTACCCGGAATACCCACATGCTGAACATCGAGACTATCATGGTGTATTTCACATCCCCGGCCGCCCTGAGGAAATTGGGGATGGTGAAGGAGAAAGGCCATATGAGGGTGCTAGCCACCATTGCTGTGCGGATGATGTTGCTTGCCAGCAGTGAAGCTTCACTCGATAGCTTGAAGATATGGACGACAGAGGGGGTTGCGATGAAGAGGGGAATGGTAATCAGGGCTATGGAGCCATAGGCGAGCAAGAGCAGTCTCCTTCCGTAGAACACAGCCTGGTCGGGTCTCTTCGCCCCCAGGCTCTGGCCTATGATGGTTATCGATGCCATATTTATGGCTCGTCCTGGAATGTTGGCAAGGGAGGCTACTGAGTTGGAGATGGCATTGGCCGCTAGGGCGACCGTGCCGAAGGACGCGATGAAGCTCTGCACCAAAAGCCGTCCTATATGGAATATGCTTCCCTCTATTCCTGTGGGGATACCTATCTGTAGGATCTTCTTCACCTTGTTCCAGTGCCATTCGAACTTCCAGATCCTATGGATGAAGATGATGTTCTTCCTGTTGCTTATCAGGATGACCATGATGGTGGCGGCAAGTATCCTGCTGAGCAGGGTGGCTAGGCCCGCACCGGCTACTCCCAAATGAAGGGTGAAGATGAAATAGGCATTTCCTGCAATGTTGGTGATGTTCATCAAGGTACTGACGATAAGGGAGACCTTGCTGTTGCCCATGGAACGGAATAGGGCAGCACAGGCATTGTAGGAGGCCAGAAATGGCAGTGACAGGAGAATATAGCCGAAGTAGGTGGTGCTGCCTAGCAATACATCAGCATCAAGGGAGCCGAATATCAGTGAGATGATCTCCTCTCTGATCGGCAGGCAGAGCACAAGCAACAGGGTCGCTACACTCAAGGATAGTATGAACAGCTGCTTGGCGGCATCATTGGCCGAGGCCTGGTCTTTTCTTCCCAGGTATTGGCTGGCAACTACCGCTCCCCCTGTAGCAAAGGAGGCGAAGAGCTGGACCATGAGATGGGATATGCTGTCGACGATACTTACAGAACTGACAGCAGCTTCTCCTACTGTGGCAACCATAACCGTATCGACTATGCCGATGGTGATGGCAAGGAATTGCTCTGCAATAAGGGGGACGATGAGCATGAAAAGAAAACGCCGGGAAAACAAGGGCTTTCCCAGTCTCCTTTGCGAAGATATTTTCACGAACAGGAACCTCTTCCTTATCTTAGTTGCCTTCTGCTATTATAACAAGGGGGAGAGAATCCTGGGGTAATACCTGCTTTCTAAGGCATTTGCATCAGATTACCTTGATGGTTTTCCATTTGCCGCGTGCGAAACGGGTGGCGAACAGCAAGCCTCGGAATACCCAATCGATATACATGCCAAACCATACTCCATAGACTCCCAAGCCAAAATGGAACGCGAGTACATAGCTGGAGCCGACACGGAACACCCACATGGTGAACATCGAGACGAGCATGGTGTACTTCACATCCCCTGCAGCCCTGAGGAAGTTGGGGACGGTAAAGGCAATGGGCCAGATGAGGGCGGTTGCTATCATTGCGGTGCGGATGATATTGGATGCAAGTCCTGATGCCTCGCTTGAGAGATTGAAGATATGGACTATCTGGGGTGCGAAGAGGAAGATGGGGATGGCAATCATGCCCATCGAGATATAGGTCAGCAGGAGCAGCCACTTCCCATAGTGGAGAGCCTGTTCAGGCTCCCTTGCACCGAGACTCTGTCCTATGATGGTAATCGATGCCATGTTGATGGCACCTCCGGGGATGTTGGCCATGGAAGCCACTGATCCTGCTATGGCATTGGCAGCAAGTGCAACGGTTCCGAAGGAGGCTATGAAGCCTTGCACCATCAGGCGCCCGATGTGGAACATGCTCCCTTCTATCCCTGTGGGGATTCCAATCTTCAGGATCTTCTTCACCTTTTCCCAGTGCCATTCGAACTTCCATATCTTATGGATGAAGATGATGTTCTGCTTGTTGCTTATCAGGATGATCATGATGATGGATGCGACCATGCGGCTGAGCATGGTCGCAAGGCCTGCTCCAGTGACCCCCAAATGAAGGCCGAAGATGAAGTAGGCATTGCCGACAATATTGGTGATGTTCATCAGGGTGCTGACAGCAAGGGAGACCTTGCTGTTGCCCATGGAACGGAACAGCGCCGCACAGGCATTGTAGGAGGCAAGAAAGGGTAGGGACAAGAGAATGTAGAGGAAGTATGTGGTGCTGTTGGCAAGCACATCCGCCTCCAGCGATCCGAAGATGAGGATGATGATGGTCTTGCGAAAAGGCAGGCAGAGGGCGAGCAGCAGAAGCGAGACTACCGTAGAGAGTATGAACAGCTGTTTTGCTGCATCATTGGCGGAAGCATAGTTTCTCCTGCCCAGGTACTGGCTGGCTACGACAGCGCCACCGGTGGCAAAGGCGGCAAAGAGCTGGATGATGAGAAAGGATATGCCGTCGACAATGCTGACGGCACTTACTGCGGCTTCCCCTACGGAGGCGACCATCATGGTGTCGGCCATGCCTATGGTTACGGCAAGGAATTGTTCCGCTATCAGAGGAGCTATAAGTCTGAAAAGGAACTGCCGGGAGAACATCAGCTCCCCCAACGATGTGCGCTCTACTTTTTTCACTACCAAAGGCCCTCGGCCCGATCATAGGGGCAAAACACTCTAAGGACAGGATCGGGAGGAGAGGTTTCTCTTCTCACGATCTTATCTGCAATTTGAACTTCTAGCCTTTTGTGAGCAGGCCTTCATCACTGTCGAAGGTCTTGTTCCTAAGGTCCTTGAAGAGCTTGACCAGCTTGGCTACCGTCAGCCTGGATTTCTCTGCTCCTGCAACATCAAGGATGATGTTTCCCTCATCCATCATGATGAGGCGGTTGCCGAAGTCGATGGCAAACTGCATGTTGTGCGTCACCATCAGGGCTGTCAGCTTGTACTCCTTGATGTAGCGCTCGGTGAGACTCATCACTATCTGGGCGTTGCGAGGGTCAAGGGCAGCGGTATGTTCATCGAGGAGGACCATCTTGGGTTTGCTCATGACAGTCATCAAGAGCGTGAGGGCCTGTCTCTGGCCCCCAGAGAGAAGCCCTACATTGTCCTTGAGCCTGCCCTGCAGCCCAATGGGTTCCAGGAGGCGCCTGAACTGCTCGCGTTTCTCGTTATTGAGACTGATGCGAAGGCCTTTCATACCTTTTGTAGCGGCAGTTATCATATTGTCCTCGATGGACATGTTTGCCGCTGTTCCCTTGGTTGGATCCTGGAAGATTCTTCCGATGGTCATAGCTCGCTTGTATTCGGGGCTGTTGGTCACATCTGTGCCATCGAAGATGATCTTACCGCTGGTAAGGGGGTAGGTCCCGCTGACCAGGTTGAAGAGAGTGGATTTTCCCGATCCGTTTGACCCTACCACACAGACGACATCTTCCTTGTTCACATGCAGGCTCACATCATCGAGAGCCATCTTTTCATTGACTGTCCCAGGATAGAATACCTTGGTCATATTGGTTATGTCTAACATCAGTTTTCCTCCTTCAGGGTAGCTTCATGTCTGGCTATCGAACGTGCAATTGCTTTTTTCTTTGCCCCCTTGGAGGAAGCGACACTCCTGGTCTGGGCTATGAACAGCGAGGCAATTACCAGGATACCGGTAAGCAGCTTGAAGTCATTGGGGGTGATGTGGATGAGATAGCCGTATTTTCTGCCGAAGAACATCAGGGCCTTGTACATGATAGCCCCAAAGATGGCTCGCAGGGTAAGCAGGGAAATCCTGTTGGTGGAAAAGAGGAACTCTCCTAGCATGATGGCAGCAAGGCCCTGGATGATCATGCCCTGGCCGAGGTTTGCATCAGCAAAGCCCTGGTACTGGGCAAGCATGCCACCAGAAAGTGCGATGAGTCCATTGGAGAGGCCGATACCCATGAGCTTGAGCACCTCAGGGTTGATGCCCTGGCTGATGACCATCTGCTCGTTGCCACCCATTGCTCCCATGGAGACTCCCAGGTCGGTGCGGAAGAAGATGTCGATGAGGACCTTTACGAACAGGACCACCAAGAGGGTTCCTATGAGGGATGCCCACTCTGGGGAGAATGCCGTAAAGAACCTTGGCAACTTGGAATAGAGGGTCTCAACACGCAACAGAGGTACGTTTGCCTTGTTGCCAAGGATACGCAAATTGATGGAGTAGAGCATCGTCATGGTGAGGATCCCTGCCAAGAGGCCGGGAATTTTCAGCTTGTTGTGGATGGCGGCGGTCACCATGCCGGCCAGAACCCCTGCGATAAAGGAGAGCAGCAGCGCGAATGAGATGGGCAGGCCGTTGACGATGGCCATCGTAGCCACTGCCGCCCCTGTTGCCACCGACCCGTCACAGGTCAGGTCTGCAAAGTCCAGTATCCTATAGGAAATGAGAATGCCGATGACCATAAGTGAAAAGACCAGGCCATCTACGAAAATACCTTCTACCATGTAAAACCCCTTACCATGAAAAAACCGCCGCTCTCAACCAAGAGTGGCGGTTCTGTTTGGACCCAGACTATTTCTGTCTGATGGTCTTTCCGTCCTTGATGAGCACCGCTGCACTGTCTTGCAGTGACTGCGGAATAGTATATCCAAGCTTCTTTGCAGTATCAAGGTTAAACCAAAGCTCAAATTTCGTAGGATCGGTGATGTAGACAGTGCCGATGGTACCGGCCTTTTCACCCTTGAGCAGTCGCTCTATGACCCTGCCTGTTTCCAAGCCGATGCTGTAGTAGTCAAAGCCCCATGCGATCATGGCATTCAGGCCATCGACACCAGAGGGGTCAGCACTCATCAGAGGCTTGCCGGCCTTGGTTGTGACATCATCAACTGAGGCAAGGGCGCTGATGACAGCGTTGTCAGTAGCAATATAGATGGCATCCACACGATCGATGATGGACTGGGTCGCCATCTTCACCTCACTTGAGTTGCTGATAGCTGCAGAGACAAAGCCAACGCCTAGTTTTTCACAGGCAGCCTTGGCCATTTCCATCAGGATGACTCCGTTTGCCTCTCCAGAGGCGTAGATGTTTCCAATTGTCCTGGCCCCGGTAAGATCCACCAGAAGCTTGATCTGCTCTTCGACAGGATTCTTGTCCGAGACACCTGCGATGTTTGCAGCAACGAGGCCTGCCTCGGTGGCATCAGTGACAGCACTGAATACTACGGAGGTGGATGATGAGGCTGGAAATACCTGTGCGAGGGCCTGTGCCGAGGGGGTGGCGATTCCGACCGCCACATCCACCTTGTCACTTTTGAACTTTTGGGCGATGGAGGAAGCGGTGGAGATGTCGCCATTGGCGTTCTGCAGGTCAAAGGAGACCTCCAAGCCTGTGGTAGCAAGATGATCCATTATCCCTTTCTCAGCAGCATCCAATGCAGGATGCGCAAGGAGTTTTGATACTCCAATCTTGTAGCCTGAATCAACTGGTTTTTCAGCAGCACCGGCTGCAAATGCAAAAGAACTGGTACTAAGAAGTACAACAAGCAACAGAGCTGTAGTGCGTAGGGTAAATTTCATGTAAGTATCCTCCAGATAATGGGAAGTGTGTTTGCGAAACTATAGCCCTATTCTGGTCTTTTGTAAATCGTATTATGCATATTAATGAATATTAATTCATAAGTTATGCATATGATTTGAAAAAATAGTGCAGTTCTCGATTCCAGTGATAGGGGGGAATGGGTAGGAAGTGAAGCAAGGGATGCATTGGAGCAGCTCTGCGAAGGAACACTACCGACAGTCGTACCATGTCGAGAGATGACCGATGCATGCTAAGGAAAATAGAGGGAGCAAAACCAGGCTATTGCCAGGTTACCTGCGGTGATTTCTTGCCGATCTCCTTCTTGCAAGGGAAAGGCCTCCAAATCCACTGATGATCGCTATGTAGAAGCCAAAGTCATAGAGCCAACCTGTGTTGACGGTTTCATAGATGCGAATACTGGGATCGAAGATGCCGACGATCAGGGAGATGGGGGCTACCCAGCCATGCCAGATGCCTAGGAAGAACCCAGCCGGAGCGGCTTGCTTGGTGATGATGGTCCCAGGCAGGCAGGAGATGAGCAAAAGACTGAGTGCGAGAAGCAGAAAAGCGATGCCTACCATTTTCTTGTAGTTTGATCGATTCATGAGAGCCTCCTATAGCTAGGTCAAGGATACGTCAAGGGAGCTCTTGGTTCAAGGTTGTGCATCACACACACTTCTCATTTTGTGCATGGAATCGGCCCGGGTCTTGGGGGATACAAGCACAAGAGAACCTGGATTCAATCCAGATTCTCTTGTGTCCAAAGGAAATCCTTGGTTGGAAACAGAGGTGAGACCCATGGTATTTCCTATCCTTGCTATCACTTGCGCTGTATCTGTCCATCCTTGACCAACACTGCAGCTGAGGAGAGCAGTCTCTCATCGATGGTGATGCCTAGCCTCTTTGCAACATCAAGGTTGAACCAGAGTTCGAACTGGGTTGGGTCATCAAAGAAGACAGCTCCTATCTCCTTGGGATCTTCTCCGTTGAGAATCCTTTCGACGACCTTGCCGGTCTCCACACCGACGGTGTAGTAGTTGAAGCCCCAGCTCATCAAAAAATCGATGTTTTCACTGCTGGTGGTATCGGTATTGAAGAGGGGGATGCCCGCCTTGGTGCAAACATCGCTGACGCCGGAGATGGCACTGACAACGGTGTTGTCGATAGCGACGTACATTGCATCGATGCGATTGACGATGGACTGGGCGGCCATCTTCACTTCACTGGAGTTGCTCACAGCCGCTGCTACAAACTCGATGCCCCGCTCCTTGCTGATCTCCCTTGCAAGTTCCATCATGGCAACCCCATTGGCTTCACTGCTTGTGTAGATCATCCCCAGCCTTTTGGCCTTGGTAATGGAGAAGAAGGTATCCAACTGCAACTGTACAGGATTGAGGTCTGAGATGCCGGCAATGTTTGTCGCTTCTGTCTTGTCATAGTTTGCAACCAAACCTGCTGCCAGGGGGTCGGTTATGGCACCGAAGACCACAGGCTTGTCGGTAATCACCTGGGCCAGGGCCTGCGCTGGAGGGGTAGCTATTCCTATGACCAGGTCTTTCTTGTCGCTTTTGAACTTCTGGGCAATGGCGATGGCGGTAGCGATCTCTGCATTGCAATTCTGCAGGTCAAAGGTTGCCTTGATGTCCGTACTGTTGAGGTAGTCCTGTATTCCCTGCTCGATAGCATCGAGGGCAGGGTGGGCGACCATCTTGGATATGCCGATGGCTACGGTTCCCCCTTGCCTGGATTCAGCAGCGGGTTGGGCGAATAGGAAGGTGGGAAGTATGAGCAATAGCATTAGGGGGGCGAGTTTTCTCATGGCGATTCTCCTTGTGATGGTGTTACTGTACATAGAAACTTGCTGAGATGCAAGTATCTTTGCATAGAAACATGAAAAAATGTATCTTTTCCTCTTGATCATTTCTCCTTCACCAGGATTTCCTCTTGCTCCAATCATTTCTGGTAGATAGCAGAATACCCTATCAGAAATGCACATCCCGTAGGATTCATTGGGGAAAAGATTGCTCCATGGTTGCCCTGTTTACGCGACATGCGCAAGGAATACGAGCCCAAGGCAATGTCCCATTCCTACAGGGTAGAACCTGCTCCAGTATTTCCCTTGATGCTGGCAACTGCGTGGAAGTAAGAGCAGGTGTTGTACAAAGATCCCTGGTAAGGACCAAGGGAAAGGTTGAAAAAATCGTCTCCTTCCGAGCATAGGGAATCCCCTCCTATTGGAGTGTTCCGATAGGAGGGGATTGGTTCATAGGGAGGTCTCTCTGATCAGTGATCTACTCTCTAGTACTCATCGTCATCGAGTTCATTAAGAGCGAAGTCCTCTTCATCTTCCTCGTCAAACACCACGTCCTCATAGGATTCGTCTCCGTCAATCATGAATGCATCGTCTATGAGCTCATCCTCGTCTTCCACATCGTCGAGGGGCTCATCGTCATCATCACCGAATTCAATTACTTCCGGGGCATCGTACAAGTCAGCCAGGTAAGCGTCTTCCTCATCTTCGAGTGAGCTGAAATAACGATCTTCTTCATCATCGAGGTCTTCTTCTTCCTCACGGTATTTAGCCATGTTCATACTCCTTGCAAAACATCTCTACCCTTACATCCATAACAGTAAAAGAAGCCCATTCACTTGTCAATTGGTTATCAGTCATTCCCATATAGTTGTAGTTGCTCTGGACAGCTCTGTTTCACACTGCTATGATTGCTCCATATGAGAAACAGAGATAGGTATGTAGCCATTCCCATGGGCGATCCTGCTGGGATAGGACCCGAGATAATCCTTAAAACCCTTATAGGCTCAACAACTTCACTCCACGTGGTAGTGGTAGGATCTGAGGCTTTGTTTGCACGTACTGCAAGGGACCTCCATCTGGAAGATGCCTTTGATGATGTTGTGAACTCACCTGCTTGCCTGGAAGCAGCCCAGCGTGCTGACATTGGGCGCATCCTCTATGATATTGGGGGAATTGATCTTGAAGCCTTTGCCTATGGGGTGGTCAGCCCCATGTGTGGCAAGGCGGCTTATGAGTCGGTCAAGACTTGTGTAGCGCTGGTCAGCGATGGGTACTGCGAGGCGATTGTGACCCCACCACTCCATAAGGAAGCTTTGCAAGCTGCCCATGTCCCCCATATTGGGTATACGGAGATTCTGGCTGACCTTACCGGCTCGAAAGAGGCTGTCACCATGTTCGATACCTTGGGCATGAAGATCTTCTTCCACACAAGGCATCTTTCACTCGCTGATGCCTGCAAGGCTGTCACCAAAGAGAGCCTGCTCAAGACGATCTTGCAGTGCGAGGCGATAAGTTCATCCAATGGCATGTTCAACAAGGACCTGAGCATAGCTGTAGCCGGTCTCAACCCCCACTGTGGGGAACATGGCCTGTTTGGTGATGAGGAAGGCATGGCCATTGAGCCAGCAATAGAAGTGGCCAGGGCCAAGGGTGTCAATGTAGTGGGTCCCATTGGGGCTGACTCGGTATTCCACCAGACCAAAGTAGGGAAATATCGCGCCGCCATATCCCTCTATCATGACCAGGGACATATTGCAGCAAAGACACTGGATTTTCACCAGACCATCTCCATCACCTGGGGCCTGCCGTTCTTGCGCACCAGTGTGGACCATGGCACTGCCTTTGATATTGCCGGTAAAGGCATAGCTGATAACCGAGGCATGGCGCGTGCCATACAGGTTGCTTTTGAGTATCTCGAATCTGAGGAGGTTCCCTCATGAGAAAGCGGGTGGTATTGGGTATTCTGAGTCTACTGGCGATATGTGCCTTAAGCTCCTGTGCAACGTCCATCAGGGTCAGGCATCTCGTTCCCAGTGATGTTGATGTCAGCAACCATCGCTACATCGCCATTGCCTCAACCGAAGCATACACCTTCCCTCGTGGTGGGATGCTCCCTCCTTGGGTCAAGGGTTCCAGCGATACTACCTTTGCACTCAGCAGTAGCTTTGATGCGAAACTCAATGCAGAAGTGGCTGAGGCAAGTACAGCGTATCTTACTGAAGCCCTGGTTGCTACCGACTACTTTACCATCCTTGCCCCCGAGACGACCGATGCCTATCTCATCGTCGGAAAGAATGAAAAGAGTATGTACGCAAAGCTGATAGAGCAGGGAGTGCAGGCACTTCTGAAAAGTTCCATCACATACATGAACGTCGAAGAGCAGATCATAGGAAGAGATATTAAGGAGTGGGTTAC
>CAZTXW010000033.1:0-21495 GCA_964617345.1 uncultured Sphaerochaeta sp. | reverse complement strand
GTCGACCCCTTGTCCCCCAGACAAGTACGCTAAACCCCTGCGCTACAGCCCGAAATATATCAGTTACCCGACAGGAAGGAACAATATCATAGAAGGGTTTCAGTGTCAACGAATGGAAGAAATGTCGCAAAATTATTATGATGGGCTGTATTGCAAGCAACTATTAGTAGATAGTTGTAGTCGTTTTCTAAAATATGTTGTACCTTAAGACAAAGTACGTAGGAGACCAGTATGGCACAAATGACTAAACTAGCACTCTCTCAGTCGCTCAAGCAACTTATGGCGGAGCGTACACTCGATAAGATAACGGTCAAAGAGGTGGTAGCAAGATGTGGTGTCAACCGACAGACATTCTATTACCACTTCCGGGATATATACCACCTTCTTGATTGGATGTTTGCCAATGAAGGACAGGAGTTTACCAAAAAGTACCCTGATGTCCATAATGCTGATGACGGTCAGACAGCGATACGTTCGCTATGCACGTATCTGCAGGAAAACCGCAGCGTGATGATGAATATCTATAACAGCCTGGGCAGGGAGTTACTTGACAGGTATCTCTGTCGTGAAATGGAAACGCTGCTTACAAAGTCCTTGCAGGCTCGTGCCGAAAGGGCAGGGGTGACACAAGAACAGCTTGCCTTCTTGGTTAACTTCTACAAACATGCCTTTGTAGGTGCTTCTCTGGATTGGTTTCAGAAAGGAATGCCTGGAGAAACCGAGGAAATTGTTGCCCAATTTGCTCCAATTCTTAAGGGAACCTTCGATTCTGCCATGAAAAGGATGGCAAATAGCTAGTTATATGGGTTTTTCCTCTTTGCGAATTAATCAATACTTGAAGAATTACCTTCTATAGCGTACACTGTCACAAAACAGATCGGCAAAAAGAGAGTGTTCAATGAACCAGATGAAAAATAACGCGAAACGAACGACAATACTCACCTTGATAATCCTACTTGTGTCACTGGCGAGTATCTATGCGTATCAGTTCTCTCCCTTGGAGCAGGTTTTCCAGCCCACTGGGGCGGAAAGTACGAAGACATATACCATCGTAAATGACAGCAATGACTCCATTGCCATTAGCATATCTGCTCTTATCAGGGACCAGGATAGTCAGGGCGTTGAACTGAACTCTCCTGCAGACGCCTATTTTTCCATAGTCCCCAACAAGCTTGTTGTACCTCCCCAGAGCAGTTGGGTTGTCCGTGTGCAGTATAGGGGACCTAAAACAGTCACTAATGAACTCTCTTTTCGTTTGAAAGCTGAGCAGATTCCTTACTCACAGGGTAAAAGTAGTACCGACAAGGGTATGTTCAACTTCCTCTATATCTATACCACCAGTTTGTATGTGCAACCTTCCAAGGTTGTTGAAAACGTAGCAGTCAGATCCATTACGCCCACTTCTTCAGAAGAAGGCAAGCCTACCATGGCTGTCACCCTTGTCAATATGGGAACAGTCCACCAGCTTTTGGTTTCAAGCATTCTGGAAGTCAAGGACAGCAGGGGAAACTCTGTAGTGCTCCAGGGTGCTGATGCACTCCCTTCTCTCGATGGTATGAACCTTCTCGCCAAAAAGACAGTGACAAAGCAGATCCCTTGGCCCGAAGAATTGTCCAGAGCTCCTGGGGTTACCTATCAGGCTACTATCAAATACAGCAAATAGTGGAGCTTTGTCTCCCACTATTGCTTGTTAAGGTTAAGTGAATATGAAACGAAAGGGGTTAGCACATGCGGTAATCTTGGGCGGGTTACTCGCATTTGTAACCCTTTTTCTTTCCACCTTCCTCTGGACCTGTTTCCAGGTCCCGGTGACGGTGGAACCCCAAGAGAGAGAAACACTCATTCCCATAACCACCATAGAACGAAAGGCTCCCTCCATCCCAGGGCTTCCCAGCTTTGTGGGTCCCCCTTCTGTGCAGTTCATTGACGAACTTTCTCCTGTTGCTCCTGAAACTGTCATTGAGCCTGCCCCTGTTGCTGCAGCTGAGCTCGCCCCTGTTCTTGCGAAACAGGAGTCCTTGATTCCCCTTCCCCCACCTGAACACCTGATCAGGCTTCCTCGCATACCAGAGTTGGTCAAAGTACCCGCCATACCCAGAAGTCTCACTGTCTCCACCAAGCTCCATGTGCCTGATGTGCCTTTCCTCTTTGAACCCATGGTCCTTTCAGAGGAAGAGTTTGATATGTTCTTCCCTGTCATGTCCGAACCCCAGGCCTTAGATGATGATTTCTTTGCTGACTTCTTTGTAGTTGGGGCAGATTCCACCATCGCGTATGAGGATGGGCTCTACTACCTGGGTCTCTATGTAAATGACGATTATGTTGGAGATATCGAGGTAAAGTTCGAAGGGGATGTCCAGTCGGTCAATACTGCAGAGCTTAGCCTGTTCATCGGTGATTACATCACCAAGGGGGCCTCTGAGCGCTTGTTCGGTGATAAGAAGGCCTATCTCTCCGTTGATGAGATAAACAACCGTGGCGTAGAGGCTACCTATGACAGTGCGGCCTTTACCATTGCCCTGGACTTTGGCCTGGAAGACATGCCAGAAAGGTCGGTAAGCATCACAGCCACATCGATCAACAGACGGGAGCAGTACGGCATGAGCGGAGCTATCGTACTGAAACCCGCCAAGCTCTCCATGGCCAGTTCCCTGAGCCTCTATACCCTATTGGATTATGCACCATCACCCACATTCCAGCTGAACAACAGGTTGCTCAGTCTCAGCGTATCAAACAGGCTCTCTGTCTTTGGTGTCGGCATCAACTTCTCCTTTTCAGTCTCCTCCTCGTCCTCTACCGATACTACCTTTACCTTGGGATCCTGGAATGGGTTCTATGATTTTGTAAAGGCGAGCCAGCGCCTCTCCTTTGGAAATGTGGGCTCTAGCCTGACAAGCAGGCTGAGTGGTGTCAACTCAACACCATTTGGGTTGCAGCTTGAAAAGAGCTACTCCTACGGCACCGATAGGGCCAAGGGAAACCAGTTCGAATATAAGATTGTCCTGGTCGAACATTCAAAGGTTGTCATATCCATCAACGGCAATGAAATCTTCGATAGGGATTTTCCGGCAGGTACCTACCGCCTGAAGGACTTTGTCTTTACCCAGGGTGCGAACGTGGTCAAGATCACGACCATCCCCACCGCACGACCTGATGATGTGATCGTAGAGTATGTCGACATGGGCTATGATTACCGCTTGCTTGGAAAGGGTGATACCCTCTATGGCTTTGGCCTTACCGTGCCCAAGGTGAAGTCTGCCACCAAGTCCACTGATGATTGGACGGTTAACCTTCCTTGGTATGATGAGCAGTTCCTTACCTATCATCTGGACAAGTACACAGTGACATACTGGCAGCAGATAGGAGTAACCAACACCTTTACCTTCTCCACCGATCTTGCCTTCTCTCCCGGTGTTTTCACAGGGACGGTAAACGGAGTCCTTGCCTCAATGATAGGGACAAGCCAGGTGCAGATTACCCTTGGTCTGGATGAGCAGTTCAATTGGTTCAAGGCGCCCTCCTTGTCAGCAGCCCTGAACCATCGGTTCAGCGGAAAGTCGGAAGCTAAGTTCGGAACGGTCAACTTAGGGTTGAACTATCTGGATCCCTATCCGAACGCCAATCCTTTAGTTCCCGATCCTCCCTCTTCCCTTGGAGTTAACCTCTCCTACAGTGGCAACCTTACCAAGGATATCCGATTCACCCTCTCAGGCTCGATCACCCAGAGTTTCGGCAAGAGTTCTCCTGCCTGGAATGCTTCATTCTCTACAGGGTTCTCTCCTTTCAAGGGGATGTCCCTCAACGGCACTATCTCTCTGAATGCCCAGGATACCGCTCCCTTCAACCCTGTTGTGACAGCCCAGATAACCGGCAGCTATTCATTCAGCCAGAAATTCAATGCAAGTGCATCTACCAGCCAGCAGACAGACAAGAGTTTCTCCTCTGTCACCGGTACCAGCTCTGTCGGCATAAGCTACAGGCCCTCTTCCAAGGACAGTCTGAACCTGAACCTCAGTGGCTTCAAGTTTGAGACTCCCCGGGACCACTCCCTGGTGGCAGGTTGGTCCCATAGTGGAGAACTGGCTTCCTTCTCGGTTCGCCAGCAGGCATCTAACTCCTACAAGAGGATGACCACGACCTTTACGGCCAACACCTCCCTTGCCTTTGCCGATGGGGCGTTTGCCCTAGCCAAGTCGGTCAATGAGGCGTTCTTCCTTGTACGACCAGTAGGGGAGCTGAAGAAGGCTGAGGTATCCGTGGCACGGAGCCTGGACTCCTCACCGACACCTCTTGGACGTACCCTTGGAAGCGCCTTGTACAACAACATCTCCACCAACACAAAAAATACCGTGGTGGTATTCTCCACAGGTTCGAGCGACTATAGTACTGGAGCCTCCTTTGTCTATGAGCTAAGCCCCAGGAGCAGACAGGCCTTTATGGTCAAGATTGATATCCAGCCCTCCTTTACGGTAAGCGGCATACTGCTGAAGAGTGACAAGAGCCCGTATGAGCAGTACTCTTCCCCTGTCTATTCCCTCTCCACCAATGAGGAAGGCCAGGAGGTCATGGCTCGAGACGACTCGCTCTATCTCTTCACTGACCAGGATGGACGCTACATCCTCAGTGATGTCCTCCCAGGTGACTACCTGTTTGACCTGAAGGTTGAAGACCTCTGGTATGCCGTCAGATTTACCGTACCTGAAGTCGAGGCTGGCAAGACCGGTAAGGATAGGGTATTGCTCCTGGAGCAGTTCTGGGTAGCAGATCCTGAGCTTGAGACGCGCATCATCGTCAAGGATGCCTTTACCCAGGAAGTGGTAGAGGAGGAAGTTGATGTCTTCGGTACCGAACTGGTAACAGGCTATGATGCAGATGTGACTATCGAGGTCGAGGATAGGATTGACGAGGAAACTTTCTGGAAGATTATCTTCCCTCCATTTGAACAGGACGACTGGAGCTTTGACGCAGTACCTGCGGCAGAAGTGACAGAGGATGATTTCTTCTTTGTTGAGGCCTCTGGCCAAGAGGGCCCTCAGCAGCAGACGATCATGATCGATCCCGAGACAATGCAAAAGCCTAAAGCGGTTGAACCCTCAGCTGTTCCCGAAAGCCCCTCCTTCCCAGAAGGTAAGCAAGAGGTTGGGTCCTCTTCGATCCCTGCAGACTCTCCCGGCTCCATACCGGCAGTCCCTTCCTTCTCCGGTATCAGGATACAGAGCATCGAACAGTATGAGGAGGAACAGCAAGTTATTACAACAGAGAACATTGAAGAAGATGAACCTGCCTCATTTGTGTTTAGTGAATCAGAGGGGGAGTTAACCCAAGACCCTGCTCTGAACTATAGCGCTCCCTAGGGCATTCATTGTAACTTCACTTGACACTTGTATGCAAAAGTACGACTATAAGAGTCATCATAGTCGTGTAAACAAAGGAAGTTCTAACGTGCGAAGCGATATAATCAACGAAGTTCTCACGGTTGAAGATAAAGCACAACAAATCATTCGTGATGCCAATACCAATTCCCGCAACATCCTCAGCGATGCGCAACTTCAGGCAAGTGAGCTTGTTCGTTCGGCTCTCAAGGAAGAGCGGGATAAAAACCATGCCCTCCTGCTTCAGGCAGAAGAGGATGCGAATCTCCGCCTTACGGAATTTGAAGCAAGTCTTGATGTTTCCTCAGTTCTTGATGAGGCTACACTCGACAAGATAGCCGACACCATAACGGAAAAAATATGTAAGACTGAGCTGGGGGAAGTATAACCAGCCTATGAGACAGAATCCCACCTCCCTCTATGGGTTTATCAATGCAAAGCTCCGAGCAAGAATCGGCCTGATGCGCGAGTCGCATATAATCGAGGACCTGCTTAAGGCTAAAAGTGTTGTTGAGGCTGTTTCGGTCCTTCGTGACAGCGCCCATTCCTCTGTCGCCACCGCCTATGACAGGACAGGTGACATCCAACAGATGGAGCTCGCACTTCTCTACAATGAGGTGGAGATGTACCAGGAAGTGGCAAAATATCTGGAGGGAAAACCCGCTGACTTTGTCCTGAATCTCCTGGGGAAGATTGAGGTGGATAATCTTAAGAATACCATACGTCTCTGGTACGGAAGCATCATACGGCGTCGTCCGATGCGCTTTCGCAGTGAATATCTCTTTAAGGAAAAACTCCTCAACGAAATCGACTGGGCTGCCATGATCAATGCGACATCCTGGGAAGGGGTCTGTCAGGCTCTTGCGAACACTCCCTACAGCCAAGTCGTGAATGCCTTCACCGAGCAACAGCTGGATGATGATGGTCTGTTTGTATTGGAAAGCAAGCTTGACCTGCAGTGGTATGAGCAGATGATGGCCAGTACAGAAAAGCTCTCGTCCCAGGACAAGAGTGTTGCCCAGTCTGTCTTCATGGTGGACATTGACTTGAAGAACCTGCTGCTGATGGTCCGGTATGGTTGGTATCACAAGATGGATTCTGAAAAGTTGGAGACGTTATTTTTGCCTTGGGGAAAGGTATATAAGCATAAGAGTGTTCTCAGTTTTGTACAAAGCCCTGCTCAGGAGCGGGATCCTTTTGCAGTCATTGAACAGCTGTACCCTGGCCTGAATCAGACTCTCAAGCAGATATCTGAAGAGAAGCGGGGTAGTGTTCACCAGGATGAGCTCATGGCTTTGCAAAACCTTCGCATAGAGGCATACCTACATGAGCGCCGTAAGGCCGTCTATAGGAAAATGTTGGCTTCCGATCCTTTTACCATAGGAGTCAGCCTTGCCTATTTCTTCCTCTACAAAGAGGAGGATACCATGATAAAGGCTATCCTTAACGGTAAATATTACGGGTATGAAGAGGATTATATCAGGGGGGTATTAGCATGAACTTGTTTACAAGGCCTATGAGACTGCTCACGGCCGTTGTTCTCGAACAGATGAGCGATGCAGTGGTGAAGAGCCTCTTGGAGATGGGGGTAATGGATTTTGTCCACATCAACAAGCTTGACCCGCAACAGATGGAGAAGCTCAGTACCCGCTCTAGCTCAGTCAGCCGCATCGCCTTGGAGGATATGCGTCACCGGGTTGAGGCTGTCCTCAGACAGGGACAGATATCCCTGCCTTCCTCTGATGTGCTTGATGTGAAGAATATGGAGAAGCCAGACCTCGATGCCTATGGAAACCTGATGGATAGCCTAGGAAAGAAGTTGCTGCTCCTGAAAGACCGCCAGAAGGAGAGCAACCAGCTGGTGCTCGGTTTTGATGAGATGCACCGCTATATAGATGAGGACAAGGGCGAATACCTGGACCTTCGTGTCGGGGAGATCGGGCATGGCAGTGCTGAGGACCTCGCTGGACGTCTTGCTGCTTTTGGAGGAATTCTCGAACCCTATTCTGATGGAAAGAAATATATCTCCCTCACCCTACGTCGTGACGGATCCCAGGTCACCCCCCTGCTTGATAAGTTTGATTGGATCGAGAGCAGTGATGTGCAAGCTCAGAAACAGGCAATTTCACTCATTACCCATCGTCTGGACGAAGAGCACCGCAAGGCGGCTGTGCAAAGAGGTGAGATAGAGGCAGAGGTAAATGCCCTGATCAAGGAAGAGAGCCCTAGGCTCATCTCGATATGGGGGAACCTCAGACTCAACGAGCTCAGCGACCAGATCCGATCCTATTTCTCCTATACAAGAAACACCACGCTCTTTTCAGGATGGGTTCCGACTGATCAGGCCGATGATGTTACGCGCGCTATTTTCAATGCAAGTGAAGGCCAGTGCGTCATCGAATGGACCGAAGCAACCCAGATGCCTCGCGGTGAGATCCCTGTAGCAGTTACCTCACCAAAACTGCTGGAGCCTTTCCAGAAGATGGTGAATAACTACAGCACCCCTGAGTACGGAACGGTCAACCCCACCATATTTGTCATGATAGCCTACCTCATTATGTTCGGTCTGATGTTCGGGGATGTCGGTCAGGGCTTTGTCCTGCTGCTCGTCGGGTTTATGACCCAGCTCAGTTACAAGAAGAATCCTCTCAAGGAAGATGGGATGCTCAGTCGTAACCTCAGCAAGCTGTTGCCTTATCTGGGCGCCTCATCCATGCTCTTTGGTGTGCTGTATGGCTCCTACTTTGGTTTTGCCCTGTTCCCGGCGCTCTGGTTCAACCTTGACGCTGTGGTCGCAGGTGAGGTTGTAAGCGGACCTGTCAGGGATGTCTACGGTATCCTTGCCATCACCATCAAGTTTGGTATACTTGTTATCTATACCGGTCTTATCCTGAACTGGATCAACCTGTATAGGAAAAAGGCCTGGCTGAAGATGACCATAGACAAGAATGGCATTGTCGGAGGTATCCTGTTTGGCACCGGCCTCTATATGGGCTTCGGTTTTGTCGGTTCCGGGTACAAGGAGTTCCCCTCCGACCCTTGGATTACTGTCGTTCTGAGCGTCACTATCCTGCTCCTGTTCCTTCGCGGTTTCTTGGATTACTACCTTTCGGTCAAGGAGGGTGGGAAGAAGGAGAGTGCAGGAAAGGTTGTCATGGATTCTACGATGGAGTTTCTGGTCGACATGCTGGAGATCTTTGGTGGATATCTGTCCAACACACTCTCCTTCATGCGTGTCGCAGGCCTTGGCATCGCCCATGCCGCCCTGATGGAATCCTTCAAGGAACTCTCCTCGCTGAGCAGTGGGGTTGGTGCGATAGCTATTTTGATTTTTGGAAACGCACTGGTAATAGTGCTTGAAGGGTTGAGCTCCGGTATCCAGTCCCTGAGGCTCAACTATTATGAATTTTTCTCTAGGTATTTTACAGGAAAGGGTGTTGCGTATGAGCCGGTTGGCTTGAAGACATCATTTGCTGCTCAAAAATAGGAAGTTTTTTTAGGAGGGTCAATATGACCAGTATCGCATTCAAAAAGAAAGTATCGATGACCTTTGCAGCCACAGCACTGCTGTTGCTTGCCTCCGGCTTTGTCTTTGCACCCAGTATCTTTGCAGCGACCTCAGAAGCTGCAGCGCCCGGAAGCTACACCGTAGCGATCATCTGTCTCAGCGCTGCCTTCGCCTTTGGTGTTGGGGCACTTGCCGCTGGTATGGCAATTGGTAAGGTAGGAAGCGCGGCAATGGGAGCCATCAGTGAGAGACCCGAGATCGCCAGTCAGGCCCTGATCTTCATCGCACTTGCAGAAGGTCTGGTAGTCTTTGGATTTATCACGGCTCTGATGATTCTCGGTAAGGCATAACAATGAAGTATTTTGTCATCGGTGACGAGGATACCGTACTGGGGTTCTCCCTTGTCGGTGTGTTCGGCATGCAGGCGACAAATGCCGAACAGGCACGACTTGCTTGGAATAAGGCACTGGAGGATAGCTCAAATGGTATCATCATCATCACTGATGTGGTTGCCAATATGATTCGTCCGACAGTGAACCAATACCTTTTTTCCGAATCGTTTCCTCTTGTTGTGGAGATTCCCTCTTCACGAGGTGATGAAGCGCGAACGGATCTCAGGGCCTTGGTCAACCAAGCTATTGGTGTATCGCTCTAAAGGGGGTTTCTTTTGGAAAGCACAGATAATCGCCTGCTTGAAGGTATTCTTAGACAAGCGGAAGATACCGCTAGGAAAACTGAAGAGGATGCCCGCCTACAGGCTGAAAAGATTCTAGAGGAGGCGCATTTGCGTTCAGCTCAGGAACTTGAGGCCGAGCAAAAGGCGTTCCAGCAAAAGCTGAAGCAGATTGAGTTGCGACTGCAGGCAAATATGGCCAGTGTCAAACGCAAGGCCTCCCTTAGGCAGATAGACGAGAGTTACCTCTCTGTCATGCATCGCATCCGTAATAAGATGAACTGTAAGACGATAGAGCCCTACCTCTCATCTTGGATTGCAGAAGCAGCCCTTGGCCTCGATCTTAAGGAGGCTAAAGTCTCCTCAAGCAAGATGTGTCCGGCAACGGAAAAACATCTCAAGGAGGCTACCCAACTGGTCAAGAAACATACCGGCTCTGTTGTTATCCTCAGTTTGGATCCCAGGCCTATCAGAAATCTTGGGGTAGTACTCTCTTCGTTGGACGACAAGGTTTCGTTCAACAATCAGGTCGAGATCCGTCTCAGACGGTTTGACCGCGTAATTAGGACAATGATTCAGGAATATACATGAAAGACAGAATAGTCGGACAAGTCAAACGGGTGAATGGCCCTGTCATCCTCATCAAGGACGTCACTGACGCCGCTATGATGGAGATGGTCAGGATCGGTGAACAGCAACTGATAGGCGAGGTAGTCAAGCTCCATGATGGGTTGGCCACCGTGCAGGTCTATGAGGATGCCACTGGAATATGCCCTGGTGACAATGTCTACGGAAGTGGCATGAGTCTCAGCGTAGAGCTGGGACCAGGGCTCATAGGAACCATTTATGATGGGATCCAGCGCCCGCTGGAAAAACTTATGGGCGTCTCTGGAGCCTTCATCTCTCGGGGAGTCACGTTCCCAGCCCTTGACCATGAGAAGAAATGGCCGTTTGTCCCTACTGTTGAAGTCGGTGCAAACCTGACCAAGGGAATGACCCTTGGCCAGGTTGTTGAGACTGAACGGGTCATGCACAAGATCATGGTGCCTCCTTCCATCGCAGAGTGCGTTGTTGCAAAGATAGCCCCCGCAGGTGACTACACTGTCGAAGAGATCATTGCAACGGTGGTGCTTGCTGACGGTAAAGAGGAAAAACTGACGATGAGCCAACGCTGGCCCATCAGGCTTCCTCGTCCCGTACATGATCGTCTCGCCTTGAAACAGCCTCTGATCACCGGCCTTCGTGTCATCGACACCCTCTTTCCCCTGGCCAAAGGTGGTACGGTAGCAATCCCTGGTGGATTTGGCACCGGCAAGACCATGACCCAGCACTCCATCGCACAGTGGTGTGATGCTGACATTATCGTCTATATCGGATGCGGCGAACGTGGTAACGAAATGACAGACGTCCTGAGGGAATTCCCCCTGCTCATCGACCCCCGTACCGGGCAGTCCCTCATGGAACGAACGCTGCTCATAGCAAATACTTCCAACATGCCGGTTTCTGCTCGTGAGGCCAGTATCTATACCGGCATCACCATGGCCGAATACTACCGTGACCAGGGCTACCATGTTGCCATCATGGCAGACTCCACCAGCCGTTGGGCTGAAGCGCTCAGGGAGCTGAGCGGACGCATGGAGGAGATGCCTGCTGAAGAGGGATTCCCTGCCTATCTTCCCACACGCATTGCCCAGTTCTATGAGAGGGCAGGCTTTATGCAGTGCCTTTCCGGTGATACTGGCTCGGTCTCCATCATTGGGGCTGTCAGCCCTCCTGGAGGGGACTTCTCCGAACCGGTGACCCAGCATACAAAACGGTTTGTCCGTTGTTTCTGGGGCTTGGATCGCTCCTTGGCCAGCAGTCGCCACTATCCTGCCATCAGCTGGACGGAGTCCTATACTGAGTATCTCTCAGAGGTACAGCCTTGGTGGAGCCAGCACAGTGACGGGACTTGGCAGATAAACAGACAGAGGATTATGGAGTTGCTGCAGAAAGAGGTGCGCCTACAGCAGATCGTCAAGCTGGTCGGTCCTGATGCGCTTCCCGATAGCCAGAACTTCATCCTTGAGGTCTGCTCCCTATTCAAGACAGCTTTCCTACAACAGAATGCGTTTGACCAAGTCGACCGATACTGTTCGGTAGGCAAGCAGGTACGGATGCTCGATATCATTCTGGAGTACTACCAAAAGGGATCTGAGGCAATTTCCAAGGGTGTGCCGATGGTCAAGATACGGCGCCTGAAGGTTGTCCAGGAGATAGCAAGGATGCGTCTGAACATCGACAACGAGGACTTGGCGGCATTCGACAAGTTGCAATTGCGCCTCGAGCGCTCGGTCGACCAGCTTGGGGGGATCTATGAGGACTAAAGAAGAGACATTGCTTGTACATACAGACCGTCACCTGCTTTCAGGGAGGGAGTACCGAGGTACTTCCCGTATCGACGGTCCCTTGGTATATATGAGAAATACCCATCCGGTGGGATATGGTGAACTTGTTGAGATTACCGCACCCGATGGCACCCATCGCTCCGGGCAGGTGCTGGAGACCAGTGATGAGGTTGTCGTGGTACAGGTATTTGAGGGCACTGATGGGCTTAACCTGCCTGACACGGGGATGCGATTCATGGGGGAACCCTTGACTCTGCCCGTCTCGGAGCAGATGCTCGGTCGAGTCATGGATGGACTGGGCAAAAGCCGTGATGGCTCGACCATCCCCCAGGGAGCCGTTGAGAAGGATGTGAATGGGGAGCCCATCAATCCTACAGCACGTGAATACCCAAGGGATTTTATCCAGACAGGTATTTCTGTCATCGATGGCATGACAACCCTGATACAGGGCCAGAAGGTCCCTATTTTCAGTGGGAACGGTCTTGACCACAACAAGTTGGCGGCTCAGATCGCACGCCAGGCAAAGGTCAGGGGAAGCAGTGGTGACTTCTGCATCGTGTTCGCGGCAATGGGTGTCAAGCATGATGTGGCCAAGTATTTCATCGACAGCTTTGAGGAGTCTGGTGTCCTGGATAATGTAGCGCTGTTCCTCTCCCTGGCTGATGACCCCTCCATCGAGAGGACCATCACCCCCAAGACAGCGCTCACCCTTGCAGAGCACCTTGCCTTCGATAAGGGCAAGCAGGTTTTGGTCATCATGACCGATATGACCAACTACTGTGAGGCATTGCGTGAGATCGGGACATTGCGTGGGGAGATCCCTTCCCGGAAGGGCTATCCTGGCTATCTCTACTCCAACCTTGCAGAACTGTACGAGCGATCGGGCAAGATTACCGGACGGGGCGGATCCATTACCCAGTTGCCGATCCTCACGATGCCCAACGATGATATCAGCCACCCGGTTCCCGACCTTACAGGGTATATCACCGAGGGACAGATCGTGTTTGACCGTTCGATGCAGGCTCGGGGTATCTATCCTCCCATCAACTGCTTGCCGTCGCTGTCACGTCTCATGAAGGACGGTATCGGAGAGGGTATGACCAGAGCCGATCATCCGCACCTTGCAAACCAGCTCTTCGCATCCTATAGCCATGTGAAGGATGTGCAGAACCTTGCCTCCGTCATTGGAGAAGAGGAGCTCACCACCTTGGACCAACAGTATCTGGAGTTCGGTAATTTCTTTGAACACAAGTTTGTCAACCAGAGCTTTACCGAAGACCGAAGCATTGAACAGACTCTCGACATCGGATGGGAGGCTCTGAGCAAACTACCTTCTGAGGAGTTACAGCGTCTCACCGATGAGGAGATAGCCGAGCACTACGGCAAATAGGAGGAAGCGTGAAAACAACTCTTGCTCCTACCCGGAGTAACTTGCTCAAGCTATCTGATGACCTGAAGTTTGCCCAGCTAGGTTATGAGCTGCTCGACCAGAAGCGTTCGATTCTTGTAGCCGAATTGCTGACGCTGGTAGATCAGGCTGTAGACTATGAAAGCAGGGTAGTCCAGTCCCTCAAGGAAGCTGAGGCCTCCCTAAGCGATGCCATCATGAAAATGGGGCGGCTCAGGGTGGGCAACCTCAGTGGTGCTGTGAATATTGACTATTCCATCGAATTGGGAAAACGAAGGGTGATGGGGGTGACCGTCCCCAAGGTCGAGACCACCTTTACCGACAACAGCCCCTATTTCAGCAGCGAAGGTACCAGTATCCTGGCTGAACTGTCGATAGACCGCTATCGCACGACCTTGAGCCTGATGGGTCGCCTTGCCGAGTTGAAGGTCTCCATCATGCGCTTGGCTCGTGAGGTGAAGAAGACCATCCGCAAGGTCAATGCCCTGGAAAAGATTGTAATCCCTGATAACCAGGAGACCATCGATTGGATGCGTGGACGCATTGAGGAGCAGGATAGGGAGAACTTCATCCTGCTTAAAGTGGTCAAGGACAGGATGGAACAGGCAGAAATTGCCATTGATCCTAAGCAGAACAGGATGACTGCCGTCGTAGTTAGTGATACGATGGATAAAGGAGGTTCGCATGGGAATACCGTTTAAGGATATCGTAGTGTATCTGGACGGGTCTGAGAGCTCGATGACCGCTGCAATGTATGGCATCAAGATGGCCAGTGAACACGGAGCCAAACTGACAGCTGTCTATGTAGTGAATACGAAGGCTCTCAGCGAGTTGGTGAAGGCCGGTATCTTTGTTGCCATTGAGCGTGATGAGTACCAGCGTGATCTGCAGGCCGATGCGGACAGATATTTGCGTCATGTCGCCAAGTTGGCGGCACAGGTGCATTTGGAAATTGAAACGGTCAAGTTGGAAGGGGCCACCCATGTGGTGGTGAAGCAGTTGCTCAAGGAGCGAAATGCCGATCTTCTGGTTCTGGGGGGTATCACCGATATCCGCTCAAGACGCGAGGAGCTTTCCAGTGAGACTGATAGGATGATGCGTACGTCACCTTGCCCCGTTCTGGTGGTCCGTGACGATGACGATATCTGGCTTGAATTCGAAGAGTAAGGAGCAGTATATGAATTTACTGGATGTTTTGGACAAGGATTTGGTTAAAGTTCCCCTTACTGCAAGTGACAAGCAGGGGATTATAACCGAACTTGTTGAAGTTGTGGCTAAAGCCAAGGGATACTCTTCCCAGCAGTTTGAGGATATTCTTGAAGCTGTACTTACCCGTGAAAGCCTAGGGTCTACTGGCATTGGAAGTGGTATTGCCATTCCCCATGCAAAGACCAATGTGATAAAGCAAGTGATAATGGTCGTGGGAATAAGCAGGTTCCCCATTGATTTTGCCTCACCTGATGATCAGAAGAGCAGGATTTTCTTCCTGGTGCTTGCTCCTCCCTCAGCAGCATCGGCCCATGTTGAACTGTTGGCATCCATAGCCAGGACCTGTACCTCCAATGTATTCAGACGGATGCTTGAGCAGGCCAAGGATAAGGACGAGGTCATACGTCTCTTTATGGAGTAGAACTATCTTGGTAGACGTATGGTGCGAGAGAGGGGGCATTGCGCAAGCAGTGCCTCATTCCTTTTGGTCCCTCCTGCACATTATTCTCCAGTGTTGCCTGGCAGTGTGTAGGCATCCCTGCGTATGGACTTTTTCTTTTTTCCCTTCTATTGTGAACACATCAACCTTTGAGGTATATGCAGTATGCGGCAAATCTCCACCTTTACACAATCCGAGTCGGATTTGCTTGATCAGTGCGAAGCAATCCTAGGCGAATCCTCCATACCCTTATTCTCTCATCTCCAGGCTTTACGTAGCGATGTGAAGTTGCTTTCTGAAATAGCGAACCGGTCTCCTTCTCCCAGTCTGGACTTCAGCGGACAACCTGACGGCAGGTCATGGAGCACGCTCGCTGAGAAGCTCAAGAACCAGGGTATCGATGCTGTTGTCAACCTTCCTGTGAAAGCAGTGGTGGGTCGTTCCTTTTTGGTGAGCAAGCTCCATCTCTTCGGTTTCCTGGAAAAGATATCCCATACAACACCCTCCCTTTCCCTGTTGCTTCCCTCCATTGTGGATAAGTATCACAACATCCTCTTTGACCTGATGGCAGAGGACCTGTACGTATCGGTAATATCTGAGAGCAAGGGGGCTGAGATCTGGTTGCATCGGGCAACAGAAGAGCTGATCAAGATGTGGGATTACCGCACGAGTATCAATAGGAGTGAATTTGCGCCAAACCTCCGAAAGTTGTGGATTGCCAGGCATACCATCGTTCCTGTGTTGGGGACCCTGATGGGTACTGTTGAGTTGATGCGCCTCTCCTTTGGACTCGCTTCTGTCTGGCACTCATTCATTATTTCCCAGGCAAAGAAAGAGGGCATGACCCATGCCCTGGAGGAGTACCTGTTCTCCCTCAGCTATGAGCAGATAGGCCTGCTCAGAGAGTACATGCATGACCAGGGTCTTTCTGCCATCAGCAGAAGCCAGGCTCACGAGCTGCTACTTGAATGTGGGGAGTCTGTGTTTGAGAAGGGGGAGGGCTCTTCAGCTATCCAGCTGTATCGTTCCTTCCTGCAACGGCAGAACCTTGCAAAAGGAAGGCGCCTCACAGGGAGCAAAGGCCCCCATAGGAGCCTTGAAGAGTATTTCCTGATCTACCTTTGGGAAGTTGAAGAGAGAGAAGAGACAAAAAAATAGAAGCATCAGAAAGAGGCAAGGAGTGGGATACCCCTTGCCTGTCTGATGTGTTTACTGGGCGTTGGTATAGATGTCGTGTATCTCTTTCTTTCCAAGAACCATCACACTGCCCAAGGTTCGCGTGCCGAAGAAGGTGCATTTCTCAGTCATCTCGTCGATCTGCTCTTGTGTCGGCTCAATGCCCAATTCCCTGAGGTTCGTAGGCATGCCGATGCTCCTGAAGAAGTCATCCATTGCATCGATGGCAGCTAGGGCATCCTTATCGGCGTTGCCTGTCTGCTTGACACCGAATACCTTCTCACCGAATCTGGCAAATCGTTCGCTCTTGTTCCTGTACACATAGCGAGCCCACGTGCCCCAGACTGCTGCGATGCCTGCACCGTGTGCAACATCAAACATGCCTCCCAGCTCGTGTTCCAGTTGATGAGGTGCCCAATCACCACGGGCACTGTTTCCTGCTCCTGTGAGCCCGTTGTGTGAGAGGCTGCTTGCCCACATGAGGTTGGCCCTTCCGTCATAGTCATCGCTCTTATCCTTCAGGACAAGGGCAAAGTGGACCACAGTCCTGAGCAGGCCCTCTGCGATCTCATCGGTGAGGTGCATGGTCTCACCTTCCAGGAAGTATCGTTCTATGGTGTGCATCATGATGTCCACAGCCCCACTCATCGTCTGGTAGGTAGGCAAGGAGTAGGTCAGCAGGGGGTTGAGGATTGCAAACCGGGGACGGGAATACACAGAGTTTGCCCCTCGCTTCAGGTCGCCCTCCTCATTTGTGATTACCGCAGAGTCGCTCATCTCACTGCCAGCTGCAGCTATGGTCAGCACGGCCCCGATAGGCAGACACCCGGTGATGCTTCTTTTCTGGCTGTAGAAGTCCCAGACTTCGCCGCCGTGGAAGAGTCCGTATCCGATGGCCTTTGCCGAGTCGATGACAGAACCTCCACCTACTGCAAGGATGAAGTCGATGTTCTCTTTCCTTCCAAGTTCGATTCCCTCATGGACTTTGGAGAGCCTTGGGTTGGGCACAACCCCTCCCAACAGCACATGGCTGATGTTCGCCTTCTCCAGGGAAGCGACAATCCTGTCAAGCAAGCCTGAACGTTTTGCACTGCCTGAACCATAGTGGACAAGCACCTTCTTACAGTTCTGCTCCTGTATCAGTGTGCCGACCTGATCTTCTGTATCCCTTCCGAACACCACTTTTGTGGGGGTATAGTATGTGAAATCTGCTGTCATCTGGATCCTCCTCTCAATATCCGAAACTTTCGCCGACCAGGAGGACCTTTATCCTCTTGGGGAATTTCTGGCGAGAAAAAACTACATAATTTGAGCAGATGGTATGCTCACAAGCGCCTGCATGCAGGGCCATAAGGTTGTCATCACTGACTGTTGGGTTGATGCACTTGCCATTGGTGGTGCAATGGGTGTCACAGTTGAGCCTCACCGCATTGGCAGGGGCGGCGATATGCTTTACGCGCAACACCGCTGATCTGAGATCAGGTACTATCTTGTCCCAGGAAACAATGAGGATGACCTGCTTGGGGCCGTAGAGCATTGCTGCAACCCTGTTGGAGTTTCCGTCAACACAATAGAGCTCCCCATGTTCGGTAACTGCATTGACGCTTGCCAGATAGGAGTTCACTGAGAAGCTGTCCAGGAGGACCTGCTCGACTTCACTGGGGGAGAGTCCCTCCTTGTGACGGTCGATGAAGGTATACTTGCCACTACGCAAGAGATCCAACACCCCTGTTTCAGAGAGGCTCATAGATCCTCCTACGGCAACCTTCTCGCCTGCCTTCAGCAGGGAGCGAACAGTAGGAAGGAGTTCATCCATCGAAGGGATGAAGAGCGCTTCCATATTGTTCTTCTCAAGAGCCTTGATGGTTCTTTCAACTTGCTTTTCACGTATCGTACGTTTGTTCTTGTCCATGGCATACTCTCCAATACCCCTAAGGATACCCCATTTTGTGATCTCTCTGCAAGAATGGGTTTGTCTCATCCTAGCACGGTATTTTCCCTCTCTATTTCAAGCTTTTCCTGATACAGGACAAAGGGATTGGTGGATCTTGGCAATTTCACCCTATCCATTCACAGGATTGGGATGCTAAAAAGCTTCAGCACCCATACAAGAACGAAATACATGATGATTGTAACGGTAGAGGAGATGCTCAGGCTGGCCCAAAATTGCATACCCCGATTCAGCAGGGTTGGGAATAGAAGGAAAAATACCAACGAAGGCAATACGAGCCAAAAGATCGAGCTGGAAAGCTTGGCTATCTCCTCCAGCTTGGCTTTCTCAAAGTAGAGCCAAAGGATGGCGAGTAGGGATGTAAGTGGTATTGAGGCAATGAGCGCGCCGAAGAAGGAACTGTGTTTGGCAACCTCACTGACCATCACAATGACAATTGCAGATATCCCGACCTTGAGTATGTAGTATGCCATGTGCTCCTCCCACCCTTTTTGCTTTGTTGGAGAGAGGTTCACCCAAAGGATATCTCCGACAAGTGCTGTTTTGAGGATATCCAGTAGTATGGGAAAAGTCTAGGTAAAACCATCCTAAGGGCAGGGCGTGCTTGCTTTTCAAACGATAACCCTGAAGCAAGCAATCCTGTGATTTCCCATCAGAGACATCTTTCACCAGGAATAATTTTCCAGTGCCCGGATTCCTTCCCCTCACCCAAAGGGTATGTGGCTATGCTTGAAGGTATAACCTGCATATTCTGAGTGGTTGTGCAGAAGGCTTCCTACACTATCAGGAAGGCTAAAAAATGGATTTCTTATATAAGTTGCATCCTAGTCTATTCAATCGTATCCTATAGGAAAGGAGCAACTATGAACATTACCTTTTTTGGCGCGGCACAACAGGTAACCGGCAGCTGCACGCTCATTGAGTGTGCAGGCAAATACATATTGGTCGATTGTGGCCTCCCCCAGGGAAATGATGAGCAGGAATCAGGCATAGAGCTTCCTTTTGTTGCCTCTTCCATTGATTATCTCTTGCTTACTCATGCCCATATCGACCACAGCGGCAGGATTCCCCTGCTGATTAAGGATGGATTCAAAGGCAAAATCCTTACGACACCGGCAACCATCGACCTGTGTGAGATCATGCTCGCTGACAGTGGGCATATACAGGAGATGGAATCTGAATGGAAAAGCCGCAAGTCGCGGCGTGCTGGCAGGGGAAGTGTGGAGCCACTCTATACGGTTGAGGATGCACAGGAGGCGATGCAATATTTCGAACCCTGCGAGTATGATACCATCATAGACCTTGATGGGGGTATGAAAGCCCGCTTCGTTGATGCAGGTCACCTGTTGGGCTCCTCTTCGGTAGAGCTCTGGCTCAAGGAAGGAAAAGAGAAGCGCAAGCTTGTCTTCAGCGGAGATATCGGTAATTTTGACCAGCCCCTTATCAAGGATCCCGAGTATATCGACAGTGCAGATTTTGTCATCATGGAATCGACCTATGGCAACCGCCTGCATAAGAGGCCGGAGAATGCTGTGGGGTATGCTGTCCCTACCAGTGTACGGGCTCAGGAGTTGGCCGATATTGTGGAGAGGACGTTCCTGCGAGGCGGCAATGTGATTATCCCGGCTTTTGCCGTAGGACGAACCCAGGAGATTCTCTATCTCTTGCGAGTGATCATAGAGAACAAGCTCTGTCCGTCATTTCCTGATTTCCCTGTTTTTGTCGATAGCCCCCTCTCTGTCAAGGCTACCAATGTGTTTGCAGGAAATATCTTCGGCTATATGGATGAGGAGACCATGGCTCTGGTAAAGAAGGGCATCAACCCCATCATCTTTCCTTCGCTGACCACCATTACAGCGGTGGAGGGCTCAAAGGCTCTCAACAGGCGGAAGGGTAGTTCAGTAATCATCAGTAGCAGTGGCATGTGTGAGGCTGGAAGGATCAAGCATCACCTGAAGCATAATCTGTGGCGACCGGAAAGTACTGTGCTTTTCAGTGGATTCCAGGCTGGGGGAACACTCGGACGGTCCATCCTGGATGGAACCAGGCATGTGACTCTCTTTGGTGAACTCATCGATGTGAAGTGCGAAGTCGCCGAACTGCATGGAATAAGCGGGCATGCGGATCAGAGCGGTCTGGTCAAGTGGCTCACTTCTTTCAAGAAAGAGCCAAAGCTGGCTTTCATTGTCCATGGTGATAAGGAGGTAGCCCCTTGGTTTGCTTCATTTGTCACTAGGACGTTGGGTATCAGGGCGTATGCCCCAGCGGTTATGGAACATTTCAACCTTCTGGATGAGGCAGCCTTGCCGGCAGCGATGAAGGTCGACGATTCGGTTTCTCCCTATCTTCGTGAACTTTCAGAGGCCATTGCCTTGCTCAAGAAGGAGGAGTCCACCCTCATGTCTGTGGTGAAGCGCATGCAGGAGGCAGGTCAGGAGAAGGACATTGAGGAGAAGCGTGCAGTCCGCCTTACCAATGCTATCACGCGTCTTGCCAGTGATCTTGAGTACCTGCAGATTAAGTGGGGTGCAGATCCGGACTAGAACTTGAGGCCGAAGACGGCACCCCAAGCGGGTTGTTTCAGTTTAGTGAAGCCCATTTTTTCATAGAATCCAAAAGCACGGGTGTTGCGCCCATCCACCCCAAGGTGGATGCCAGTAACGCCCGTTTTTTGTACGCCTTCCATGAAGGTAAGCATCAGGGCCTTTCCCAGCCCCCTGCCTTGGAGAGTATCAAGCAGGTTGATATGTAGATGGGCGGGATAGCCGACGTGTTCCCAAACCCCTTCTCCAGGGCCTTTGTTGATGAGACGGATTGCATCCTCTTCGTTTTTACTTTTAAATGTCGTTACGTTTGTATAGTGCTTCTTCAGTGGAGGCAACCAGTGGCTGTTCATCCAGCTGTTGAAGTTCACCGTATCACTTGTGCCTACTATATATCCTGATGGCCTGTTGTACTCATCGACTGCAATGAAGCAGAGTGAGGGTTCAAAGAAGAAATAGGGAGCAGCATAGTAGTGCCCCACGCAGTAAGGGTCATGATAATAATCTGTTCCATCGAGACCAGAAAATGCGGTACGTAGGCTGATCTCATACATATAGGGTATGTCTTGTTCGGTTGCCTGCCTGATATGTTCCATAATGCGTTCTCCCACCCATGCATACAATACCCTGTAAAGGGGGGATATATCAAGCGAAAGAAAAAAACAAGATGTGCTTATTACCTATATGGTAAGCATCCATATGGCATCGGGTGGTGATAATTGCATTGGTTTGAAAATAAATGTAAAAAACGCTGGACAAGAATCCATTTGCAGTGTAGTATCCCATCTTGTTCGGCAAACAGAGCCGCATGGAGAGCTGGAGAGAAAGG
>CAZTXW010000032.1:0-21971 GCA_964617345.1 uncultured Sphaerochaeta sp. | reverse complement strand
CAACCACGCATCTCACTTCATTGGATTATTTTTACAGGACACTTCTAAATATGCCGGCAAATCCCTTAATGGCATCACAAGAAGGGTGTAATCTAAGGTTTGTACCTTGAATGATTCTTCATTCGCTTATATCTTTTCCGACTTGTTTGGAACCTTATACGACTTCCTCTCTCTTTATAGGTGAGCGTTGGTACCACTGTCCAATCCTTCCCATGAAAAGACGATCAGCTTGTGGTCGTAGCCAATGTTCTCCAAGCCCTTGTTGCCTTAATACTTCATTCCATGGTATGTTTATAACAGTCTCATATGAGACTGTTAAAACTGCCATCTAGGTGATTATCCAGTAAAAGCCTGGGTATTATACCCGTAATGGTAGCTAGAAGTTACTGAGGAATGGTATGCAAACTGCATTTTCATCTGAGCACACCCTACTGGAATTGTTACTCGATTCCAAAACCCTCACTCCCTCATCACTGCTGCGCACTTCCTATCCAAAGGGACAGGAAGTGGGCGACAGTGATGGCTCAGCATCCTTGGCTGTCTTTGTGGAAGAGGGTGAGCTTGATGTGTTCAGTGTAGCCCTCGATGGTACGAAGATTCTCGTATCTACCTTGTCCAAGGGAGAAGTGTTTGGTATCAGCAACCTGTTCGAGCAGCAGGAGCTACGTACCCTGTTGCAGTGTCGGACAACTTGCGTGTTGCTCTCTCTACCCAAGGAAGAACTACGAACGGCAATACTCAAAAGTCCTCTTGCAATGGTCGAATATGCAAAGCTCTGCAACCGTAAGATTCAGTTTCTGATACAACGTATCGAGCAACTGAGCCTTACATCCGCCCGCCTGAAAGTTGCCGACTATCTGCTGGGCAACACCACCGTTGAGCAACCTGAGGTACCTCTGGTTTCCAAGGCCGCCCTCACCCTCCCCTTGGGAATAAGTAGGGCATCTCTGTTTAGGGAGCTCTCTGCTCTGGAGAAGATGGGGGCTGTGTATAGTAACGGCTCAACGGTTCGGGTGATAAACCGCAAGATTCTGGAGAGTATTCTCCAGAAATGAAATATGTATGGTGCCTGTATGGCACAGGAGTGATTTGTATGAAGAAATTCAGTCTAATGGTACTGGTTTTGGTTTTGGGAATTGTTGCCCTCTTTGCAGCAGGAACAAAAGAGGGAGTCTCTGTTGACCTCTCCAATCTGGCACAGAGTGCACAGGCCCCTGTTGATGTCAGGGTATTGGCCATGAAAGGTCCTACTGCCATGGGAATGGTCTCCCTGATGGAAGAGGCAAAGAAAGGCGTGATGGATGGCAATTCCTATATCTTTGACGACTTGGCTACCATTGATGTGGTAGTTGCCAAGCTGGCAAAGGGCGAGGTAGACATCGCAGCAATCCCCGCCAACCTCTCTTCTGTGCTATTCAACAATACCAAGGGTGCTTTGAAAGTTCTGGCCATCAATACACTGGGAGTCCTTTACATCATGGAGAGTGGTGACAGCATCAAAACCATCGAAGACCTTGCTGGCAAGACCATCTTCTCCACAGGAAAGGGAGCTTCCCCTGAGTATGCCCTCAAGTACTTGCTGAACGCCTATGGCGTCAAAGATGTGACCATTGAGTGGAAGAGTGAGACAGTGGAATGTGTCGCAGCCTTGGCACAGAAGCCCAACAGCATTGCAGTATTGCCCCAGCCTTTTGCGACAACTGCCATGATGAAGGACCCTACTATCCGCACAGCCCTTGATATGACCAAGCTCTGGGAAGATATTCAGGGTACACAGCCTTTCCCCAGTACCATGATGACCGGTGTTGTGGTTGCTCAAAGTTCCTTTATTGCTGAACAGCCAGAAGCAGTCTCCCAGTTTCTCGATCACTATGCCTCTTCAGTAGCCTATGTACAGGCAAATCACCAGAAGGCGTCAGTTCTCATAGGCGATCTTGGTATTGTCCCTGCCCCTGTGGCCTTGAAGGCTCTTCCATTCTGTAATATAACCTATATTGATGGTACCGAGATGAAGACCAAACTTTCTGGCTATCTCAAGGTATTGTATGATCAGAATCCCAAGAGCGTAGGTGGAGCACTGCCAACCGATGATTTCTACTTCATTCGCTAAAAAACGGGGAACTATCAGGGTATGGTCCGTCCTTCTCTGGCTAGGGATATGGCAACTTGTTGCCATGACCCTAGGTCAGGATATCCTGCTTGTCTCCCCCCTTTCAGTAATGGTACGCCTTTATGAGCTGGTGCAAACCAGTTCATTTTGGCGTTCCATTGCCTATTCCTTCACGAGGATCGCCGGGGGGTTCCTCCTGGCAACCCTCATGGGGGTGCTGTTTGCAATCTTTTCCTACCGGTTCAGATGGGTGGAGGAGTTTCTTGCCCCACCCATACAGACGATTAAGGCAACCCCTGTCGCATCATTTGTAATCCTTACCCTTGTCTGGATAGCTCCACAGAACCTCTCTGTCTTCATCTCCTTCCTAATGGTACTTCCTATCATGTACACCAATGTCCTGATGGGCATCAGGAGCACGAATGAGAAACTGCTTGAGATGGCACAGGTATTCCGTGTCCCCACCTACAGACGTATCCGCTATATCTATCTCTCCCAGGTGCTTCCCTTCTTCCGCTCGGCATGTTCAGTTGCCCTGGGTCTGAGCTGGAAGGCTGGTATCGCCGCTGAGGTGATAGGGCTTCCCCAAGGTTCTATCGGGGAGATGCTGTACCAGGCAAAGATCTATCTGGATACTCCGGATATGTTCGCCTGGACGTTGGTCATCATCATTATCAGTGTCTGGTTTGAGAAGTTCTTCCTCATACTTCTGGACAGGGCCATGCTGAAGATGGAGCACCTATGAAAAAACTGGATATCAAAAACATCTCCAAGCGATATGGTGATACAATCGTATTCGACCGTTTCAGCACTACCATACACCCAGGTGAGGTGAATGTCCTCTTTGGTGCCTCCGGCTCAGGGAAGACAACACTGCTACGCCTGCTCATGGGCCTCGAAGAGGTGGATGAGGGGGTGATGCATGTCGCTGAAGATCTTCGCATCAGTGCCGTCTTTCAGGAAGACCGCCTGTGCAACAACTTGTCGGCCTTCTCCAATGTGAAGCTTGTAGTCGAGCCTTCAGTCTCGTCCGAACAAATACAGAAAGCCCTTGTTGCTGTAGGTCTGAAGGATGCCATCCGCAAGCCTGCCAAGGAGCTGTCTGGTGGAATGAGGAGGAGGGTAGCCCTTGTTCGGGCCCTGTTGGCCACCTATGACCTGCTCGTCATGGATGAACCCTTCAAGGGGTTGGATGAAGGGACCAAGGATCAGGTCATTGCCTATACCCTAGCAGCGACCAGAGGTAAGACGGTAATCCTTGTGACGCATGATCATGAGGAAGCGAAGCTGATGCAAGCCAAGCATATCATCGACCTTGAGCGTGAAAACCCATAACAGGAACAAGAACAGCAGTGGTTGTAGGATCGAAGGTGTCAGCGTTTCTCATCCAAGGTAAAGTTCTCGGGTTTGAAGGCATCACTGCCCAACCAGAGGTCTATCTGCAGCCCACTATCTGAGTTGGAGACACTTGCATGCTTAATCTGCCACCCAATGAGCTTGAGCCTGGCACCCCAAGCCATATCGTGCCCTGCCATCTGCCCATAGTATTGGGCAAGTTCGGGTCTCTGTATCTTGGGGTTGAGGGCTTTGCGAATCTGATCCAACTCTGCCTCTGAGCGGAGTTTGTCGTCGAAGAAACTGATGTGTGCTCCATCATCTTCCTGATGAAGGGAGACAACCAACCTGAGAGGGTTGGTTTCCAACATGAAGTTTGTGAGTTCTCCGATCAGGCGGCCTAAAAATTCTTTTCGTTTCATAGTTGGAAATCCTCCCTGGGTCGATTGGTCTTGTACCATTGCAAAACAGCCAATATAAGTGATGCGGTAAGACCTCCAGCAAAGCCGTTGTTATAGAGGTCCAAACCCCCATGCCAGACTGCGGTTGTCTCTACCATGAACAGGTGTATGAACCCTGCCAGTATGCCTGCACGTATCCCAAATTGTCCGGCTATTGGGGCTAGGGTAGTGCAGAAGAGGGCAGCAAGGATGGGCCCAGGTGCAGAGAGACTCTTGCCAAATACCAGTGTCGCCACTATAACTCCGACTACTATCGGCCAGACATTCTTGAGCGTCTTACCAAACCCACCGAAGCCCATAACTGTCAAAATACCTCCGATCACAGGTCCGTTGAACGGTGCCTTGACGATCCAGACATACAGGCAAGAGGCAAGGCCCAACAGTCCTATGTTGATCAGGGCCGCCCCTGCGGTCTCTGCATCAAATGTGTCGGTAGGCAGTCGGCCAGGAAGCTTCTGCAAATTGACAAACCCTTTGAGGGTTTCACGAATATGGGAGAAGCCGTCGATGACCAGGGCTGAAATGATGAGGAACACTGACAGGACAGGGATAAGCAGATAGAGCTCTGGCTCTGCTGTCGTATTCCAGATGATGGTTATCGGCTCCATCTTGTTTGCAGCAATAAGCAGGCCTGAGGCAAAGAGGCCGATGAAGCCACAGCTGAAACCTGTATTGTAGAGGTTGTATCCCTGATGGAGTTGTAGCATGGAACCGGCAACACCTGGCAGGATGAAGCCTGCTACCAGGCCACTGACTACCCCTATGGGGATGGAAAGGATAAGGGGCAAGCCCATTTCAAACATGATGAAGGTTACCACCGGACCTAAGGCAGTACCGAAGAGTGCGATAAGGCTATAGGAGCCTAGAGATTTGTTTGCCAGCTTTGCCGCGATCCAGACACCTCCGATGATGGGGAGGATGTTGAGGGGGGTCTTGCCGAAGAACCCGAAGCCTATCATGGTGAAGATGGCTGCGATGGTAGGTCCTGACAGGCTGATGGTTGCAAAAAAGACGATGGTGAGTCCTACCAGACCCACAAGGGCGGCATTGAACATGGCAGAGCCTGTCCCGGCCTGGGTAAAGTCATTGATCAGGCGTGCACCTCGGATCTGTAGGTGCAGAAAGCCTTGCAGTGTCGTTATAGGGCCATCAAGAGCCAACCCCACCCCGGCAAGTCCCAAGATAAAGATAAGCATGATCGTATATAGGCTTTTTTCTGTTCGTTCCATACTAGGCCCCTTTTTTTATGCGATCGGATACTTGCATGCTAAAGGGAAAAGGGGCAGAGCACAAGATAATTGTTTGGAGAAGGGAAAGGGGAATGGGAATAGCTCCTTGCATGCTTGCTATACAAAGCCCTTCCATTTACGATGGAGGGGATGATTACCAAACCCCTCCAATTTGTAAGAGACCTCTCTATTTCCAAGAAGATTTGGGGTGCAATGTTCGTCGTCAACCTGGTAATTGTCCTGATCATTGTTTTCTTTTCAACCACGCTCTCCTCGAACGTTATCATCCGACAAGCAACCCAAGAGTCCCACAGGAGCCTCTCCCATATTGCCGACAAGCTCGATCTTACGTTTGGTACATTTGAGACCTATACTAAGATGGCCATTGCCAATTTCTCCCAGAAGAATGAGCTGAACCTTTCGGACAGGAACAGGGAGCCTGTTACGCATGATTTTGATGAGACAACCACTATCATTGAAGACCTCAGGACCTTTGTCACACCCCGGACAGAGATTGAGTCTATGGGGATCATGAGCTTTGCTTCTGGTAAGGTCTATGCCACCAATGATGAGACACTGCTCATGCAAGGTGATGCGATAATTGCTCAGATAGCAGCGTCTCTAGACCTTACGACGCTCGTGGGGATTGGTTTTCCAAGACAACAGATGGTGCAGGGCGTATTCAATAAGGAAGTTTATACCCTCCCCCTATTCATGAAGGTATACGACGGATATTCAGGAGCCGCTTATGGATTAATCGAATCTGATATCCCTCTCTCCCTCTTTGTTGACTCCTTCAGCAAGGGCATAATCGGCAAGCGAGGGGAGGTGTTCATCATCGATGATGAGGGATATGTTGTTGCCCACCAAGAGAGTGCGAAGATAACCTCAAGACTTGGCGAGGAGGAACTTGCATTCTGCCTCGGTTTTTCAGGAGAAGCGAAGATATTTGAGGATGGACTGTTGTATGAAGTGTTTCACTACCCCCGTGCAGGGTGGCATATCGTGAATGTTGTTCCCTATGATGAGCTGCTTGCACCCTCAAGAAAACTTCGCTTGGAACTGGTCCTGCTAGGGCTTTTCTCTATGATTATCACCCTATTTTCCTCTTTTTTCATATCAAAGACCATTACAAAACCCTTGAGGAAGATGGAAAATTCCATGAGCTTGTTTGAAGATCCGGCAGAGAGAGTTTACCTGCAGGTACCGGGAAAGGATGAGGTGGGGCGTCTGGCTAAGGTGTATAACCAGATGATCGATAGAATCGCAAACTTTGTAGAACAGGACCTTCTCAGGCAGGAACAGGTGCAACAATACGAACTCTCTCTGTTGCAGGCACAGATGAATCCACATTTTCTGAACAACATCCTTGAAAATACCTGCGGCCTGATCGAACTGGACAGGAAAGAGGATTCCATCGCACTCATCTTGGCTACCGCTTCCTTTTATCGGTCAGTCTTGTCGGGAGGTGAATTGGTCTCTACTATCGAACAGGAGGTGCACATTGCCGAACTGTACCTGCAGATACAGAATGTACGCTATAATGGAAAGATACAGTTTTCCCTAGAGGTTGAGCCTGGGCTGATGCACTATCCCATTGTTAAGTTTACCCTGCAACCTCTGTTAGAAAATGCAATCTACCACGGGCTGAAAAAGAAAAAAGGCGTTTGGAACCTCTCTCTGATGGTGGAATCCCAAGAGGGTGATATAGTGCTTACTCTCTCTGATAATGGGATAGGGATGGACGCAGAAACACTAGAAACGCTCATGCTTGAAGACCCTTTTCTCCCAAAATCTACAGGCCGGTCCATTGGTGTGTGTGCCACTCACAAGAGACTGCAGCTTTTCTTTGGTGAGCAGTTTGGACTGGAGTACTCATCACAGGTGGGAGAGGGGACAACGGTATTTGTGAGAATCCCAAAGGAGGCATGATGTGAGAAAGACGCCTAACACTTGTAGGGTTGTCATTGCTGATGATGAGTATATCATCAGGGAGCGACTGGCCAAACACCTCAGAGAAGCTGGGTATGATGTCGTTGGTATGGCTGATGATGGTCTCAAGGCGCAAGAGATGCTCACTACCTTGGCCCCTGATATCATCATCACGGATATTGCCATGCCCCATATGTCTGGAATTGAACTGCTGCAAGAGAGCCGTAAGGCGGGCATCCTCACCAAGTTCATTATCCTTACCGGATACAATGAGTTCGATTATGCGGTTTCAGCCCTTAAAAACAGTGCCAGTGACTATCTGCTCAAGCCCATCGATTCTCGACTGTTGCTTGAAGCAATGGAAAGGGCTGTAACCTCCCTTATCTGGGAGACCAAGCAGAAAACAATTGCATCCGAATACGACCAGCTAAAGGATACGGATATTCTCTATAGGTATTTCTGTGGCGAAGATGTTCAAGAGCAACTCTCGGCCCATCTTGCGGACATGGTTTTGTCTCCCCATGGCAATCGTCTATTGCTTATCAACGGGCTCCTCGCTGAAAACATTCCTGATGTTCCGACTTTTTTTCTTCCCAATGGGATGACCCTAGGGCTGTTAAAGCCCGGACAAACCCATGTCGTGGACAAACTGCCCCCCACTTGGTACTCAGCTTTGGGCAACCCCTGCAATGAAAAAGTACCCTTGAGGGAGGGCTTTGTCCTGTTGCGCCGTGTTTTGCTCAATCGGTTTTTTACCCCAGAGGTGTATCACTACAACCAGAACCTCCCAGATTGTTCCCTTGTATCAGTCAGGTCTACCATGATGCAAAATCAAGCATTGGTACAAGCGGGCAATGGTGGGCTTCTCTATGATCTGTTGGAACCTCAGCTACGCGAGATTACCTGCCCTCTGCAGCTTGAATGCTATACTGCCGACCTTATTACTCTTGTAAAACATACAAACCATGGGGTTTCTGGATTTCCTTGGGAGAATCACTCTTCATTGTGGATTTTGGAGAGGTTCTCCTCCCTTACCGAGTATATTACATGGTTGAAGGCCCTTGTCCTTGAAGCCTACCAGGATGCAACGGGAGAGGGCCCTCCCCTAGTTGAAAGGGTGCGCGAGTACCTGGTCAGTCACTATGCCCAACCACAGCTGAATCTAGATATGATCGCACTAGGAGTCTGTGCGCATCCCAACTACATAAGCACCAAGTTCAAGGAGGAGATGGGGATCTCTGTCATTGAGTTTCTTACTGGCATTCGTCTGGAAAAAGCGTATTCCCTGCTGGATTCTGCTCCTCTCTCCTGCCAACAGGTGGCGTTGAGTGTCGGCTTCAATGATCAGTTCTATTTTAGCAAGTGTTTCAAAAAGAAATTCGGGTTTCCTCCCAATGTACTCATGAAACAGCAACATGAGAATAATCCATAAGGTAGCTAATAATCCTCCATGTGAACCTGGGTTTTGGGATGATAAAATGGATATATCCTTAAGGAGGAGAGTTATATGAAAAAAAAGGTTTTACTTCTGGTTTCTCTTGCAATGCTCATTCCTATGATGATTTTTGCCCAGGGTGGCAAGGATCAGAAGGTTGCTGATGAAAAAGCTGATACAACCATCTCAATTATAGCAGAATGGTCGAGTGATACCCCTTCAAGTAAGATTTTCAGAGAGAAGATCGCCCAAGTCGATGCTGCGGACAATGGCATCAAGGTTGTCTCCGAGATGATCGGTGATGAAAAGTCCTACTACAACAAGCTTCGTACAAGATTTGCCACTGGCGAATTCCCTGACATCTTCTTTGATTATGGTGGGGCTAGAACTGCTGACTATGTTGAAAGTGGAATTCTTGTCGATCTGCAACCTTACTTGGATGCCGATCCCCAGTGGAAAGCTGATTTCCTCCCAATCCTTGATGATTGGAAATATGCAGACTATCCTGGCGCCCTCTATGGTCTGCCCACAAGCTTCTATGTTGTTGGACTCTTTTACAACAAGGCAATTTTTGCAGAGTTGGGTTTGGAAGCTCCCACAACCATCGAAGAGTTTGAACAGGTCAGTGAAGAGCTCATGAAAAACGGATACATTCCCTTGTCCTTAGGTGAGAAGGATGTCTATCGTGCAGGACACTTCTTCAATAACCTGGTCATGAAGTCCTATGGTTCAGAAGCTGTTACAGCTTTGGGTAACCGAACGCTCTCCTATGATGACCCTAAGATCATGAAGCTCTATCAGATGTTGTTTGACTACAACAAGCGTGGGTATTTCGGTGCTAATACCATCAACAAGGATACCAACATGGCAAGGACCGATTTCCATTCAGGAAAGGCCGCTATGCATTTTGATGGTACCTGGTATCTTGGTACAGCCGCTACAACTCCCCTTGCCGATGATATCTCCTTTATCCCTTTCCCAACCATTAACCCTGAGTTTGCTAACTCATGGCAGGGTGGGACCAACGGTGGTCTCTCCGTGGTAAATACCGGGGACAAGGCGAAGATAGAGAAAGCTATAGTGCTTCTGAAGGAGCTTACCCGTGGTGATTTTGCCAAGGAACAGCAAGCAGTATCCAAAGGTGGCGTCTATCCTGTTTTCTTTGAGTCTGATCCCTCTGTTGTATCAAGAATCTCCATTGAGGTAGCTGATGCATATGACAAGGCAGAAGAGTTCAGATCTGATATCCAGAACTACGATGCTAATCCAAAGATGCTTGAGACCGTTCGAGTTGCCCTGCAAGGGCTGTTTGTTGGCAAGACTCCCAAGCAGTGTGCAGATGAGATCATGCTAGTAGTGAATGCAGAAAGATAAGTATTAGAGATGTTTAAGATCAAGAGGATAGGAAACTGTCCTCTTGATCTATGTGAGGATAGCATATGGTTGTTGGAAATAAAAAACAGGTGGGATGGCATTTGGCGTTTTTAGCCCCCGGTGTTCTTATTTTTGCTTTTTTGGTCTTAACGCCTATTGTAGAGTCTGTTATCCAGTCGTTCTACTCTTGGAACGGCATCTCAATTTCACCAATGAAGTATGTCGGCTTGGACAACTACAGTGTCATATTCAAGGACATGAAGTTTTGGAACTCCTTGATCAATGTTGGTTGGTTCATGCTTGGGGGCTTTGTCGTCCTGATGCCCCTTTCCTTTGTATTGGCCCTTATCATCAATAAAGAGTACCGGATGAAAGGGTTCTTTAAGACCACGTATTTTCTGCCCGTGGTGCTACCTATGACTGCAGTAGGCCTTATGTGGGTCTACATGCTATTTCCTGAAAGCGGGGTAGTGCCCATTATCTTAAAAGCGATTGGAATCCAGGCTCCAAACTTCCTGGGTGACCCCGATTGGGCAATCTTCACCATTGTACTGGTCAATGAGTGGGTGTATGCGGGGTTGAACATGCTGATCTTCTCAGCAGGCATCGTCTCCATCCCCACTGAGCTCTATGAATCAGCTAAGATTGATGGAGCTAACAGCTGGCATCAGCTGACGAGAATCACGCTTCCGATGATGAATGAATCCTTTAAGATCTTCTCCATTTTGTGTGTGACGGGGTGCATCAAGCACTTCAATCTTGTCTTTGTAATGACAGGGGGAGGTCCCTCCCATGCCTCTGAGATGCCTACCACCCTTTTGTACAACGAGGCATTTGTCTATAGGAACTTTGGCGTAGGTAATGCTATTGGTGTATTCCTTCTGGTTGCGGGGGTTACCTTAAGCCTTCTGACCAATAAGATTTTCTCTAGAAAGGAGGACTGATGATGATAAAGGTCAGAAAAGGTACTTCCTACTATGTATTGTGGTTGTTTGCGATAGTGTGGGCATTTGCCACGCTGTATCCCTTCCTCGTCACTATTTTCTCCTCCCTGAAAGATAATGATGGCATATTCGGATCCATGTTGAACTTTCCGACCAAGCCGGTATGGAACAACTACGCCATAGCGTTGTTTGGCGCTAGGATCGACAGGAGTATCCTCAACTCGTTTCTCGTGTCGGTGGGCTCCACCCTTGGTGTCCTGCTGTTTTCAAGTATGATCGCCTTTGTGTTGGGTAGGACTCAGTTCAAGTATAATAAGGCCGTGTTCGCCCTGTTCCTGACAGGAATTGTCTTGCCCATCTATGCAACGCTCATTCCTTTAGCCAAAATGGTGACAAAGGTGCCTTTCTTGAAAAGCAACAGCCTTACCACGCTTTCCCTCCTATATATTGCCATTAACCTGCCCACAGCAGTATTCATCCTGACTGGGTATATGAAGGGTATCAGCAAGGAGATAGATGAAGCGGCAATCATCGATGGGTGTTCGGTCCCTAAACTATTCTTCAACATCCTTGTGCCCATCTCTGTTCCGGCTCTCTCCACTGCCGGCATCCTTACCTTTTTGACCTGTTATAATGAGATGACCTTTGCACTGGTCTTCCTCAGCGACAAGGTCAAATACACCATCTCCCTAGGCATGCTCTACTTTTCCGGGGAAAAGACCGTTGATATGGGACCTATGTTCGCTGCAATCGTACTTGCCACCATTCCTATGGTTGTCGTCTATATGTTGTTTCAAAAACAAATCCAGTCCGGTATGGTGGCTGGTGCCGTAAAGGGGTAAATGTATATGCATGATTTTCGAATGAGACAGGTTCACTTGGATTTTCATACTAGCGAGGCTATTGAGGGTATTGGGAAGGATTTTGATGCTGAGCGGTTTGCAAGTGTCTTGCAAGAGGCTCGTGTGGATTCCATTACCTGCTTTTCCCGTTGTCACCATGGATGGCTCTACTATCCGTCAAAGAAGTTTCCTGAGAGAATTCACCCGCATCTAGCATGCAAGGACCTCTTGGGTGAACAGATAGAGGCCTGCCACAAGAGGGACATCAAGGTTCCCGTCTACCTGCCCTTGCAGTGGGATAACCTTATGGCAACCGAACACCCTGAGTGGTTGGTGATGGATGAAACTGGCCGTCCTGTAGGATCAGGACCCTACCAGCCTGGCTTCTACCGCCAGCTCTGTCTCAACACACCTTATCGGGAATTTGTTGTTGAGCAGGCAAAAGAGGTCCTTGAGATGTACCCTGCTGATGGTCTCTTCATGGATATCATCAATGTAAAGGAGTGCTCTTGTGCCCATTGCAAAAAGGGTATGATCGAAGAGGGGATGGACCCCTCTTGCAAAAGTGATAGGATCACCTATACAAGGAAGGTCATCAAGGATTTTACAGAGTATGTAAGCGGTGAGCTTCGGAAAGTCCAGGCGGACATACCCCTGTTTTATAATCATAGCCATGTGCGGACTACTCACCGACAGATTATCGATGGATTTACCCACCTAGAGCTTGAATCCTTGCCGTCTGGTGGTTGGGGATACTGGGATTTTACCATAACAGTGCGCTATGCACGGACGCTGGGTCTTCCCTGCATTGGCATGACCGGCAAGTTCCATACGGCCTGGGGCGATTTTCACTCACTGAAAAGTGATGCCGCCTTAGAGTTCGAATGTTTCCGCTCCCTTGCCTTGAATGCGGGGATCAGTATCGGGGATCAGCTGCACCCCTATGGAGATCTTGCGCCTGAGGCGTATGCTCTCATCGGTAGGGTGTACAAGTCTGTAGAGGAGAAAGAGCCATGGTGCAGGGGGGCAGAGCCTCTGGTAGAGATGGCTGTAGTCTCTCCCGATGGTTTCTGGGGAACACCCAAAGGATATTTTTCCCCTGAGATCGAAGGTAGTTGCAGAATGCTACAGGAAGCTGGCTACCAGTTCAATGTCATCGACCAGGTAGAAGACCTGTCACAGTACAAGCTGGTGGTTTTGCCTGACCTTGTCTCTCTTACCCCTGAGTTTGAAAAAGCCGTAGCAGAGTATGTGAAGGGGGGCGGCAAACTCATTTCAACCTATAAGTCCCTCGATGGAACCAGTGTCGACTGGGGCTTTGAGGTTACCGAAGAAGCTCCATACTCTCCTGATTTTATCGTTGCTACAGGTGCCCTTGGTAAAGGTTTGGCTGATGCCAATTACGTGATGTATGACAAGGCCATGATGGTCGAGCCCAAGGATGGGTGTGAAGTGGTGAGTTTTGTCGATGTTCCTTTCTTCAACAGGACATGGGAACACTACTGCTCACACAGGCATACTCCCTCTTCCTTCACTAAGGGATACCCTGCTGTGGTGAGAAAGGGTGGACACATCCATTTTATCCATCCCATATTTGCGTCGTATAGCAAGTATAACCCCTTGTGGTATAAAACCTTGGTCAGCAACTCTATCGAGATGCTTATGGGACGGGGAATGCTTGAACATGACGGGCCTTCTACCGTCATGGCAACGGTAAATGAGCAGCCAAATACAAATCGTTATGTCGTACATGCCCTGCACTACATACCCGAAAGGCGAGGAAGTGAATTTGATACCATCGAGGATGTAATTCCCCTCCATGATCTTACCATCTCCTTGTCCTTGGAGAAGAAGGCCAACAAGGCTTTCCTTGTCCCAGAGATGGTCGAGATAGAACTTGAGCACAGCTCTGATGGGCGTCAGAGTTTTACCATTCCTAAGGTGAATGGGCATGCAATGGTTGCTTTGGAGTATTAGGGTAGCTGAGAACTACAGGAACAATAGATAGCTGAAAGTACCGGGTTGCAGATATGCACCGGTATTTTTAGCTCCTGCACTATCTCTGCTATGTGACGGTTGCGTTGAACTTGATGCGTTTTTCAGTCAGAATCCGAATCCTATTGGCATATCTTATCAGAATATTATACTTCTCTGCTATCTCCATGATATTCAGATTTTCACCCTGTATCAGAAATCGGTTTTGTGGTAATTGGAACAATGAGCTCATCGATGAGACGTCAGGAATCGTTGGGAAACTTGGTACGCAGTGAACTTTCCTGGTATCAAGATATCCTTGATTCCTAAACCAGAAAACGGTAGAGCAGAGCTGAGAAATCATTTTCTGAGGATATTTGTTGTGAGGATTTTTAGCTGAGGAGGCATCTCTTGTATATTTTGTTTCAATGCAGAAAGTCCATTCATGAGCATGCTCACCTTTTTTAGGCCAAAAGATAGCTTCACACTGCTCATGCTGCGTCCCGTCAGAATCGATGAGGGCATTCTCTCCAAAGAGATCATACTCTATGGTTAGCCTATTCTTGTTTTCAATCAGAACATAGGGTTGTGCTGGGATTGTCTCGTGAATTTCTACACAACCGCCGATGACGTGTTTTGTATCTATCAAGTACAGAGTCTCACAATCTTTTCTTCCAACTGTATGATGGGCAATCTCTTGCGCCTGTAGTTTTGCACTATTCATACAAGTAATCCATCAGCTGATAAAACTCATCCAAAGTGCCTGAAAGGGATTGGTTAAAATAATGATCCCCCAAAAGTCCATGTTTTTCTGTTTGAATACTTTTCAACTCTCCCTCTTCAATCTTGAACAAGGAGACCTCTTCCATCTTTATTCTGCTGACATAGCAAGGCAATTTCTTATCCTGTTCGTCTAGAGGCTCCTTTTCCAACAGTCCTGCCAAAAGACAGTTGTTGATGGCATATAGGATATATGGACTATGCGTGGTCATCAGGATTTTATGTTTGAGGCTACTTCTGAATTTTGCAATGGAAATAAGGTGGTAGACGAGATCTTTTTGGGTGTCAGGGAACAGGTTTTGCTCCGGTTCCTCAAGAATGAAGTTGGTATATTTGTACTGGGTGAATTGATCCCGAATTGCTTCAGATGAAGTAGTACTGGTAGTAGAAAGAAGCTTTTCGAGTCGAAGACGTTCGTCAACAGAGAGTACGCGGTCCTTTTTATAGAGTGTAGAGGAGAGGTACTCCAGGAGGATTACCAACGGTATCAACGACTGTAGCCCGCTTGAGGAGTTTCCAAGAAGGAGTTTCTTTTTTGTATCGGAAAGTTGGACTATATCCATTCCCTTCTTATCGTAGAGATACTGTACAGGCAGATTAAGGATATCCTTGGGATTTGTGAAATGTGTTTTAGCTGTTCCCCAATCATAAAGGAAGTTCATGATGTTATCTTGCATCTCGTTATATCGTCCAAGGTTTGGGATTACAGATACAAAATTACGTTCGGACGGGATATAGATGTTTTTTGTCAGCAGGTACCTCTCACTCTTGAGGACTTTGTAGGTGATGGTCTTTTTTGCATCAATGTGTATCTCTATGGATTCAGATATGTAGAGAACATCACTTTTGGAAGAGAAGTATTCTTTGCTTAGGTGATGAAACTCAAAAAGACCATCTTGTATCGTACAGGGAAGTTCGCCATCAAGGATGAGGCGTTTTTCAAGCCATTGGCAAAAGCTGACAAGTTTTGCGATAGTGCTTTTCCCTGAACTCTGTGGCCCAATTATTGCTACCAATGGCTTGATCTCAAATTGAGCGAGGGTTATAGGTCCAATTGATTTGATGGTGATACTAGCGTTCATTTGTTCCTCCTAGTATAGCGATTTGGTAGGGAGTTCCTTTCTGTTCCATTCTCTGGCAAGGTAAGTTGCTTGGTCGAAAGTGCATTGTAGAATATCACTGAGCTTTGATTCGTTTGGGATAATCCCAGCCTTGTAAGCCCTATAGACATCAGACATAAATCTATTGCTCGTAAGGGGGTTATCAGTTGGAGGGGAATCAAGTTCTTGCTTGGCAACCCATTCCGGATTCACAGCCGCAATGTCTCGTTTCCCTCTGAAGTTAAGTTTGTTGATAGCCTTGTACCTGCTCAAGAAGAATGCATATACATCATCACTACCGTTGGTATTCGCAAAGTGCTTCAGTACTGTCTTGTAGCTAACTGAATATTTACTTTTTATGAAGAGGACTCTAGGGACAAATGGGACTGCAAGGTTTTTAGTCCAATCACGTTTGAATGCTTCACTGGGTAGTAATAATTCTGCAGCAAACCTGTTAGCTTCCTCTTCTTCTACACTGTTCTCCTTTTCGTGCTTGCGTGATTTGCTAGGAGAAAATGATGCAGGATGCATGAGGATATGCCCCAGTTCGTGGGCAATTGCAAAAACTTGACGTTCAGCAGAAATATGAGCATTCGTATTAATTATTATGGCGGGCCCTCCATCAGGTTGCCCTATTGAAAATGAAAACATTTTTTGCATAGTAAAATCTCTTAACCAAATCTTGACCCCAGAGGCTTCCACAAGTTCCGTAATATTTCTTATAGGATTATTCCCTGCTTGCCAATGTTCGCGTACTTTGGCAGCAATTGCTTCTGGTTTTTTTTCATCTATCACTCCAAGAGTAAAGTCAATTGCCTTGTAAGTTGTTGGATCAAAGGTGATCAAATCATTACTAAGATTGCAGTAGTCATTGATCCATTTTGCAGCATTGAGGATGATAATGTCTTGTAGTGCTATTTCACGAGCAGAAATGGATAAATTGGTTCTGAATCGTAGTGATTGCAGTTGGGTACACGGCCTAAACAAGTCATCCATTGAGGAGTTCAAATGTAGTGCAATCTTCAGTATCGTCTGTGTTTTAGGTGTTACTTTGTTATTCAAGATGTTTGAGAGTGAGACTGTACTTATGCCTGTTTTTTCTGCAAGGGCCTTACCCGTCATCCCTTGGGCTTTCATAAGTCTCCTAATGTTTGTGCTTAGGGCATCAGGCATCTTAGCTGCTCCTTCATACTATAGAGAGTATAGGATTTTAGCCAAAAAAGCAATTCAAACAATAATAAGAATAAAGAATAGTTTAATAAAACTTAAAATAAAATAATCATAAAGTATACATTAATACATATAATTAATAAATGTTATTCACATACCTTTTATTCGGCAAAAAGACTGAAAAATCATTGAATAGAGTCTTCATAAGGGTAATTTTAAAATTATTGAAATTCTCCAAAGTTGTTTAATATTCAAGAATGTTTGGGATTGGTCACTCTGAAAGATTTCGATTGGTGCCTATTCTTAAGGAACTTCATTGCTGTTTTGTGTTTTCCTGCTCCGGAGGGAGATACCGAGATTCTTGAAAACAACACCCCCTCTCTTGCCGTGAGGCAGGAGAGGGGGGGTACATTTAATTTCTAATTTCTTTCTTCATAATCTATCATGCAATAGCAATCCACGCACCCGTGACGGATGCGACGCTAGTAATTGACTAGGTACCTTTCCTTTCTTTAGTGAGAGTAATCATATGTATGGTGTAGTTCAGAAAACACACCAACACAAAGTATTTCTGAATTTCTTTTGGAAAATATTTCTCTTCCTAGAACCGAATATCCAGATCCCCACTCACCGTCGCCAGCTTGACCACAGTCTGCTTGTTTCCCGTGCTGGCAAGAGCAGGGGAGCTTTCCTGCCTTTGGTTATTGAAGAGGATGGTTCCGCTTACCTTGGTGGCACGTATATCCAGATCCTCTGTCTTGCTCAGATCAAGCTCCAGATCACCACTGGTGGAGGAGCCTTCCAGGCTACCTCCAGCAAGGATATGTACTTGAGCCTCTATATCCCCGCTGGTCGTGCCTAGAGAGAGGGCCTTGCCTCCCAGCCTTCCAACCTCGAAATCACCACTGGTGGATCCAAAGGAGAGCACATCTTTGCTTGTAGCAGAGTAGCCGCTGATATCACCACTGACCGTCTTGATGGAGAGTTCATCAGTCGCTTTCAGATTAAGCAGATCAATATCGCCGCTGATGCTATTGATCTGAATGCTTTGTGCCTCAAAGTCCTGCATGAAGAGGATGTCCCCGCTGCCTGTCTCAATCTTTAGCTGGTCAACCCTCGCTTGGGGTAGGGTAACTACCAAAGGAGTTGCCTGGCTGGTGAAGAAGTTGAGGAAGCCTCTGGAGAGGGGGGAGACCACGATAGACAACTCTTTTCCCTTTTTCCCCACATTCAGATACTTCTTGTCATTTTCCCCAATGCTTATGACAGCCTCCTTGAGTTTTGGATCAAGGGCTAGGACAATATCAGTGCTTACCGTGACGATCTTCACTGAGTCATTTGCCGAAAAGGAGTAGGACAGTTCCGACCGGTTCTCCTTGCCACGCTTCTGCCAGACAAAGTCCATGGAGAAGAGGATGGCAAGGATGCTGATCACTACAATAAGGAATATCTTGTTGGCTTTGGAATCCTTGAGCATGTTGTACTTATCCTTTGTGGAATCTGTCGTCCCAGTCACGTTCCTTATTGAACATATCGTTTTCCATCTTTTCGACCTTCTTCTTCAGGCGATCATACTCGGCTTGCAAGTCCTCATCACTTTGGCTCTCCTTATGTGAGGTATAGTACTCACCTTCAAAGGCCTGGGGACCAGGGTTCATCGGTATGATGAGCGCTGCCGCCAGATACATGATGGCTCCAGGAAAAAAGCCAGTTGAAACGACTGCAATAAATATAATCAGCCGTACCATGTCAGGGTTCAAGTCACGCCACTCAGCTAATCCTGTGGCTACTCCGAAGACTTTTCCTCGGGGTGATCTGTAGAGTTTTTTTGTTGCCATACCAATCATTCCTTATCTTCCTTATCTGCTGCCTTACGGCTTTGCATTATTGTCTCAATATTGTCCAGGCGCTGCTGAAGGTCTTCAATCCCTTTCTTGAGCACCTCTCTCTGGTTTTCCTTGCTAGGCCCTGCCATGGAGGAAAAGTCAAAGTCAAAGTCATCGTCGTCATTCTTAGACCGTTTTCTCTTCCTATGCTTTGGATTATAGCCGCTGTAGGTTCCTGGCGGATACCCGCTTTCCATCTCCCTCATCCTCAGAGCCGCGTCCATCTTTCGCTTGTTCGCCTTGGCCTTCTCGTCTAGGGTTGAGATGATGATAATAAAGGAAAAGATGACTATCAGAATAAATACCGCTTCCATTCAATAACTCCCTTCCCTGTCAGAGGCCTGCACGCTTACGAAGAGCCGCTATTTCAGCATCGATATCATCCATCTCTTCCAGGTCCTTGAACTTGTCATCCAGCGAGCTGCTTTCGTACTTGTTCAGGTCATTGTTTGCCTTCATACGGTCAATCTTCTCTTCCATATTCGAGAAACGGTCATGGGTGGCAGATTCAGCAGCACGCCTGAGGGTCTCCTGGGCAGCCTGCTCCTCACGGGCACGCTTTGCACGCTCAACCATCATCTGGTATTTCTGCTTGACTGTCACCAGCTTATCCTCGATCTGGTTGATCTCATCCTTGCTGACCTTGATGGTCTCATCGGCTACCTTCAGGTCGGAGGCGAGCCTCTCCATGGTATCAAGGGCCTTTTTCTTCTCCAGCAAGGCTTCCCTTGCAAGGTCCTCACGGTCCTTGCTTATCGCAAGCTCCGCTCGGCTCTGCCAACGGGCGACTGCACTTTCCTGTTCCTTGTAGGTACGCTCGGTCTTGGCCCTGCTAGCCATCTTGGCTGCACAGGAGCTCTTGAGCTCGATCAGTGTATCTTCCATTTCCTGCATCATCAGCTTGATCATCTTCTCTGGGTCTTCAGCCTTGTCGAGAAGTGAGTTGATGTTTGCATTTACAATATCTAAGAATCTTGAAAAAACTCCCATAGTACTCTCCTTGGGTAGTACAGCGGTACCACCTGTTTGTCTATAAACTAATATGCATAAAGCATGCCAATTATCAAAAGGAATAAGAAAAAGATCGTAAACCCTTTCTATGCACACCATAAGCGATTCTTGCTTCACAGGGTGTCGCTTGTATGATATCGTGAAGTTGGTAAAACCTACCAACATTGGTCCATTTTACCAAAAGGGGAGAAAATATGGAATCTAATCAGGTAGGGTACAGCCAGCAACTTCTTGGGGAAAGCGAAACCTTTCTAGATTTTCAGGCACAGCTCAGTCGTGCGGCAAAGGTCAATCGGTCAGTCCTTTTGGTAGGAGAGAGAGGCAGTGGTAAGGAAGGATCTGCACGGAGGCTTCATTTCCTCTCACCACGATGGCAACAGGCTCTGGTTACCGTAAACTGTGCGGCCCTTCCCCCCTCTCTTATCGAAACCGAACTGTTCGGCTATGAGCAGGGCGCCTTCACCGGAGCTCAGAAGACACGGAAAGGACGCTTTGAGGAAGCTGAGGGGGGAACCCTCTTTCTTGATGAGATAGGGCTCATCCCCTTGGAAGTGCAGGAGAAGATTCTCAGGGTAGTGGAGTACGGAACCTTTGAGCGTGTAGGATCGTCGGTCACCCATGAGGTTGATGTCAGGATCATCGGAGCGACCAATACCGACCTTCCCCAGCTCTGCAAGGAGGGCAAGTTCAAGGAGGACCTCCTGGACCGGCTCTCCTTTGAGGTGCTCTTTCTCCCTCCGCTGAGAGAAAGGTCGGAAGACATCATGCTGCTTGCCAATTATTTCAGTTCGAAGATGGCCCTGGAGTGTGGAAAGAGCGAGATGCCCCGATTCAGCAAGCAGGTGGTAGAACACCTTATGGCATACAGCTGGCCGGGTAATGTGCGTGAGCTGAAGAATGTGGTGGAAAGGGCTGTCTACCGCAGCGACACCACAATCATTGAAGAGGTGCAGTTCGACCCTTTTGCCAATCCCTACGCAGAACCAAATGAAGTATCCACAGTTGTTGAGCAGGACCTCGATCTTGCTCGGTATGAGCAGGCACGGGAGGAGCTTGAGCTCTCCTATCTCCAGGAAGCCCTCAAGCGTAGTGAGGGCAACCAGAAGGAGGCGGCCAAGCTGCTCAACCTTACCTACGACCAGTTTCGTGGGCTGTATCGCAAGTATAAGGATCAAATATAGGTAAACCAGGGAAAAGAAATTGGTCTGAAATTACTAGGAAATCTCCTCATGGAATCTTTAAAGATTACCTCTACATCATCATACAAAATTGAGCCAATACAGTTCCGCTCATTCTTGATTGTCCCAAATATTATACAACATTTGGGACAAGCTCTTGAAATTTATTGGGCTGATCTCTTTTTCTCTTCGTGAAGATAAAAGCTATTACTATTTACTTGTATGGATTTTAATCTCGGTTCTTTTTATTTCACCTATTAATGTTTCAAATGTAGGATACGCTCCAAAGAACATTTCTTTCATCTCCATATAATCTTTTCTGATCTCTTCAAATCGATATTCATCAGGTATAAGTCTTATTGTCTCGATTGTTGCTTCTTCATACCTTGCCCATGTCCTTGGATAAAACTTTTATTCATCTGCTTCTTCACATATTGCTCTAATCACCTGATATATCCACTGTGCTGAATATTTTGATTCTTCAAGTAGCCTCTTCTTTTGGCCTGAAGTTAATTTTCTCCTGATGATGGTCATCTGTTCTTCGGTAATTTTTTCTCTGCCAATGGCCTTTATCGCTTGGATGACCATTGCTGTTTCTATGGCCATATTAGATATTTCACTATTCTTTACCTGCCTAAACTTTAAGGTACTTTTCCCCAAGGTATGCTTCACATGTCGGCCACTTGAAATATATGTCCATTGTGCTGTCACTTGAGTGGATAATCCAAGCATGTTTAGTGCAGTGTTTCCTGATGGGGCAATGGTCCAATTGTATTTTCTTGCAAGGGCTAAGGCTACCTGGTGCATAGATGGAGCTTCATGCTCTTCAATCAAATGACTGTATACAGGCTGGTAGTAGAGGCCTTTGAGAATTTTTTGAATTTTCCCATCTCCTGCCATACGGTTTAAAGTCTTTCGTACGGTTTCGTAGCTTGCAATATCAAAAAAATCATTTGCGATGAATACTTTGTCTGAGTTAAACCCATCAATTCTTTCTTGTATTTTTTCTGAATATGTGATCATTTTATTCTTCTCACTTGTCCCAAAAAGTATATAGTATTTGGGACAAAAGTCAATCAAAGCGCAAAAAGTAGAACCAATGGAGAAAAAGAAGAACCAGGGACATCCTGCGATGACCCTGGTTCTGAGTACGGTACACTACACTACCTACGATTGTTTTGATCCCCACGTTGTTTGGACTCTCACGTCA